>JAJYPA010000020.1 GCA_021795795.1 Pseudomonadota bacterium | reverse complement strand
GCCCTGCAAGAAGATGCGCTGGCGGACATCGCGGCGGGTCGCGCATCACTTGATGCGTTTTTGGAGCATGAGATCGAAGCGGTGCGTGGTTACACGCGCACGTTGTTGCTAGGCAAGCTGCTGGATCGAGAAGTTATCATGCATGCCTGTCCAGCCTGTCAGGGCACGCGCTGCGTTCAGATCACCAGCAAAGCCGGAAAACCGTATCATCGCTGTCAGGATTGTAATGCTGCTTTCGCAGACGATGGCGGCAAGCCAGGCAAGCAGTTTGAGGACAAGCCGGAAGGCGGCGCTGGCCAAAAAGCTGCTCCGGCTGCCGGTGGACCAAAATGCCCGGCCTGCAAGAAACCGACGTTCAAAAATGAAACCAAGGGTGGAAAGGCATATTTCCGTTGTGGCGATTGCAAATCGGCGTGGTGGCCGGATCGTAAGGATGAAGCCAAGCTCGGGACAAAATGGGAACTGAAAACCGCTTGATCTTCGGTTTCATGCAGCATTTGATGCCCGGCAAGATCGGGCATGTTTTCACCGTAAATAATTGACATACACAACCTAAACGATATACTAATAGTATCGTTTTAATATTAAAAAAGGATTAATATGATACTCACAGTTGGCAACACAAAAGGTGGTGTGGGTAAGACCACCCTGGCTGTGAATCTCGCCATTGCACGCGCGCTGCAGGGGCGCGATGTCTGGCTGGTTGATGGTGATCGTCAAGGCACAGCGCAAACTGCCATCAGTATCCGGGCGGAGGCTGGAAGTCAGCCTGGCATTGCTTGTGCGAGTTATCCCGATGGACCGACATTGCGCGCCCAGGTCAAGCAGCAGGCAGCCAAATTCGACGACATTATCATCGATGCCGGCGGACGCGACTCGTCAGCGCTTCGGGCGGCGCTAGTGCTGTCGGATGTGTTGCTGGTTCCATTCCAGCCGCGTAGCTATGACGTATGGGCACTCAACGATATCGCCATACTGGTGGATGAAGCGCGCAGTGTGCGGGATGGGTTGCGAGCTGTGGCAATCCTGAACTGTGCTGATCCCGGCGAGTCTTCCAGCGACAATCTGGAGGCGGCTGCAGCTGTAAGTGATGTTCCTCAGTTTGAGTATCTGGCGACTCCGATTCGCCGCCGTAAGGCATTTGCCAATGCCGCTGGCGCAGGGTTGTCCGTGCTGGAACAAAAACCGATGGACAAGAAGGCGGTGGAAGAGTTAAATGCACTTGTTGCCGCATTGTTTTAATATTGAAACAATATCGGAAAAGTATTGATAGGGCATGCAATGGCAATAACGAAGCCGAAGACAAAAATACCGGATTCCTCAGCAGCGGCCGATACGTTCATTTCGGGTGCGCCTGATGCTGCACGGACAAGAGGCGTCAAGAAGGGCAACAAACAGCAAATCAGTCTGACCATAGCTCCAGCCTTGCTACAGAAGGTAGATGAACTTGCCGCCGAGCTTGGGCAATCCCGCGCGGCTATCATCAATATGGCAATTTATCGGGCTGTTGAACATGGGTTGGTTATTGACGGAATTGGTCGTGTCAAAAATTGATATTGTTGACCAATAGATGAGGATTGTTTGTTAAATGGTCATTTCTTGGGCAGCTCTGAGAGCTGCCCTTTTCATTGGCTGGAGGCCACCTTAAGTGTTAAAATACCCGTTCAGTTTTCTATGGAGCGAAAACGTATGGGAAAGTTGCGTTTTGGCTATGCCCGAGTGTCAACTGACGATCAAACGACTGCGCTTCAGGCGGATGCCTTGGAGCGCGCTGGGTGTCAGCGTGTCTACCAAGACACCGCGAGTGGTAAGTCCACGGTTGCCCGTCCTCAGCTCGAAGAGTGCTTGGCCGACCTGCGGGAGGGTGACACCCTTGTCGTCTGGCGGTTGGATCGCCTGGGACGTAGCCTGCCAGACCTCGTGCGCATAGTGACCGAATTGGTCGAGAAGGGCATTGGCTTCGAATCATTGACCGAGAAGATTGAGACGACGAACGCCTCGGGTAAGCTAATGTTTCACCTATTCGCAGCGTTGGCAGAGTTCGAGCGCAACCTGATTCGGGAGCGCACCCAAGCTGGCCTTGCAGCCGCCCGTGCCCGTGGCCGTGTGGGCGGTAGGAAGCCTAAGCTGGATGCGAAGCAGATTAGGCACATCAAGACGCTTTTGCGTGATCCGAATACCAGTGTCGCTGAGCTGGCGCGTGACTATGGGGTATCGCGCACCACGATCTATAAGCACTGCGGCGTAGTACAGCCGAGCATGGCAATTTGAACCTTGAAGGGATAACAAAAAGATGACCAAAAAGACAACCTGCTTCGACGTGTTCGAGCAATGCGTGTTAGCCGTACAAGCCGGGGAGCTGATCGAATCCGTATCCGCCAAGGACAAAGAATTTCACTTTCAAAACTGGTTTCAGCAACGTCTGCAAAAGCTCGCGCTCCACTTCGAGGGGTCTGGTCGCAATACCTACCCCGACTTCTGTCTGGTCGAGTACACCGAGGGCTACGAAATCAAAGGGCTTGCATGGCCTGGTCGCGAGAAGGATTATGATTCGAACAGTCAGGTGCCGACCGGCTACCACAACGGCCGCCAAATCTTCTACGTGTTCGGCCGATACCCGGCTGACCTCTCTGTCTATGCCGACCAGAGCAGCGGTCGAAAGCAGTATCCTGTCGTTGACCTCGTGGTGTGCCACGGCGATTTCCTCAACGCCGACCATAACTATGTCCACAAGAACAAGAGCGTGAAGGGCTTTGGAACCTATGGGGACATCATGATCCGTGACCGGAAGATGTATGTCGCGCCCACACCATTTGCGTTGACTGAAGGCACCACCGGACTGATGACCCTGATTCTTCCGGAAAACTTCGACACTGATGATCGCTACCAGGTGGTGGGCAATCTCACCCGTGTCGAGGCCGAGACATTGGTGGTTGGCTACAACTTCGACCTACGCACGAACGAACTGCGCGCAGAGCGCGTGCCAAATCCCAGCGCAGGCACTCAGCATCGATTCGTGGCGTACCGCCTCAAGGGCCAGACCAGCAAGCCTGTCGCGATGACCGGCACTCCCGTGCAGCCCGACGAGAACTACCAGCCTGAGGACGGATGTGAATGAACAGCATCACCGACAAGATCGGGCTCGTCCATCCGGCCGCAGCGACCGCGCTGGAGTGTGACTTCCCGCTGGTCGAGATCAGCCAGATCGCGGAGCAAGAAAGCTGGCGAAAGGAGATCAATCGGCCGATCTACCACATCCATAAGTGGTGGGCGACCCGGCTCGGGTCGGTGTTTCGTGGCATCGTCCTGGGCGCGTTGAGCCAGCCTGGTACGGATATCTGGGCGCAGTTTTACAAGACGCATGATCTGGCCGGGAAAGTGGTGCTCGACCCTTTTATGGGCAGTGGCACCACGCTGGGCGAGACTGTGAAGCTCGGAGCTAAGGCCATCGGTTGCGACATCAACCCTGTCAGCACCTTCCTTGTCCGCCAGGCGTTCACGCCAGCGTCAGAAGCTCAGCTCCGAACCGCTTTCGAGCAGCTTGAACGCGACGTAGCTCCAGAGATTCGCCGCTATTACCAGACCCGCGATCCGCAAACGGGCGAACTGATTCCCGTGCTGTACTATTTCTGGGTCAAGATGGTGACGACGCCCGAAGGCGAAGTTATCCCTTTATTGTCACGCTACGTGTTCTCCCAGGATGCTTACCCTAAGAAGAAGCCGCGAGCGCAGATTGTGTGTCCGGGCTGCTGGGGCGTGTTGGAGGATCGCTACGACGCGACCGACCTCCATTGCCAGCACTGTGGCTATCACTTCAACCCGCAGGAAGGTCCAGCTGCTGGACAGTACGTTACTGCCAAAGGAGGTCAGCGCTACCGTATCAAAGAGCTTCTGCCCAAGGACGGCACGGCACCCATCCATCGTATGTACGCAATGATGGCGCTGCGCGCAGACGGCTCGAAGGTCTATCTGCCTGTGCGTGACGAGGACTTGGCGCTCAACGAGGAGGCACAGGAACGGCTTGCCAGCGAGACATTACCCTTGCCAGAAACTGGCGTTCGATCTGGTCACAACACCGACCAGGCGCGTGGTTACGGCTACACGCGGTGGCGTGACTTCTTCAATGCACGTCAATTGCTGTGCCTCGGCCTACTGCTGCGGGAAATCCTCCGCATCGACGACCTTATGGTGCAAAAGCAAATGCTTTGTCTATTCTCCAGCACCTTGGAGTTCAACAACCTGTTTTGCAGTTTCAAGGGTGAGGGCACTGGAGCCGTCCGGCATATGTTCTCGAATCACATCCTGAAGCCCGAGCGCACGCCGCTTGAAAACTCAGTCTGGGGCACCGACAAGAGCAGCGGCACTTTCTGTACCTTATTCGAGTCGCGGCTGTTGCGCGCCAAGCGCTATCTTGATGAACCCTTTGAGATTGAATTCGTGTACGACTTAATGGGTGGCCGTGTAGGTTCTCGCAAGACAATAGCCAGCAACCCAATCAAGGCGCGCCGCGTCGAGACATGGGCTGAACTGAACGCGGCCGATCATGGTCTGCTGATCCTGAACGGCGATAGCTCCAAACTGCCAGTACCTGCAGGGTCGGTGGATGCGGTTGTGACCGACCCGCCGTATTTCGACTTCGTTCATTACTCCGAGCTGAGTGATTTTTTCTTCGCTTGGCTGTCGCCAGTGCTGCGCGACCGCTACCAGTGGATGGCCCGCGAAGACTCGTCCGACGAGGGCGAAGTACAGCACAAAGACCCCCGCGTGTTCGCACGACAGCTCGCCTCAGTGTTCACCGAGGCGTGTAGGGTACTTAAGGACGATGGTGTGCTAGTGTTCAGCTTCCATCACTCGCGAGCCGAGGGTTGGGCGGCGATTTACGAGGCGATTAACAAGTCCGGCCTGGCTGTGGTAGCTGCCCACCCTGTCCATGCCGAGCTGCGCGCAGCAAGTCCCAAGACGGCCGCGAAAGACCCAATCAGCCTCGACGCGATCCTCGTCTGTCGCAAGAAGGCGTTTGCGCTGTATCAATCGCTTGCGATTAACGACGTGCGTTTGACCGTCGACACCTTGTCGGACCGGCTGCAAGCGGCTGGTCTGCAAATCTCAGCTGGTGATCGCTTCGTTATCGGCGCAGCGCAAACCTTGATTGCTCGTGCGGCAGATGACTTGAGCTTTGACGACATCAAGGTTGATCTCGATGCCATCCGTTTGGCCGTGGGGCCGAAGGCAGGTGATGTTGCCGACGAACCTGACAAAGCGAATTCCGAACTGGCGACCGTGTGAGATTGGACCTTTGGCACTTTTTTTGACGGATACGGCAAGCTAATTATATGTTTTGGGAGAGAGGAAAAACATGCGTGTAGCCCTAGTAGAAATCGAGAATTTCAGGGGTATTAAGCAGGCAAAGCTGTTATTCCCTAAGCATGGTGTTCTCATCGGCGATAACAACACCGGCAAGACCACAATATTGGAGGCTCTAGACTTGGTTCTAGGGCCTGATCGTTTGAATCGCCAACCTTCAATTGATGAACACGATTTCTTCAGAGGCGCCTACACTCGCGCACCTGGTGCACCTCCGCCAAACGTTGAAGGTGCGGTGGCGTCCGACGACGATGCTCCACCCCGAGCTGATGCAAAAGTTGCCGAAGCTACCGCACCAAAAATTGTTATAGAGGCGACTATTGCGGACCTTACCGAGGAACAGAAGGGAAAATTCGGTGATTACATCGAATTCTGGGACTCAGTGGCGCGCAAGTTTTACGACGATCCCAATCCCGCTGGCGTTGATACTGCTTCGATTACGGAGGCGCTCCGTGTCACGTTTCATGGATGGTACGACGAAGATGAAGACGATTTCGAGGGTGCGACCTACTTCACTCGCAGCCTCACCGAAGGTGACAAACCGGAACCGTTTTCCAGAAAACATAAGCAACTTTGTGGCTTCCTGTACCTCCGTTCCATCCGTACCGGTTCCCGGGCCTTGAGCTTGGAGCGTGGTAGCTTGCTCGACATCATTTTGCGCTTGAAGGAGGTCCGTCCGCAGATGTGGGAGGATACCCTTGCTACTCTTTCAGGTTTGTCGGTTGCAAGTGATCCTGCGCTGGGAATTTCCCCTGTATTAGAGAGCATTAACACTGCACTCCAGAAATATGTTCCAAAGGAATGGGGCGTAGAGCCTCATCTCAAGGTGTCAACTCTTACACGCGAACATCTGAGAAAGGTAATTACGGCCTTCATCGCCACAGGTGATGGCGATCATGCGGCACCTTTTTATCGCCAAGGCACGGGCACTATCAATATGCTTGTCCTTGCCATGCTGTCCCAAATTGCTGAAAGCAAGCAAAACGTTATATTTGCCATGGAAGAGCCGGAAACGGCAATACCTCCATATGCGCAGAAACGAATTGTCCATGAAGTACGCAAGCTCGCGTCGCAAACCCTTTTTACGTCTCATTCGCCCTATGTGCTTGAAGAGTTCGCAACTGAAGAGACTGTCGTCCTCGTACGCGATGCTGAGGGGCAATTGGCACAGAGGGCTATTGAACTACCTGAAAATGTGAAGCCGAAGCGCTACAGGCAGGAATTCCGCACTCGATTCTGCGAGGGCTTACTTGCTCGCAGAGTTCTTCTTGCGGAAGGGCCTACTGAATATTCAGCTTTTCCGGTTGTGTGCCGCCGCCTCGCAGAACTCAACCCCGGGAAATACCTTTCGCTCGAAGCTCTTGGAATATGCACTGTTGATGCAGATGGCGAGAAAAACGTCCCCGGTATGGCCCAACTATATAGAGCGCTGGGAAAGCGTACCTTCGCGATTTGCGACAAACAAGAGGATGCGCACAAAACTTTGATTGAGGCGCAGGTCGAACTGCTTCTAATGCATGACGAAAAGGGCTTTGAGGATTTGGTCTTGAAAGGCACTACGGCAGAGGCCCTAAAGCGATTCGCAAAGCAGCTGGATTGGCCGCAACACTTGGCCCAGAAATACCCAGACCCGGAGGCGCAGCCGGCAGACGCACTCGCAGCATATTTTGCATGGTCGAAGGGCAATTGGGGTATTGCCGATTTTCTTGCACAGTGTGGCGAAGCTGAAGTGCCGGAGTGGCTTCGGGACGCAGCACTAAAACTGAAAGCGGCCGGCATGCCCGCTCCTGTAAATGATGATGCGGCCGTTGCGCCAGCCGAGGCAGGAGCCGACCAGGAAGCTGATTCCGATGGAACTGACTAAAGGCCAATTAGATGCAATGGAGGCGGATGGGCACCTCATTGTCACGGGAGGGCCAGGTTCGGGCAAGACAACAATTTCGATCATCAAGGCGGCACAGATCGCCGAGCAAAATATCCGTTCTGGTCAGAAGATTCTGTTTCTCAGCTTCGCTCGCGCTACCATTTCCCGTGTGGTAGAGGCCATCGAGTACGAGCAGAAAATTCTGCCCGCCACGAAGCGCCTCATCGAAGTCGATACCTATCACGCATTCTTCTGGCGCATTCTCAAAACGCATGGCTATCTAGTCGGTCTACCCCGTCGCTTGGTGATTCTCACGCCGCCTAATGAGGCCATATCCCTATCGGGGGTTAGGTCGAACTTTCCGGCCAGAAATCTCTCGGATCAACAAAAGAAAGCCAAAAAGGACGCCGAAGCGGCGGAACGCGCTCGCCTAGCTGCGGATGAGGGACGCATATGCTTCGATCTCTTCGCGCCGTATGTAGGAAGCATTCTGCATGGTAGCGAGCGCATCCGGCGTCTTGTCGCGGCTATGTATCCGGTTATTATCCTTGACGAGTTTCAAGATACGAATGAAACGCAATGGCATGTAATCCAGGCGCTCGGTGGATTTTGTCGGTTGATCGCGCTTGCGGACCCGGAACAGCGAATTTACGACTGGATCGGCGCAGACCCTGCTCGCCTCGATCATTTCCGTGGTGCATTTACCCCTACCGAGGTTGACCTAAGTACGGACAATCATCGAAGCGCGGGGACAGAAATTGCCATTTTTGGCAATGACATACTTACCGGAAAATTTCGTCAGCAGGAATATAAAGGTATTGCGTTCGATGTCTTTGATCCGTTCCATGGTCCGGCGATGACTAAGTTGGTGACCACGATATATACCGTCCGTCAGCGGCTAATTGCGCAAAGCATCGACAACTGGTCTCTGGCGATTCTTGTTCCGACCAAGAAGATGACGCGCCTAGTATCGGATGCATTGCGTCAACCCCCGGCTGGGATGGCCGAAGTGCACCATACCGCTACTATCGAGATGGAGGCCGCCATTCTTGCTGCAGAAATCATCGCACTTCTGATGCAACCCGCCCTGGAAAGTCGCCACTTCGAGCTGTTCATTAACCTGATTTGCAATTACTTCCAGGGCAAAGGTGGCGGTGAACCGACGCAAGGTGCGCTTAAAGAGGCTGCAAATATTCGGAAGTCTTATGACGAATTATTGGCTTGCCGGATCACCGGTAAGGCAATTCGCCGAAATAGTGTGCTCGTTAACGTTCTAGTCGTGTATGAACAGGTGCGTGCACTTGTCTTTACAGGCGATCCAGCCAAAGACTGGCTAGCAGTTAGACACGCTCTAGAAAATGGGGCCTGCACCCGCCTGAAAGAGATCGCAGTAGAGGTTAAGAATATTCGTGTACTGGATCGAGGCACTCAGCTCCGTCAAGAGCTTTCTCTGGACTGGCGAGACAATGGGTATCGCAACGTCTTGTCAATTGTCAGGCAAGCATTTGTCCAGGAGCACTTTTCCGCGAGTGCCAAGCCGGAGGCTGGTGTTGTCGTAATGAACATGCACAAGGCGAAAGGGAAGCAGTTCGACGAGGTGATAATTTTTGAAGGTTGGCCGATGCGTGTAAAGGGAAAGATTGTCGCTAATCTTGACCGCATTGTTTGGGGTAACTCCAAAGACCAAATCAATGACCAGGCGCGACAAAACCTTCGCGTAAGTATCACCAGGGGGAAGCGTCAGACAACGATTTTGACTCCAAAAGATGATCTCTGTGTCTTGCTTGTTGGCGAGGAAGAGGCGTAAATCGAGCACTCTGTTTGTATCCAGGATGGATGGTCAACTACAGGAGCTAATATCGTGCGGCATGAGGAATTATTTAACATATTGATTTGTAATATAATTTTTAGTTTCCGCGTTTTTTAATTTTTCTGTGGGTACGGTTTCCCCGGTAAACTGAATCACAAATGGATTGCGAATTGTTCGGGACGGGCCAACGAGCAAACATGGTATTTTTCATGGCATCGTATGGTGCGATGGGAAAAAAGCCGCGCCGTAACTGGCTGTTTGCGGGTCATTGATAATTGAGTGGGGATGGTGTTCAGTTTGACGTTGGCATAAACGAATTATTCGCAAAAATTGCCGGCACACCCATCACCCTGATCCAGCCCTCTGTTTGTACTTTCTGAATCTCCGGCGCTGAATTCCAAGGCTGCGCCCACCAGTCATTACTGGGTAACAGTACCAGATCCGGACGTTGAATCATCCCATCAATCCAGACCCATGGCAGCACTTGGTCAAAACAGATGCTTGCCCAAACCCGATGGCCGCCAATTTCCTGAACCGGTTCGTGCCAAGCCGCCTGAAAACTTTCAGCAAAACCCGGTCGCCACATACTGACCGGCATGGGAAGTGAAGCGCGGAAAACTGGGCGTGGGTTTGTATGATGCGCACGCGCAATCACGAGCGCATCCCAGCTCGCGCCAGCGCCTTGAGTTTCTGCACCGATGATCCAGGTTTGTCCGTGCGGTACAGCAGCTGCAATTTGGGATCTGGTGCCCGGCCACCAGTCATCCAGTACAGCCTCCGGAAACAGCAGGTATTTTGCATGAGCACCCTGCGATTGGCCTGCCGCAATCAACGCACGATTATTGGTGATCGCCTGGAAAACATTCCCGTTGCTGGGTGGAATGGAAGTTTGTATTCCCACCCAGCCTGCCGGCGCTGCCGGAGGAATATAAAGCAGGTTGACGAATACGCTCCACACGACCAGAATGCCACCCGTGAGGTAAACACGAGAATGCCGGTGACCAGCGCACTGGTTGGCGACGGCTGCTATCCATGCCATCACCATCAGGCACCCCAAAACGCCAGCCAGTCCTTGGCCAGGAAATAGCCACCCTGCAGCGGTAAGTGGTGACAGCCAGCCAATCAGCCCGATGGGCGGAATGGCGTCGAGCAGCACGGCTGCAATAGCGCGAGCCGGTGTATTGGCGATGACCCATGGCAACGCAAGCAGCGCCGATGAGGCAACCCAGGCAGCGACCCCGAACCCCAGCGCCTGTGACCCAAAAAAACCGGCCGCAGCCGGTACGATTGATACTGATCCGGCAAGGAACCAGATAAAAGCGAGCAGCCAGCGCGCGCTTTTTCGTTCGGCCTGGATAATCCCGGCCGGCAACAGCAGCGACAATACCGCAGCACCAGCTGGCCACACATTCCATATGGCGCCGCCGGCGAGCAGCAGGCCGGGCAGCAGCAATTGTTTAATGCGCATGATGCCCGGTAGCCAATTTGTTGATCAGCTGCTGGTTCTGCAGATGCAGTTGTTCGATTACCGGCGCCAGTTGATGTTGATCCCATTCCATGCCCGCCCAGAAGAAAACAACCAGACCGACCCCGGCGATGAGCAGCCACAGTTTGCTGACTGATTCCATGACCGCATTTTTCAGAAGGGACGTGTCCACTTTGATGGAGGCGGTTGGAGGTGGCATGGCCTTGATGAGCGCCGCAGCAATGCTGTCCGTGTCAACGGATGGGCTTGGCTGTGGGCGATCCTTCAGTTCGCGCACCATATCGATCACACCCAACTGTCGCTCGATCCCCTGATGGATTGCCGTGATTTTGGCATCCATGTCCTGCCTGTTGCCGTGCAGCGCGGTCAGCACATCATTCCGGCCGGTTTCGCGCGCCCAACCCCATGCCAGCATGGTGACATGTGCGGCATTGGACGGTTCATCCACCACAAACCCGGCGCGCATGAGAATGGCCAGCAGCGCGTCGATCTGTTTCTGTTCGGATGGCGACGGCGATCTTCCGCCCAGCACATCCATGAATATCTGTTCGGTGTTGGTGTATGCCATCATTCAGCTCCGCCAATATCCTCGACCTTGGCCATGGCAGTACTTGAGCGTTGCAGCCAGGATTCCAGCGCCAGGCGATAACCGAACGGCAGGGATTTGCCGTCAATACCGGATTGCAGGACTTCATGGAACGGCCGCCGGCCAATCATGACGGTGAGCTGGTCATTGAGTTCCGGCAGTTCGGATTCAATCCAGCTGCCGCCATCAACGAGCTGCGCACGCAGTTCATCGACAGCCCAGAGGGCGAACTTGTCAGCCGTGCCAAAAAACAGGTTCTTGATCACCATGCCGGATTCATAGCGCGCCGGCATGTTGCGCAGCCGGTAATTGAGCGCGCGCAGGCTCTCTTGCGTGCGGCTCAGCATCCAGATCGGTATGGCATTGGCTTCGCGCAGCACTTCCGAGACGATATGGATGGATCCATCAAACGCCCGCGTGCCGATCTGAGCCGGCATGTTGATGATGATGCGGTAATCCGATTTTTCTGCGGCGGCCGCGATGGTGGATACGCGAGTGCCGAGATCGATCCAGCCGTTTTCGGTGGACAGGTCGATCAGGGCGGTGGCCATGATGCCGGCGCCTGCTTCCAGCCCTCCCTTGCCGCACACGTCCGGATTCGATAAATCAGCATCGTATACGATGACCTTCGGACGCGCTTCTGCCGGTTGAGCAAGGTAGTGGTGTACCAGTGCGCGCGCGGCGAGACTTTTGCCAACGCCACCCTTGTCGCCATCGATGATGAAAGTTTTGAGCATGGTGTACTCCTTCAGAGGATAAAAAATGAAAAGATTGGCATCAGCCTATTTCAGGATGCAGTGCGCGCAAATTGTCCCATAGCGTGAGAAGCAGAGCCCTTCCGTGATCCCAAGGATCGGCTTGTCCACCGCACGAACTGACACCATACGGGCCGATAACACCAGCGGGGTCATCTAAAACCCATGGCCCAAAGATGTGATGCTGCATGAGTCCGTGAGGCGTGTTGTATTCCTGCATTACCCAGGGATTTGGCACGTTCTCAATGCGCGTCACCGGACTGCACACATAATTGCGCTCGGAGCCGAGATCTGTATTGAAATAAAGATAAGGCTCTGCGTCATCCCGTTTGGCGTTCATAAAAGTGGCTTGAATTACATAGTAGTCGTTGCCGCAATGACGGCAACCGCCAACCATTAACATGTCGGCGAAAGCGTTTGGTGTTGTCTGCACTTCGGTCAACTGATTGTACAATCCGTAAATGGTGTCGCCGTCGCGCAGCCAAAAACCGCCTCCCGGAACCTCCGAACGGTCGGGATAAATCAGGAGCACGAGTTTTTTGCACCACGGACAGACTAAAGCGTGGCTATCTGTTACGGGAGCAGAACGAATTCGCTGTGTCATTATTTTCTCCTTTCAGAAAAATCAGGTTTTATGTTCGCCAATGAATTTGTTCCTGGCTTCAGGCGGCCCTTCGATTTCCTTGCGTAGCCGGTAATCGTCGTCAGACTCGTCATCGCGCTTGTCCGATCCATCCGCCCAGGCCGGCAGATCGGCGCTGGCTGCGGCAGATTTTGGTGCTGACGTAGTTGTGCTTGACGGCGATTTTGTCTTTGCCTCTTTGGCGGGATTGGGTGCTGGCCGCACCCCGATTTTTTCCTGGCCGACGGACTCGGCGTCGGGTGAAGCCAGCGAGATTGGCGAACCGGATGAAACGCGCAACCGTTTGTTGCGCCTGCCGGTCGCCTTCAATGCATAACGAAGGTCGTCCGCAGGAATGGACGGCAGCACTTCGATCAGTTGCAACAAGATTTCTTGCGCGTTCGCTCCCGCATCGAAGAGTTGATGAACTGTGGTCTCAAGTCCGCGCACGCATCGCACGGCAAACTCTCTGGTGGATGACGCCCTGTTCGCTTCCTGCTTCGCTTTGAGCAACGTTTGCAATTTCACCGAAGCGGCAGCTTGCAGATCCGCTGCTGTCACGGGATCAAACTCTGGTTTGTCTGGTGGCGTTCCGGTTTTGTCCATTGATGGTCCTCATTAATGCGGCGCATATACCACTATTCCGCAAGGTGGACACCTTGCGGGTAATGCCGTTTGTATATGACGTGCGTTTGTTTGCATGGCGGTGCCGTCATCGTTCATCAACATGGCGCGACAAGGGAACCGCGGAGAACAACAGGATGCACGGCAAAGGCGTTGAAGATTGTCGGGTGTCGGGCGGAGCCTGACCAAGTGGGGATGTATGGATGTTCGGGCGCGTCGCAGACGTGTCACGAATGTCCTACATCACCTTACCTTGTACGGATTTTGTCCCTTTGCTCTTGGTGCAACTCTGGTGCAACTCTGGTGCAACTCTGGTGCAGCGCAGGCGCAACCATAACTACAAGCCTGGTGTCGTTCAGGACAAGTCTGGTGCAATTCAGGTGCAGCACTGTGACAGGTGTCCACTTTGCGGAATAGAGGTATGGACAAAACAAAACTGGCAATTGTGATGCGCGTGCGCATCACAGAGACACAACATGCCGATCTGCTGAAGCAGGCGCAGCACGCCGGCATGAACATGTCTGAACTGATCCGGCAACGAATCATGAACAAACCGGTGATATCCAATGTAGATGAAGGTGCGGCAAAAAGCATCGATCAGGTGGGTCGTATGCTCAAACATTACTATCCAAAGGACAAAGACTGGGCAACTGCGGATGATCGGCGGAAATGGTGGCGACTGGTTGAGGAGTTGCAGGCGACTGCTCGCAGTATTCGGCGCGGCGGAAAGACATGATTGCGAAAGTCATCACACTGAAGCATAGCAGTGGCAGCAAAGGTTTTGATCCTGTGATGCGGTATATCATGCGCGCCGATCCGGAATGTGGGCTGGCTGAAGAAGTGCGAATTGAGGCCGGGCATATCAATGTGTCTGACGATGAACTGTATTTCATGCCGGACGAAGAACGCGCGGCATACGCCAGTGATCTGGCGTGCGTGTTCAATCACGTAGAATTCAAATGTCGTAACAAAGGCCGGTTCAACGGCAATCCGGTATACCACGTCGCGATTAACTGGCAGGAAGACGAACATCCGACGCCGGAACAAGCTGAGCATGCCAGCAAGTACATCATGCAGGCGCTGGGGTATGCCGATCATCAGGCGGCCTGGGCTATCCATCGGGACACCGACAACGATCATGTGCATCTGGTCATCAATCGGATACATCCGGAGAGCCTGAAAGCAATCAGCCCGCCATTCAAGAAGGACTATTTTATTCTTGACCAGTGCATGCGTGAACTGGAACTGGAATTTGGCCACAAGCGCGCCAACGGGCCATACATTACGCTGGATACGAATGACGGTCCCAAGATCGTGCGCATGAGCCGGGCTGAGCGTCGCGAGCGTGGGTTGCTGAAAGAGGATGGGGCGCGGATTAGTGAACGTGCCCGGCGCGCAGAGAAAAACATTGGGGATGAGCATTCCTTCCAGTCCTGGATCGCCAAAAATCCGGCGCACGATCTCAAGCAGACGCTCGCCAAAACGGGCGTCACCTGGCAAGACGTGCATGCGACGATGGAGAAGCATGGGGTAATTATCCAGCCAAAAGGTTCCGGGATGATTGTCACGACTACATTGGATGACGGGCGCGTGCTGGCGGCCAAGGCATCTCAACTAGGGCGCTGGGCAAGTCGGGCAGAGCTGGAAAAAATCCTTGGTGCTTATAAGCCGCCGGCGACAGCGCCGACAAGCGCACGCAATATCTATCAACGCCAGATGGCGGAACGACAACGCAACGAATCTCCGGAAAAAGCCCATGAAGATTTTCGTGCGTCTCGGGCACGCGATCCGGATGAGCGGGCGATTCGCCGGCAGGCGCGCGCGGATGCACGGCAGAATCTGGCTGACCGGTTCAAGGCAGAGCAGGAATCCATCAAGAAAACCAAACCGCAGCAACGGCAGGTGCTGCGGGATCAGCATGATCAGGAACGCCGCGCCATGCTGGTGCAGCAGCGCCAGATGCGCAATGAAGCCAAAGCGCAGGCACGTAAAAGCGGGAAAAGTCTTGAATTGGCGTTATCAATGTGGGCGCGCCAAGCCGCCATGGAACGCGAGGAACTACAAAAGCGGCAGGCTGCCGAGCGCAAGTCGCTCACAGCCAGATTGCCACGCGCCGAAGTCTGGCGCATCTGGCTGGAAAAAGAAGCAGCTCAAGGCGATGAAGCAGCACTCGCAGCATTGCGCGGCATTCGTTATCGCGAACAACGGGCAAAGAACAAACCACTCGATGGCATCGAGGGTGAGGAAGTGGATCCCTTGCGCCGACACACACTTGCGGCACTGGATGCGCTCATAGACCAGCGCCGGCAAATGGTGGTTTATCGCGGGCGTGATGGACGGGACAAGTTCACCGACACCGGGCCGCGCATCGTCATGCACGACAAGGCAGATGACAGCCTGGAGGCCGCATTGCGGCTGGCAGCACAGAAATATGGTGGCAAGGTAGACATTACCGGCAGCAGTGAATTCCGGGAACGCGCAGCGCGGCAGGCTGTTCGGCTTGGAATTACGGTTACCAACGAGGATCTGCGGGCTGTAGTGGCGGATGAGCAAACAAAACGGCAATCAAACCAATTCAATGGAAAGGACTATCAAAATGCACGACCAGAATACAATCGAATCAACCGAAATCGAATCCGGCCGCGACAACGGGCAGCCGCTGTATATCAGTCCAGTCTTGCTGATGCTGGACACAAAACACCGCCAGAATCCCTCGCCGGCGTGCGAAACCTGTCCGGCGTCGGTCTGGTTCATCACCAGCCAGCTCAAATGTTTTTGCAGTCAAATGCACCTGATCGTGTGGGACCAGAAAGAGCCGCCAATTCTGAAATGCGACGGACGGGAACTGGCGCTTATGAAGATGGCCATGGAGCAGGCAGAGTAACAGTCGAGTTTTCCACAGAATCTGTGGATAACGCCTTGCCAGTGTCAAATAAATCCATGATTGAAAATGCGCCTGACGTTTCGCCCAAAAAACAGTCAAAGCGTCCAGCAAAAAGTAAAAATGTCGATCTTGAGCGGTAAGGGTGTCCACCTTGCGGAATAGATATATCAATCTCCATTTTTGATATTCATGACCTCTGCCAACCTGACTCATGCCCGACAAAGCGAAGCCCTGCGCCGCGCGATGGGTGCTGAAATCCTCGAACCCCTGCGCGATCCGCAGGTGGTCGAACTCATGCTCAACCCAGATGGCACCCTTTGGGTGGATCGCTTGGGCGCCGGTATGCAATGCACTGGTACCATTGATCCGGTACGCGCGCTGACTATCGTCAACACGGTTGCTGCCATGCTGGAAACGGTGGTGACGCCTGAACATCCGATTCTGGAATGTGAATTACCGCTGGACGGCAGTCGGTTCGAGGCATTGATCCCGCCGCTGGTTGAGCGCGCCAGCTTTGCCCTGCGCAAAAAGGCTCTATTGGTGTTCACGCTGGACGACTATGTTGCAAAAGGCATCATGACGGACGATCAGCGCAGGGCAATTGAATCGGCGGTATCGGGTCGCCGGAATGTGCTGGTGTGTGGTGGTACCGGCACAGGCAAGACCACGTTGGCCAACGCCATTTTGGATTGCGTGGCCAAGGTGGATAACGATCATCGCATTGTGGTCATCGAGGACACGCGCGAATTGCAGGTCAATGCCAAAAATGTCGTATTTCTTCGCACCAGCGACAACACTGACATGACGCGCCTGTTGCGCGCCACGATGCGCCTGCGCCCTGACCGCATTGTGGTCGGTGAGGTGCGCGACGGATCGGCACTGGCATTGCTCAAGGCATGGAACACCGGCCACCCGGGTGGCGTCGGCACGGTACACGCCAATGACGCCAGTGCGGCGCTGATACGTATTGGGCAACTGATACAGGAAGCTGGCGTTCCGCCGAATCCGGAACTGATTGCCGAGGCAGTAAATGTGGTGGTGTCGATCAAGCGCACGGCTACTGGCCGCCGGGTTGAGGAAGTGGCGATTGTTTCCGGTTGGTCGGCCAGTGGTGGTTTTCATGTGGAGCGCCGCGCATGATGGAACAGATTCGACGTGTGTCGTTTAGTGACGATTTCCGGAATGAAGTGCAGGAAAGTGTGGCACGCGCGGTGGAAACGGATCCGGAGCGATTCATCGAACGTTTCAAAGTATTGCCCCAATCTTTGGGGGGCCGGTTTGTCAGTGCGGACACATTCAAGGAAACGTTCGAGCAATATGCCGAATCGCGAGAATCCAGAAACCTGTTCAACACGCCGGTGCATAATACAGCAGCGGTGCTGGCCAGCGAACAATTCCGCCGGTTGCTTGCCGAAACTCCGCAAGCCGGAAGGAATGAGGTGGTGTTGCTAACCGGATCGCCTGGTGCGGGAAAAACATCGGCAGTATTGGATCGAGAAGGATTGCCTGATCATATTCATGCGGTTTATGAAGGGCAATTGGCGGACCCGGTGACGGCGGTGGCCAAGGTGGAACAGGTTTTGAAAGCAGGATTCAAACCGGTGATCATTGCGGTTCATGTCACGCCGGAAAAGGCGTTGGATAATACCCTGCAAAGATTTGATGAGGTTGGTCGTGGCGCCAGCATCAATGTTATTGCCAATATTCAGGGCGGACTGCCGGAAGGACTTGCGGCGGTTCACCGGAAATTTGGCGAAAGCGTAGAATTACGGATATGGGACAAACGGGATTTTGAACATCCCAAGACGTGCCGTGGATGGGAACATATCCATATTCTTGAATCTGAGGGAAATTATGAGCACATCAGAGAACGACTCAACCGACATCTTGAAACCAGACGAAATGACCTCGACACAGACGCCTGGCGGCAAGCCAGCGGAGAGCCACCCAGAACCCCGGACGCCGATGGACGATTTCATGGACGAACTGCAGGAGTCGGCACATCGCATGAACACCGACGAGGAATACCGCAAGAAAATCGGGAGCATGCTGGTTTAACAGCGGCACCGGGTACTTCATTTCTTGAATTTGCCCGTCTGCAGGGCATCAGCATTGATCCGGCCAAACTGGTTGCCGATGGCCGGATACACCGGGCAGACGTAGGCGAAACTGCTTCCGGCAAAAACGACGCCAGCTATCTGCTGCGCGAAAACGGCACCGGATGGGTGCTGAACTTCAAAGGCGACGGCCGGCCGGTGCACTACCGGCCGGAACGCACACGCGATCCGACACCGGAAGAACTGGCGAAAATCGACGCCGAACGGCAAGCCTTTCGTGCAGAGCAGACCGAGCGCCAACACAACGCCATTACTGAATCCATTGAACTGTGGAACCGCGCCCGCGACGGGAGCGAATTTCCGTATCTCAAAAACCCTGATTTGCCCGCATACGGCCTGCGACAGACCGGCGGGCGGTTGCTGGTGCCCATGATGACGGTGGGCACTGACGGCGATGCTGCCTGGGTGGGCATGCAGCGCATCGTCTGGGCGGAACCCGGGCAATCAGCGGACAAGCGGTTTGTGAGCGGCACGCCCACCAAGGGCGCATTCGCGGTAATTCCGATTACCGGCACGGATGAAGAAGCGCCGCTCAGGGCGTTTGATGTGGCCAAAACCGCAAAGCAGGTGGTGCTGTGCGAAGGCATCGGCACGGCGCTGGCCATTCACCACGCAACCGGCTTGCCGGTCATTGCGGCGATGTCGGCACAGAACCTGCCGGAAGCGGCACGCAGCCTGCAGGAATACTTGCAAGGTGATGTGCTGATCTACGCGGACAACGACGGCGAAAAAGCAGAATACAAGGGGCAGATTTGTGCACTTCAGGCCGCGCAGTTCCTGCCTTCATCCCGAATCGCCATGCCGGAAAAATCTGGCGATACACCATCCGGGTATGACGCACGCGACCAGCTGCGGGATGCCGGAATCAACGCAATCACTGCAACTGTGTCCAGCGCGTTAGCGGATGGGCACCCTATCAGTTATCAACCCAAGGAGTCAGACATGGAGCAAGTAACGGAGCAAGCGAACCAAACCGTTAAAGAAACGCAGGAGACCCCTGAAACCCGATTGTTGCGCGAATGGCGCGAGCAGGCTGACCCGGTGCACGCGCAGCGCAGTGAAGCGCAGGCAGCCCTTGCCGAAACGCATCACGAGCAGCAAAAGGCATTTCTCCTTGCACTGGAACAGCGGCGCACCGAGCATGCGGCCGAACTGGCCAAGAGTCATCCGGAAATGGCTCAGGAGCACAAGGATTCATTGATTGCGCTGGACATCGCCAAACGCACAGAGCAACTGCAGAAACAGCAGGCAGCCGAGCACAAGACATTGCTGTCCGGCTTGCCGGAAGTGCCGGGTTATCTCAACTTTCTGGAACAGCGCGCCGGACAGGATGCTGAAGCAGCGAAGCTGCTGGAGATCGAGCGCGGCCGGAGCAGTGAGGCGATGAGCATCAAAGGGCAACGAACAGCAGACATGGAGCCGATTGTTCTGGAAGGGTTGACTCACGAAATTGAAACGGGAGACAAAGGCCCGGCGATTCATTATGTGCGGGATGGTACGCGCATGATGACGGATCGCGGCGACCGGCTGGATGTGTACCGGATGAGTGACCGCGAGATCGAGGCTGCCCTGCGGCTGGCGGAACAAAAGTTTGACATGCAGAAGGGTCTGGTGCTGACCGGCAGCAGGGAGTTTCAAGAACGTGCGGCAGAAATTGCCGGGCGACTCAATCTCAAAATCCAGAATGAAGACCTGCAGGCCAATTGGCAAAAGGGTCAGGGCATAGCGAATGAGGCTGACAACACAACAACACCTCCTGTGCCACCAGCCGGCGGAATCGAGCAGGCGCGCGACCCGGTAACCGAGGTGCAGTCGGTCGATCACCCCATCGACCATAAGTACCTGGGCGCCGAATATGTGCTGGCGCGTCTCGATCTGTCCGGCCGCGAGGCATTGCAGGCGGCTGGCAAAGGCGAAGCGTTGACCGATCAGCAACGCGAACTGTTGCGCGACGATACCTGGCATCCGGCGCTGTTGGATGAGCAAGGCCGGCTGACCGAAAATGGCACGAATGCATACCAACGGATGAATGCCGTCATGGAAGAAGACCAGCAGTTACAGCAACAGCTGCGTACCCGGAACATCGATGAAGTGCTGGAAAAGAAGGATGAACAGCAAGCGCAAAAGGTTGAGCAGCGAGAGGAACGCACAGAAGAACGCTTGGAACAAGCTGAATCGCGTGACGAACAACGCATGCCGCGTCGGGAAATAAGGAAACAGCGTGATCAAGATCAAGATCAAGGCATGGGTATGTGACCTTTGCCCCAAAAAAGGTCGATGTTTTTACAGGAGCAATCATGGAACAAATCATGGAACAAAACCTGATACCCGAAGCGCAGGACGGCAGTGAATTTATGGAAACGGCTCATGAGATGAGCCAGGCGCAGGCCGAACAGGAATTTGGTGCCGAGTTTGAAGCGGATGCAGATGCGATGAACAGCCCGGAAGGAGTGCATCATGAGTGAACAGGCACAAACGCAAGGCCAACCAGAGGGCAAGCGTGATTTGCGTCAGGAAATCACCGATCGGTTCGTTGCTGCACTGGAACAGAACCGGATTCCGTGGGAGCGCCCATGGGAAAACCTGCAACATGGCGCACCGCGCAATATGGCATCCGGAAAACCTTACCATGGTGGCAATCAGATGTTATTGCTCATGACGCAAATGGATAATAGTTACGCAGATCCGCGATTCGGCACGGTCAAACAGATCAACGAGTTGGGAGGTCGCGTCAAAAAAGGTGAACATGGTCATCCGGTCGAGTTATGGAAAAACGAACCATTCTGGGAACGGCGTGATGTTACGGTCACCATGAACGGTCATCCGGTCAAGGTGTTTGATCAGAGAGGGCCTGCTGTTGATGTTGGTTCCCTGGCAGACAAGAAGCCGACCATGTTAACAAGCATTAAAGACTTGAAGATTAGTCACAAAGGACAAGATTTGTCTTGGCAGGAAGCACACAATCTGGATCGAGTGGTATCCAAGACCTATGTTGTGTTCAATGCCGAGCAATGCAGCGGATTGAATCTGGAACCGCTTCCGGTTCCGGACAACACCGTTCAGCCGATTGAACGCGGCGAAAAGCTGATGCAGGTGATGGTCAAGGATGGCGTGGCATTCAAACAGCATGCGGAGGCATTTTATTCGCCGACGAAGGATGAGATTTACTTGCCGCCACACGAAGCCTTCAAGACACAGGAAGGCTATTACGGCACAGCCTTGCATGAAATCGGCCACGCCACCGGTGCGGCGCAACGAATGAACCGCGAGGGCATTACCGGCGGTCATCGCTTCGGATCCGAAGAATATGCCAAGGAAGAGCTGCGCGCCGAACTGTTCAGCACGTTCATGGCGGCTGAAACCGGTATTCCGCATGATGAAGAACAGCACAAAGCTTATGTGCAATCGTGGGCAGAAGTGCTCAAGAAAGACAAGAATGAACTTTTTCGGGCAGCATCCGAGGCTGGAAAGGCTGCGGATTATGTATTGGCCAAAGAGCGCGAGTTGCAGGCCAAGAAAACGCAAACAGCCGAACAGATAATAGAAAAGCAAGAACCTGAGCGTCCACCAACAGAGCAAGAACCATCGGTATTTTGGCGCAAAGTCGAAAATGCTGAGCACATGGCCGAGATTGGAACAAGAAACGATGGTCCGAGCAAGGTTTGCATCATCAAGCGAACCGAACTTAGCCAGCCTGAATATGATGCATTTACAAATAACCTCATGAATGATTCGCAATTAGTGGCCGGTGAAGGCGGAACTTATGAGGATGGCGTAAGCAGTGTGGTGGAGATCAGTGCACCTGGTCGGCAACGCTTGCATATTGATCCGCAGGGATACAAATATCCACGATATGTCGGCATCCCGGAGAGTGAGGTTGAGGCATTCCTGGCCCGACGATCTTTTGTGACGCAACAAACTGCCGAACATCAAGCCACACCTGATGACAAATCGGCCAATGTCATCGCTGAAAGTCAGGCACCTGCCGAACGGGATTATGTCGATCAGGCTATTGCTGGCGCCGGCGAACTATCCAAAATCGTTGATGAATTTAATGCTGAAAATCACATTGAAAAACCTCAGCCGGCTCTGGCCAACAGCACGATTGCGGCTGTCAATGCGAACGGATCAATTACGGTAATCGCAGAATCCCGGCATATTGATATTTCCGGAGAGCAGCAAGACAGACAGGACAAATCGTCAGCCAAGGCATCAAGGCCAAACAACGCCAGAAACAGGGGTGAGGAGATGATTCGATGAAAACGAAAGTGGATCATCAAGCGATTCTGAAGAACCGTGCGGATGTCATGATGGAAAAGACAAGGATTCCTGGAGAGGATGCGAACCCGGATCTGGATGAAATCGTCTTTGCATTGCGGGATTCTCATCATGATTTTTCCATGGATCTGACGACGATTCTGTGTTGTTTGCGTCTGGCGGAGCAGGAAGGCGGAGTTCCGCCCCTGCCAGAAACATGGTGGACCTCCGTGTCTGGTCGCTATACTGTTCCTCTTTTGTAAACAGAGGAATAGCCATGAATGTGTATAAACTTCGCCCGTTTGATAACGGCTATCAGGTCATTGAGAAGGGTGCTTTTGAAACTGCGACCTTAAAAAAACGGCCATGGTATCAAAAAAACGAGCGAGGGGAAGATGTTCAGTATGCAGTTTGCCCGGCCTGCAACAATCCTGTTCAGATAATCGGATTGTATCGTCTTCCTGCCAACGTTCAGCGACCGTTTGGCAGACATGCCGGGCATGGAGTACCTGATTTAGCCCCATTAAATGTGGACGAGCGTGATAACTGTCTTTATTTCCGTCCTCGACCGCGTAAAAAATCAGATCGGCGGGCGCAGATGTCTGAAGTTTCGCACCAGATTTTGCAAACGCTTATCGAACAGTTTGATCGGGTAATGTACATCATTCGCCAGCAAACGGGGATTGTGTATTCCCAAAACACGGCCCGTAAAATGCTGGAAACATATCGGGGGGAACGTGGGTATCTTTACACAGGCGCCACCCTGTTGAATATCCCCTGGATATTCGCGTATATGTCTGACTCGCAGGCGCTTTTTGGGCAGTATCTTAAAAACCCGGCGATCATTGATGCAATTCGCAAAGAGGTGCCTGATGCGATGGTCAGCGCAGAAGGACAGTTGAAATCCAGAGAAAAAGCTTTTTTTTCCATAGATGCGTGCTTTATTCATCACCGGGTCAGCAAAGATTCAGAAGACGGTCTTCTTGTAGAGAACATGAAACTGGTTGCTTCTTCGGGACAAGGCGATCAGGCGCAGGTGCTGCACACGCAGGAAATTGTATTTGAGCATGACTGGTTCCAGTCGCTTATTCAAAATGTTGTTGACCCGACAAAACGCGATATGGCTCTGGTTGAAACAGCCAGACAGGTTTTAGGAGATTTACTTTGATGAACAGAAAGGCATAATCATGGCAGAAGCCGAGCACGTCTATCACATCCCGAAAGCACAGAAGGATATTACCCGATTTATCTGGGTGGGGCTGGGTGCGTTTGTCATGATCGTGCTGCTGTCCACATGGGCTGCCACGGAATATGCGGCATGGGCATTGGGCTATGTTTCGGCACTCGGCGTGCCGCTGTCCGGGCATATTTATTTTCCGTTCGACATTCTGATCTGGACATGGAAATACAACAGCCCGGCCTATGGGGCGGACGTGATGGACATATTCGCACACGCGCATCTGATCATGGGTATCGGCGGATTTTTCTCGCTGGTCATACCAGTTTCCATGGCATACCGACGTTCGCGCCGTGCGGATTCCGAGCGCAATGATCTGCATGGGTCCGCACACTGGGCGAGCGCCGAGGAAGTGCAGGCCGCAGGGGTTCTTCCCGATGAGGAAAATCGCGGCGGTGTGCTGTTCGGTGCATTTGAAGATGAAACGGCGCTGCGCTATTTGCGGCACAAAGGGCCGGAACACATGATGGTGTTCGCACCCACCCGATCTGGCAAAGGCGTGGGTATCGTGATTCCGACGCTTCTGAACTGGGATCAATCGGCGCTAGTGCTGGACATCAAGGGCGAGAACTGGGCGCTGACCAGCGGATTCCGTGAGCGCACCCTGGGACAGCGCGCATTAAAATTCGATCCCACCAGCGTGGATTCCGCGCGCTTCAATCCCTTGCAGGAAATCCGCATCGACGGCAACCTGGTCAAGGATGTGCAGAACATCGCCACCATGATTGTGGATCCAAACGGTGAAGGGTTGAAAGATCACTGGGCAAAGACCGGGTTCGACCTGATGACCGGTGTTGTGCTGTTCGTGCTGCTGTGTGAGCCGCCCAAGGGTAAAACACACGTAGACCGCTGTATTGCAATGGTGCTGGGGATTCTGTCGGATGGCGGGATATTCCGGGCTGATGCGCAAAGTGCTGCGAGTGCTGCGGCCGAGCAGGACAAAGACGGCGACGTGGTGGAAGGCGCGCGCGCCGTGTTGAGCTACATCCGCGACATCGCGCACGCCTGGCTGGATAAGGTTGAACAAGGCGGCCGCCTGGCCGAACGGCCTGTAGAGCACGATGCGCGCTTGGCGGGCTGGATGGCCGTGGCGCAATCGATGCAGTCATGGCTCAACAAGCCGACCAATGAGGCAGGCAGCGTGCTGTCCACGGCCCTGTCGTTCCTGTCCCTGTACCGCGATCCGGTAGTGGCGGAAAACACCCGTGTGTCCGACTTCTCGATTGAAAGCCTGATGGGCGGCAACAACCCGGATGGCCAGTCCGTACAAGAGAAAACTTCGCTGTATCTGGTGGTGCCGCCGTCAGACAAAGATCGCCTGAAACCGCTGCTGCGACTGGTGATCAGCCAGGTTGTGCGCCGGCTGACCGAGGGCATGGAATTTGATGCCAAAGGAGCAGGGAAAAGTTTGTTTCCACATCGACTGCTTCTGCTGATCGACGAATTTCCCAGTCTTGGCAAGCTGGAGATTTTCCAGGAAGCGCTGGCCTTCATCGCAGGTTACGGCCTCAAGGCACTTCTGATCGTGCAGGATCTGACCCAGCTCAATGCCGCCTATGGCAAGGACGAATCCATCGTCAGCAACTGCCATATCCGTATCGCCTACGCACCCAACAAGATTGAAACCGCAAAATCGTTATCCGACATGTGCGGCATCAGTACCGTGGAACACACCCAGCGCCAGTATTCCGGCAATCGTCTGGCGGTGTTGCTGCAAAACGTCAATACCAACGAGCAGATCGTGCAGCGGCCGTTGCTCACGGCTGACGAATGTATGCGCCTGCCGCCGGACGATGAAATGGTGTTCGTGGCCGGATTCGCGCCAATTTACTGCAAGAAGATCAAATATTATCAGGATGCAGCGCTGGCGGAGCGAATCAAGCTGGGAGCTGCTTCAACGACCGGGAGAGGGGTATGAGTGAATCACGTTTAAAAACGAAGCCCAATAAAAAGCCGACGGATTATGATGTTTTTCGTAAGGATGTCAGATATAACGGTTTGAAGTGTGCGATGAAAAAGGCAATTGAAAGATACCATGAGAAATATTTTTGGTGGCGCTTTCTTTTGTTTTTGCTGGTGTTTGTTTTCATTCTTTATACCACGCTTCAACAAATAATTGGTGGCAATTAATGAGAGCAATCCATTGGGAACGGCTCACTGCACCTTTGTTGTCGATGGGTTTGATCATCGCATCGACGCAAATTGCATATTTGAGCGGCTGGCGGATCAACCTGACAGAAAGCGAACCGCTGGGCATCTATCGGCTGGAACCTGTGCGCGGAACGATCCATCGGGGTGCCTTGGTGGAATTTTGCCCGCCTGTGTTCGTTACTCCGGAAAAATTCCCGTTTTACATGCGCGGCACCTGTCCAGGTGGCGGCATGCCCATGTTCAAAACGGTGGCCGGCGTACCCGGCGACCAGGTGCATGTGAACATGGACGATGTATGGATCAATGGTCAGCGTTTGCCATACAGTCAGCAGTTGGCCGAATCTGCCAGATTTCCGGAAGTTGTCCTGCCGCATCAGCAGGGTGAATTTGTATTGGGCAGAGATGAGTACTGGATTTACGGCAGCGGTGCTGTACCAGCGTTGGCTGGGCAAAGTTTTGATAGTCGGTATTGGGGTGCGGTCACAAAGTCGATGTTTTATGGTTTGGCAAGACAATATTAAAGTAAATCCGGACGGCAGATGCGGAAAAGGGCCCAATGCGCCGTTTCAGGCATCTGCCAAAGCAGGTTAAACAGGGGTTGTCTCTGAGAGAAATAGCTTGCTTCTGCACTCTCCAAGTCTTCGATGGCTCGGCTTACCTTATTTGACAAATTATTTGCCTGCTCTTGCTGTTCTTCCAGAGACTTAATGGCCGTGCGGAAGTCAGAAGGACTAAGGTTTTGCGGAAGATCTCCTGCAATATATGAGCGGTCAATTACATGATTGATTTCATTAACTTTATCTTTGAAATGTGTGAGATTGGCTCGGAGTTGTTGCGGGGAATTTAATACGCTCCATCCACCACAGTATTTGAGGGGAAAAATAGGACTTAGAAGTGAATGTTGTGAGCGGATCAATTTCTTGGAACGCGCAACTTCCGTCTCACAGGCCCACTTTCCCAAAATCTCAAGCAGAGACTTTGCGCTTTCCGCATAGGAATTCCATCGGTGATCTGCTTGCTCCAAGGATTCGACACATTGCTGATAACTCTCCCTGAGATTCTTCGCTCGTTGGTATGGCTCTCTTAGTGACGCAATGGCTTGCTCAAGCGTTGACTTGTCGATGCTATTGATTCCATTGATTAAGAAGTAAATGTTATTCTGCGAATTTTGGTTTTGGGTGTGGAGGGTGTGGTCAAACTCCTCCTGCATTTGCTTGAGAAATTCATCTGTCCCGTCCTCCACCAAGCGGTCAGCCAAGCGTCCGAGCCACATGGTAATACCGCCATTTAGGCTATTGAACGACTGAATACTTTCTTCCATATGATTTTTCCTTGGGCGCATCACAACCACATAATTGACCGTTACATTAAACCTTGTTCGGCAAACGACAGCACGTCCGTACCTCCAACAATGAAATGATCCAGCACACGGACATCCACCAGCGCCAGCGCGCTTTTCAGTGCATCGGTCAGGTTTTGATCTGCCATGCTTGGCGTTGTTTCTCCTGACGGGTGATTATGCGCCAAAATCACTCCTGCCGCATTGTTTGCAAGCGCTTTTTTTACCACTTCACGCGGGTAGACGCTGGCTTGATTCAGTGTGCCCCGGAACATTTCCTCAAAGCCGATAACCCGATGCTGGCTGTCCAGAAACATGACGCAAAATACTTCATGTTCCAATCCTGAAAGCTTCAGGCGCAGATAGTTGCGTACTGCTGCGGGTGATGTCATGGATTCACCCGTTTTCCGCAAGCGCGAATTCAGAATTACAAGCGCCCGTTCAATGATGGCGTCTTCTTCCTGATCTGCCGTGGTGTAGGTCAGATTCGTTTCAAATTCAATTTTCATTTGGCTGGCGTTCATGGTCTTGGCTCCTTGGTCGGTAAAAGTGATGCTCTTGACCTGAAGCTCTCTTCGCTTCCCCTTGGGGGACGGGAGGGGGAAAGCCGTTTGCGGAGTAAAAACAAAAACCGGGATTTATCCCGGCGTGCGTTGATGCCCACGATCAATCCCCCTTCACCTGCGGATGAGGGGCGCTGATCCAGTGGGATGCATGCCGGGGGTTACGGTTTGAACGGAGCTGTTAAACGGCGTGAAGTTTGGTTTTCAGGCTGCCGGCCAGCAGACCGAATGCCAGCCTCGTGCTGGCGTGATGGGTGCAAGGCGGCCTGTTATGTGGGTGGGTGTCCACCTTGCGGAATAGAGGTAAGAGCCTCTGATTTCCAGTGGCTGTTACCGAGCGAAAGGACTGACATGAAGAAAACAATTACCCGTATCACGACGACCATCCTGGCGCTGCTGGCCGCACAAAATGCATTTGCAGGGGGTGCTGGCGGGCTGCCATGGGATACCGCTATCACTACTTTGCAAGGTGATCTGACCGGCCCGGTTGCGACCGGCATCAGCGTGATTGCATTTCTGGCCGCAGGCGCCGCGTTGGTGTTCGGCGAAGAGCTGGGCGGCATCGCCAAAAAACTGATGTATGTGGTGCTGGGGGTAGCGTTCATCGTAATGGGCAACAAATTCCTGGATGTCCTCGGGCTGACAGGAGCCTTGGTATTTTGATGCGCGCCGTCATTCGGGAACGCGCTATGGAACGTGATGACATTCCGGGCGACCAGCCACCCAACCTGACAGACATTTTGTCGCAGGTGGTGCAAGCCTTGGTGGATCAAGGGTATGAAGTTCCCGAGATCACCCAGGCGCTACGGTATGTCGCAGACATGACCGACATGATCGACCGGGTTTATGGAGACAAAATGTGAGTAATGAATATGGCACACCGATTCATGAGTCGCTCAACCGCCCCATTCTGATGATGGGTGGCGAGCGCAATCTGGTTTTGATGTTGGCGATTCTCGCTGGCGTATTCATCTTTTCGCTCGCCCATGTGTGGGCAGCGGTGATAGGTATCACGATGTGGATACTTGGCCAGTGGGGGCTCTCCCGCGCAGCCGCTTATGATCCGCAACTGTCGCAAACTGGTGTCAGGGCAATGAAGTACAAACGATACTATGCCGCGCAGGCCTCGCCGTTTGCCCCACAGCGGGAGATGCAATAATGCGTGCGCTGGCTGAATTTCGTACCAAAGCCTACGGATTGCCGGATTTGCTGCCATGGGCGGCGCTGGTGGATAACGGAATCGTTCTCACCAAAAACGGTGGCTTGATCGCTGGCTGGGAATATCGCGGCCCGGATCTGGACTCGGCCACGAATGAAGAACTGAAATCGATGTCGGCGCGCATCAACACTGCGCTAAAGCTGGGTGACGGCTGGGTGATCCATTGCGATGCAGTGCGGGGCCCTGCACCAGGTTATGCAAAATCAGGCGCCTTCCATGATCGCACAACACGGCTGATCGATGAGGCGCGCCGCGCCGCCCATGAAGGCATTCATGCCGGATACGCCAGCCGCTTTGTGCTGACCGTGACGTGGTTCCCGATGCCGGACGCAGCCAGCAAGGCGGCAGACCTGTTTGTGGACGGCAGGATCAAAGGCACTGCCGGCCGCAATCTGGAACGATTCCGCGAACAGATCCGCGAACTGGAAAGCCGGCTTGCCAGCCTGCTGCATATCCGGCGGCTGGCTGATTCGGTGGACGAGCGCACAGGGGCGATTACCAGCCCGTTGCTCGCTTATCTGGAACAATGCGTGACTCTGGCACCACAGTCGCGCCCCATGGTCATGGCGGAAGTCCCGATGTATCTGGATGCCATTGTCGGCGCGCACGATCTGGTGACAGGCTTTGTGCCGCAAATTGACCACCGGCATATCAGTTGTGTCGGATTGACCGGGCTGCCGGCACACAGTTTTCCGGGGATTCTGGATTTTTTGTCGCGCTTGCCGGTGACGTATCGCTGGTCGAACCGTTTCATCTATCTCGACCCCGGCCAGGCAGACAAGCTGTTGAACAAATATCGCGGCAAATGGGCCATGAAGCGCAAGAGCATGATGAATGTCATGCGCGAGAATTCCGGCGGGCAGGCAACGCACATTAATGCCGATGCCGACCGCATGGCAAATGACGCAGTGCAGGCGCTGGCCGAAGCATCCAGCGGCATGGTGCTGTACGGGTATTACACCAGTGTGCTGCTGCTGTCGCATGACGATCCCGCCATGCTGGACGAAATCACCCGCGAGGTGGTGAAGCATATCGAAAACCGTGGCTTCGGCGCGCGCGTCGAAGAAGTCAACAGCATTGAAGCGTATCTTGGCACGCACCCCGGCAACACCAGTGCCAATGTGCGCCGGCCGCTGATCCACACGCTGAATCTGGCGCACCTGCTGCCGTTTACATCGGTCTGGGCCGGACTGGAAAAGAATCCGTGCCCGTTTTACCCACCTGACAGCCCGCCGCTGCTGTACGCCAAGACTGATGGCAGCACGCCGTTCCGCTTGAGCCTGCATGCGGGCGACCTTGGTCATGCCGTGATTCTGGGGCCGACCGGCTCCGGTAAATCAACTTTGCTGGCTACGCTCGTAGCCCAGCAATTCCGCTATCCGAAAGCGCAGGTCTTCGCGTTTGACAAGGGCTACTCCATGCTGCCGCTGGTGTGGGCGTCTGGTGGCCAGCACTACGATATTGCCGGTGAGCATGGCGAGTTGGCCTTCTGTCCCTTGGGGCGTGTTGACGAACCCAACGAGCAGGTCTGGGCGGCTGAATGGCTTGAACAGTTATGCGAACTGCAAGGAGTGACCATTCTCCCTCATCATCGGCAGGAAATCTTTCGTACCGTGGTGCAGCTCGGCAAATCAACCGAGATCATGGCGCAGCGCACCATGACGAATTTTCTGGTGCTGTTGCAGGATCAGACTTTGCGTGATGCCTTGCAGGCGTACACCCTGCGCGGCATGGCAGGGCACCTGCTGGATGCTGAAACGGACAGCCTGGCCGATGACCCGTTTCAGGTGTTCGAGATGGAACATCTGATGAACAAGGGCGACAAGCTGGTGCTGCCGGTGTTGACCTATCTTTTCCATCGCATCGAGCAGCGCTTTCAGGGGCAACCCACGCTACTGGTTCTGGATGAAGCCTGGATCATGCTGGGGCATCCGGCCTTCAAGGCAAAAATCAGGGAATGGCTGAAAGTGTTGCGCAAGGCCAACGTGGCGGTGGTCTTCGCCACGCAATCACTCACCGATCTGGTGCGCTCCGGCATTGCCGATGTGATTTTCGAGTCCTGTCCGACCAAGATTCTGCTTCCCAACCCGGAATCGCAAACCGACAACATCCGGCCGCTGTACGAAGGCATCGGCCTCAATGCGCGTCAGATCGAGATTCTGGCCATGGCAACCCCGAAGCGGCAGTACTACGTCATTCACCCGGACGGACGGCGTTTGTTCGAGCTGGGATTGTCAGGGGCCGAGCTGGCCTTTGTCGGCGCATCGGGCAAGGAAGACATCGCGCGGATCAGGACCCTGCGCGATCAATTCGGGCAAACGTGGCCGGCACAATGGCTGCGCGAACGCGGCCAGCATACGGCCGCAAAACAATGGGAGAACTTCTGATGAAAAAAATCGTAACGATCGTCCTGCTGTCCACCGCACCGGCTGTTGCGCTGGCTGACGCGCCCGCGCCGGATCCAACGTTGCAAAGTACGCTCACAACGACACAGAACCAGAACCTGAACGACGCCTATACCGCCGGCACGTCATATCAGAATTACGAGGCAGATACGTCCGCCGCCAACACCGCGCAGGATATTGCCACTCAGGATCTGAATTCTGGTGGCGGGTTCGGCAGTTATACGGTGATGCAACAGGCGGCACAGGAAGCCCGGAGCGTTGCCACCGACTATCAAAATCAGGCAAGCCAGCAACTGGCCCAGCAACAGCCTGCCGTGACTGACGGCAACGCGACAGCCGATTCTGCCGCGACGCTGGCGCCTGCTGTGGCGCAATCGGGTGCTGCCAACGGCCAGGTGTATGCCAGTTCGGACTTCGCCACGCAGTCATCGGGCACGCAGGCATCGACAGGTGTGTCGATGGGGCAATTGACCCCCGGCACCGATGTGACCTATGCGCTGGCAGGCGCCGGCGAGCAGGCGGTCATGAGCGGCCTGGCCACAGGCGGTTATCAAGCCAATGACAACGCCTATCAGGCGGCGATGAATGCGGCAGGCTGCGGTATCAATGCCGGCTGCTACGCATTCTGGATTGCGATGAATGAAATGTACCAGGGCATTGCCGATGCGGATTATGCCGCCAATGTTGCAGCAGCACCGGTTCTGGCCGCGATCGATGATGCAGCGGCAGTCACGCATGCCACCAGCGATGCGCAGAACATGTTTGCCCAGATCACAAGCTTGACCGGGGTCGCTCAGGGGCAAAACGCAGGTGCTGCGACAACCGCTCAGGCGACTCAGCAAACCACGGCACAGACCGGCGTCACGCAAGGCCAAACAGCGGATATGACCAGCACCGACACCAGTTATACCAACGCCGCCGACGGTGACTGGAGCAGCATGCAGGCAGCGGAAGAGCAGAACAATCAGGCAACGGTGAATGCCGCGCAGGCATGGCAGCAAAATGCGGCTGCACAGGCATCGGAAGATGCGGCAAATCAGATTGCCGGTTACGACGAGGCGCAAGCACGCAGTTCATTCAACAGTGATTATCAGGCATGGATGCAGGCTGCCGGCATCGCGCAGAACGAGGCCGGACAATACCAGAGTCAGGCAGCAGGCCAGCTTGCCATCCAACAACAAAACATCACAACCGGCAACACCAGTTATGTGTCGGCCGACGCGCTGGCGCCATCTGTCGGAGCCGAGCTGGACAATGCAGCAGCTCAAGCTGCCAGCACGGATGCGGCCAATGTCATTCAACAGATCAACAGTGCTGCCGGTGTGGCTCAATAAGGAGTTTTGCTATGGAAAAGATATTCATTAAGCATCGTTTTAATATTAAAAAGATATTAAAAATGAAAGCAAGTTCAATTGCTGCTTTGCTGCTGACCACCAGCATCCCGGCGCACGCCACAGGCATGATCGCGGGAGCGACCTTCCCGGAACAGATCGTGCAGGAAATTACGCTGGTCGAGCAGTATGCTACCCAGGCCGAGCAGCTGCAGGCGCAATATCAGCAAGTATTCAATCAAGCGATCAATATGGAGGCCATCCCAGTGCAGTTGTGGCCCAATATTTCTGGGCAACTCGGTAATCTGGTGAATCTGGTCGGCAATGCGCAGGGTTTGAGCTATGCGGCACTGAATACGGTTTCGGGTATACAGGCGCAATATGGGCAGCCCGATGCACCGTTGAGCAACTTTGCGAGCAGCCTGTCCAGCTGGACACAGAACATCCAATCGCAGATTGCAGCAGCTTTACAGCAATTTAACCAGCATGCCGGTAGTTATACATCGACACAGGCGGCATTGGCTGCAATACAGGCGCAAAGCAATTCAGCGGCAGGACGCAAGGAAGTCATGCAGGCCGGTAACCAGATTTCCGGAATTCTGGTTAACGAGATACAGAAATTGCGCGCGGATATAGAGGCCAATGGTCAGGTAGAAATGAATGCGTTGGCAGCGAGTGCGGGAACCAATAATGACGCTGTTCAAGCAATGGCCCCGATTTTGTCTGCGCCAATCCAGCCAGGTGCGTTTTGATGTTTTCCCCACGAAAAATTAACCGGGTACTGGCGGGAATATCTGGTTTCTGCCTGTTATTGCTGGCTTTTGCCGCAGAGGCCGCGACGAGCAATCCTGGCGGTTCAGGCTATCTGGATACGATTGCCAATAATTTCCAGTCGGCGACCGCCGGCTGGATGACAACGGCGCAAGGTTATGCAAAGCATATTTTTGCGAGCCTTGCCGTACTGGATCTGGCCTGGTGGGGAATCAAAAATGTTCTGAAGAAAAATGATCTGGCGGATTTCATCGGTGGCGCGACGCTCAAGATTTCATCGATCTTTTTCTTCTACACGATCGTGTCTTATGCGCCGACATGGATGCCGCTGATCACATCCAGTTTCATGCAGATGGGGCAAGGAATTGGCGGAGCCGGGGCTGGTGCCACAACACCGTCCGGAGTCATGTCTGAAGCATTCAGCGTGATTTCCACGTTGTGGACAACAGTCCAGGCGCAGTCCAGTTGGGATCACCTTGCTACCAATGTGCTGTTCGCCCTTGTTGCAGTGATTACCTCGGTCTTCGGGCTGATCGGGTTCGGTCTGGTCGCCTTGCAATTATTCATGACGCAGGTCGAGATGTATCTGGTGGGTGGCGCCGGACTTGTAATGCTGGGATTCACCGGTTCCGGCATGACCAGCAGCTTCGGCGAGAAGTACATCGGCTACATGATCAGCATCGGAATCAAACTGCTAGTGATCTATGCCATTGTCGGGCTTGGCCAGAATGTGATCAACAGTGAAATTGCCTATATCAATGCCTGGACATCCTCGACACCGCCTCTTGATTTGTTGTCGGTGGGCGCGACGATGCTGATTTACGGTGTCATCGGCATGCAGGTGCCGGGGCTTGCCGGAAGCCTGATGAACGGCTCGCCCAACATGAGTCTCGGCAATGTTGCAGGGGGTGCTGCCGCGATTGCGGGAGGTGTCGCCGCTGCGGGGGCTGCGGCCGTGGCGGGTGCAGCCGGAGCGGCACAGGGGCTGGCCAAGATGGCGGATATGGTTGGCGCCGGGGTTTCCGGCTCAGGCGCATCTGCCGGCGGCATTGGCGGAGCAGACAGCATGGCAGCATTAAGTTCCATGACAGGTGGCGGTTCGTCTGCCGCATCTGTATCCGCTTCCGGTCCTGTGGACGCGCTGGGTGCCGGTGCGCAGACCGGATCAGGAACATCAGGCGCGGGATCCGAAGAGGCGGCATCCCAAGACAAAAACCACTGGAAAACCATGGGCGACCAGCTCGGCAGTCTGGCCAGCAAAAAGGACGATATCGCCCGCCATGAAGGCAGTACGGGCGGCGGAATCCAGATTCGCCTTAACCATACGGACTGATGATGAACTGGCGGCGCGAATTTCAGAATGAGTTTAGCGATCGGGTCGCGTGGCTTGCCCGCAACGACAGGAAGTCAGTGTTTGTCGGATTGATCAAACTCATCAATGCGGTGTGGTTTGCCGGGTTATGGCAGGCGGGTTTTATTTTCAGCCGAGCGCTGTTGCTCTGGGTGGGATTTTTTATCGTTTCGATGCTGATTGCAGCGAGGCTGGAATTTTATAAAGGAGAGAAAAATGGCTGAGGCCAATCCGTACTTGAACGCGCGACGTGAATGGGATGAGCGTTATGGCGATGCCTTGGCGCGCGCAAAGAACTGGCGCATGGCGGCCTTCGCCAGTATGGCCATAGCTGGAATTGCAGTGATGGGCATTACCTATATTGGCGCACAAAGCAAAATCAAGCCTTTTGTCGTGGCGCTCGACAAAATGGGCAACCCGATTGCCATGGCGCAACCGGTGACCGGAGGTGCTATCAACCAGCGCATTGTGGAAGCGCAGGTGGCCAACTGGCTGTGGAATGCGCGCACAGTGCTATCGGACGCGGCCGCGCAGAAAGTGCTGATCGGACGGGTGTATGACATGGTGGGTAGCGATGCGGCCGGATATCTGAATCAATACTACTCGGCGCATCCGCCGTTCGGCTTCGTGGCGAATGTCAGTATTACCAGCGTGCTGCCAATAAGCCGCGATACGTATCAGATCAACTGGGACGAAAACCTCGTCAAGGATGGGCAGCCGCAGCCAGCCCAGCACTGGAAGGCCAATATTACGACTGCGCAAGACGCGAAACTCGCGGAGAACCCGCAAATCATGCTGGACAACCCGTTGGGCTTGTTCATCAAGAACGTCACCTGGACGCCTGTTGTGGCGGCCGCATCAAATTGAAAGGAAAATTCATGAAACCGACCCCAATCTTGTTGGCGCTGATGCTTGCCAGCGCCTCTGCCCTGGCTGATACCCCACCTGTGCCATCGCAACCGCAGCAGGACTCACCGCTGGCCAGAAACGCTTCATGGCCGGCGATGGACATATCCCAGACCAGCCATCAGATTTACCAGCAAAAAGAGCCCATTCCCTTGAGTGCCCGTGCGACGGCGGCCGCATCGGCAGAATGGCTGAAAAGCGGGTCCGCACCCAGCATGGTGGGTACAAACGGACAAGTGATGTATCCATACGGGCAGAGCCATCCGGCTGTTACCTGCGCACCGGAGCACATCTGCGTGATCCAGTTGCTGCCGGACGAGCACATTACCAATGTCAGCATCGGCGACAGCGTGCGCTGGCTCATCCAGCCGGCGACGGCCGGCAATCGTCCGGTGGTGGTGATCAAACCCACCGTGGCAGGACTCAACACCAACCTGGTGGTGACCACGGATGCAGGGCGCGTGTATTACATCACGCTGGTGAGTAACCGGCACGATTATGTGCCGCTGGTGGGCTTCTATGACCCGCAGCAACTGGTCATCAACATGCAGCAACAGGCCGAAGCCGCAAGGGCTGCCGAGCACGCGAAGATCGAGGCGCAGAAGCAGGCTGTAGTGGCGCCATTGGGTACTGTTGATCCTGCGACGCTGGATTTCAATTTCGTGTGCAAGCCTGGCAACGGCTCTGATGATGAAGACTTCAAGCCTGTGCGGATATTCGCCGGCAATGGTCACACCTATTTGCAGATGCCGGCCGACATGAAGGATGCAGACAAACCGGCGGTGTTCAACTTCCGGGACAAGCAGACCGAGCTGATGAACAGCAGGCTGGTGCATAACTACGTTGTGATTGACGGCCTCCCGCAAAAATTCCAGCTGGTGGTGGGTGTCGGCAAGGCTGCGCGCAGCGAAATCTGCGAGCACAACCCTAAAACCGGTTGGTTCAATTGAGGTGATACATGGAACATCAGGAACCCAATGACAGTCCAGATGAAAAGCTGCTGTCACAGGATGTAGATGGCGCATCCGCGAAACCGCTCAGCATCAAGAGCACCCCTAAAACTGGCGGTGCGCGGATCGGCAAGAATTTCAAGAAGATCGCATTCGTTGCAGTCGGCATGATCGCCGGCGGCATCGTGATCGGCGTCATGACAGCCGGGCAGCGCCAAGCTGGCAAGAGTGGTGGCGAATCCGACATTGCTTCGCAAGGTGTCGGCCAGTTCAAACCACCTATCGAGCAGATGCAAAAGGCTGCGGCGGATTCTGCTGCAGCCGCCGGGGCAACGAATGCGCAGGCAACATCTGTTTCACCCTCGCCCGGTAACCCGGCCAATCCGTTTGGCGCAAAACCGCCAGCGGGCGCCGCCTTGCAATCCGGTGCGGCGCCCAAGCTGACACCAGCCCAGCAATATCAGCAATGGCTGGTCGAACAGCGATACAAGGATAAGGAAGGCCGGATACTGGCGGCGCAGAACGCCACGCTGGCCAAGATTTCCGCAACCGGCTCATTAATGACAGGTGCCGGGCAGCAACGTCCTGAATCCCCAATTAAACCGCCGGAAATCAGAATTCCCGACATCAAGGATCCAAGCAAAGGACTGCAATCGACACCTCAAACACAGCAAGGGCAAAATCAGACATTTCTGGACGCGCAGAACAAGGATGACAACGGGTATCTGGCATCAGCCGTGCAGCCGGCGATCAGCAAACATGAACTGTTTGCCGGATCCGTAATTCCGGCCACCCTGCTGACCGGCATCAACAGTGATTTACCCGGCTCGATCAGCGCCGAAGTCAGGCAAACGGTCTACGACAGCCTGAACCCGGACATCGTACTGATCCCGCAGGGTACCCGGATTGTGGGTTTATACAGCAGCGGTGTGGCATATGGCCAGCAGCGGGTGCTGGTGGCCTGGAAGCAGATGATTTATCCGAATGGCGCCATGATCAATCTGAAGGGCATGGAAGGCACGGATGAACAGGGGCAGGCCGGATTCGCCGACCAGGTAGACAATCACTACATGCGCATCTTTGGCAGCGCGATCCTGATGAGCCTGCTGGGGGCCGGTGCCGAGCTGTCGCAGCCGCAGAATGCAAATGCCTTTACCGCCCCTACGGCACAGCAGACAGCCACAGCAGCGATGGCGCAAGAGCTTAATATGGTGGGCACCAACCTGCTCAACAAAAACCTGAATATCCAGCCGACAATCAACATCCGGCCGGGATATGCATTTGATGTGCTGGTGAACCGCACCATGATCCTGCCGCCATATAACGACAAAAATCCATAACCGGATAACTCGCCAGCGGCTGTCATGAAACCATTACTGGATTGCGCATTTCAGCCGATTCTGAATAAAAGTGGAAATGTATATGCCTACGAAGCGTTGATGCGGTTCAAAGGCCATCCGGAGCGAAGTCCATTCCCGGTGATTCGTCGCTGGGAAAAGTCCGGTTACATCGAGATGGTGGATCTGATGATGATCGATGTCGTCAGAGAAGCCCTGAAGGTGGCGGCATGGAAACCCCGGATTTTTATAAATGTCTCTGTACGAACGATCGAGGCCATTGGCGACCTGTACATCGCCAGGCTTGCTCTACTCAGGTCGCTGACCCGGCAACTGGTCATCGAGGTCACGGAAAGCGCCAGGATAAGTAATGCAGCATCGTTTCTTCAGTTCATCAAGAACTGCCGGGCGCAAGGCTACCATATCGCTCTTGACGATTGTGAGCCAGGCCATCCGTATGCCGCAGCCGGATTCATGCAATCCGTGCAGCCGTCAATTGTCAAAATAGACGGCCTGTTTTTTCAGGACAGCATCCGCGCCGGCGTTAGCGATAAGCTGGTCAAGCTGATTCATACCGCGCATCAATCGCGGGCGTCGGTCATCATTGAGCATGTCAGCAGCGATGAGCATCGAATTCTGGCATTCGAGTATGGAGCGGATCTTGTTCAGGGATATGAGACTGGTGCGCCGGAACGGCTTCCGGTTCGTTTTTGGGGAACAAACCGTAAATTGGGGAACAAATAAAAACGGGCAATTCCTCTGGAACCCCTGTGGTATATGGCTCCCCGACCTGGACTCGAACCAGGGACCTGCGGATTAACAGTCGTTATCGCAAGCCTTTATTGGCGCGGCTTTCGGAGCTGTTATCAATTAAATCATCCGGTTAGCTATACCGTGTGTTGTGTGATTATACCGCTATTTACCGGATGTGGTGCAGCAGATTTGCAGCAGAAAATAATGAGAAATTCAGACAGCGGTAGCTATACGTAACTCCACATAACCTAATGGAGCTACAACATGGAAAAACTATTAACCCCCGAAGCGCTTGGCGTCATGCTCAGTATGTCTGTTCAAACTGTCTATAACCGGAGGGCACAAGGGTTATCATTGCCCCCTGCGGTGAAGCTGGGACGTTTGCTGCGCTTCCGTGAATCCGATGTTCAAGTATGGATAACAGCGCAAACAGAAAGCCCGGCGCTATTTTCAGCGCAGCCTATTCCCTGTCGCAGAGGCAGACCGACTAAGGAGGAGCAGGTAGCTGGCAGGAAGAAATAAAATGATGTTATTTACAGGCCCTATTTTTCTGAAGTCAGAAGCTTAGTCGTTATGTCAAGTCCAAATTTTTCTGTAAATTCGCTTCGTCTGGTTCATTGACATAAATTTTTTAGGCTGCCAGTGAAACCACGTTTTTTGCCTCACGCGCCTCAGCCTGTGTGGCGACCCATTCGTTGAATTCATCCATATCAAGATAACGACGCTTCTGACAGACCTCATTCTGCTCGGCAAGCAAAGCGCCGATCAGTCGCAGTGCCGATTAATCATTCGGGAATATCCGGATGACTCGTTAACGACGTCTAATTTCCTCATTCAAACGCTCTTGCATATTGGTGCTTCGTAAATGCTTCCGGTATTTCTCAGGGAGCGTCATCACCGCCATTGCATCTTCAAATCCAGCTTCTAAACACGCCACCGCGCGCGGCACAGTCTTTTGGAAACGCTCGATAAAATCATTGAGGTAGCCTTTTGCCTCACACAGGGGGCGGGTCGGCGGACTGAAAGACCCGTTTAGTAGCTTGTGCGACTTCAGAATAAGGGATAAATCCGCCTAACAGGGTCAAAAATAGCTAACTAACAACCAAAATAGCTCAGCATATCGCCACTTTAGGCATTAGTCCGCAAAACCAACGTGACTTCATTGACACTTTGCGGATTTAGGCGGCCTTATGTGCTTTGGGGCAAAGGTCTTTAGTTATTAGCCGTCACTCGTATTCCATAGAAGTGGGTAGCGATCAGGAAAGTAAACAAAGGGCTCGCTAACCGGGAGTAACAAAATGGCATGAATTTGTAATCGGCTGCTAACAAAGTTTTTGTACAGTTTCTGTTCTCTTTATAAATCAGTAATAAATTTTATATTTTTCTTCCTTACCGAAGCAATATCCAGGCATGAAACATCGCCGCCTGGTTGCCAGAAATTCGCCTATTAAATTATTGGGGCGCTATCTAATTTCGATATGAAATTATTTTGCTTGAGTTTTAAAGTGGATTCG
>JAJYPA010000265.1 GCA_021795795.1 Pseudomonadota bacterium | reverse complement strand
AATGTTTTGCCAACACGACGAGGGGCAAACAAGGCTAAGGGGCGCCCAGGTTGGGTACTGAGTAGCCCAAGGTAACCCTGTGCGAGTTCTGGGCGATGAACTTCAATTTCATCAAAAGTTTTCATGTACCTATTGTCGTTCATTGTCGTAAAAATAGCAATTGCTACTTTTTTAGCAATAAGTCGCAATGAGGGACGATAGCTCTACTATATTTTTGAATGCTTCAGAAGGATCCCACCGGAAATTCCCAGGTTATTTCTTGATAGTATCGTTTCATTATGAGATTTCAGTCTAATGTTAAATGAGACTATTTTAAAACTTATTGATTAATAAGGGCTATCGTTCTAAAGCTTAATGAGATTCGACGTAGGGAACCGCTGATTAATTCCCACATGGCTGCGACGGCGGCTTGGCATCGTAGTCCCGGCTACGACCTGCGCCGTACGCGTCGCGATCTTCCCGATTTGACCCGCAACGCGGCTTTGGCCGTGGCAATCTCAGACGGCGCGGTGTCCTCGGTAAGGTGGAGGGAGCGTCATCAGCGGTTCGAACGACATATTTTTCGGCAAAACTGCCAGGATGCGCTCACGATAAGCCAGCGCCTGCTCCGTCGTGGTCGCAGGTGGCTTGAGATTGGGCATGACGATAGCGCGCGCAAACCGCCGTGCCGTATCAGGAAGCACCGAGGCCAGCACTTCATCATCGCGCATGTGCAAATGCCAGTCGTCGGGGCGCACGATGGTCAGACGAGTCACGGTTTGCGCCGACATACCGGTGCCGCCTGCACTGGGCGATCAACTGCTACCCGATGACCGCATCTTGCGCAACGGTGGATGTCAGCCTTGGCTTCACGGGTTGGGGCGCCACAATCCTCGCAGGGCAAGCCGGGAACGCGCTCCATGATCTGGAATCCTGGCGTGTTGCACACTGGGCACAGGGTGCAAAGTTTGCGTGCGAGGTCTTGAGTAGCTTGGCCGATCATCTTCATGCGAGTGGGATTCATATGCGCACGTACATCGGTTTCCAAGAAAATCCGGCCATTATCCGCTTCGCCACAGGCCCAGTGAAAGGCATCGCGTAGTGTTTCCCAGTCAGTAATGCCTTTGCGGATGCGTGGGTCGTCTTCGTGCTGCGGACGCACAACCAAACCATGATCCGGGAAGCCTGCTGTGCGAGCAAATTTCTCGACTTCTTCCCAACTTGCAGCAAGAAGATGAGAAAAACTGCTCGCGCCAGAGGCGACGCCAACGACTTCGATGCCCAGCGTATCGTCGATCCAGACGATCATCTCCACGTTCCAGGGAAACACTCCGGTGAATGGATCCACTCCGAAGCTGCCTTCACTGGCGAGGCCGAGGGTCAACCCCGCCAATTCCATGCCGAGGCGTGCTTTTTTTCGCGCCGCCTCGAGTTGTGTGCCCGGGCGCGGAATGTCACGCGTGAACGTGCCCAGTTGGTCGGTGTCGTAACCAGTTACCTGCCTCACCTGGCAATCGATGGCCAAGGCCAGCAGAGGAGCAATGACCTTCTCCTTGCCGTGCTGGGTGAGCAAGGCGACGGTTGAACCCCTGTAAATAGAGTTTCTAAGCTCCATGATTTCGCCGGTTCCTGGCTTGGGTTGATGTCTGTATCAGTAGTCGTCAACAATATCATGGCATTCGTTGCCATTGCCTGTCCGTGCTGCGCTGGTAGATGCCTCCGTGCTCGTCGTCAATTTGAAACAGGTACAACCACCGATTTTCAACGAGTTCGCGCACGAGCTCATGTTTGGCAATGATTCGATCAATCTCTGATTTTGGTGCCTCGAGAAAGACATTCAGTCGCAATGGCTCATGCACCCATCGTTCGCCATTATGGAGCGACTGCAATGGAAGGCCGACGCGTAGATCGCCGCCGTTTCCTTCGAATACGCCTATAGAGCCTCCTACGACATTGTGCAGCACTTTATTGCCGCTGCCGAATCGTTTGTTATCGACGACAGATCCGTAATACTGCATATTAATCCAGTTGGCGACCACCATCGGTGCGGTCATGATGAGCTCTAAAACACCAAAGCCTTCATCCTTGCGCCACTCGTAGTCATGCAAAAATGATCTTCCGGCAAGGTCGATATTTTTGGTTCTGGAACGTGGTGCGGCAATAAAAGCGGCATTACCGGCAAGACCCCATTCCGGGAAAACCTGCGACCAGTCCCGGCTACGTTCTTGAATCAGCGCGTCAACAACCGCTGGAGTTGAATTCTGGATGCCCAGCAAACTGGATCGTTCCATACGCGCCAGTTGCCCGGCTTGCGCGAGCCAATGACGCAGATCTTTCAGATCCTGTGCGTGAGTCAGTGCCAATCCATCGATATCGAACAAGATCACCTCATCGAGCGTCGTATCGTGCAAGGCCCCGACAAACCGGGTGTCTGTCGGAATATTGATACCTTTCCGGGCAAGTTCTTCACGCACTTTGGGCTCATTAAGCAAAGTAGCGATGACTCGAGCGCTGACTTCACCTGTTTGGCCTGCACAAGCCCCGCAATCGAGCCCCGTAGCATGGGGGTTGTTGACCGTGCTGCTCCCATGTCCGACCAGCAAAATCAGTCGTGCGAAATTGCTGGTCATCGACATGGCCTTTAGAATCAATTCCCCCAGCGCGCCACGATCTCCCATGGGGATACCAACCAGCGGAGTTTCAGCCGATTTCTGCCGGGTTTTGGCAATTTTTTCTCCATGAGAAATCGCATCCAGGCTTGGAACAAGACGTCCACTAAATTTGGGGTGGATGCCCTTGATTTCTGGATGGGGCACCGGACGGCTCCACCCGAAGCTGTCTCCGAGCAGTTTTGGGCCGTAGAGTAATCCAGTCGATTCCACGAACGAGAAACAGGAGGAAGGCGAACTTTTGAAGGCTTTCCAGTTATCAGCACTGTGTAGACGCCGACGACGGTGGCTGATGACCACTTCCATTTCCCCGCTGCTAACGCCATGAATATGCTGGCGTCCCTGCCAGCTCGGCGTCAGCAGGACAGGTAAGTGAATCCGCGGCTTAGACGCACCTAGCGGTACAAATTCCATGAAGGCGCCAAAAAATCCTGCAAAGCCCATGGTTTGCGCAGTAGGCGCGACAGTTTCCAAAGCCCTTCGAAATACTTCCGAGCGCACATCGATGCAGAATGCAGCCTGTACAGATGGCCGCACTGGGGTGGAATTCCCCCCTAATGTTTGCTGGTTGGGACGAGTGAGTTCTGCGACGATTTTTTTCTGATAACTTAATTCAAAAGCAGTTTGCAGGGCAAAGTCTATTTTTGCCTGCACTTGCCCGCCGCGTGCTGAAGATTGCTGCAGGGCTTGCACGGCATATCGCCAGGCATTCCCCATTTCAGGGGTTTGCCGATCATTTAACAGTATCAATTCCCAAGCAAGCCGTATAGCCAACAGATCGACGATGGAGTCCTCATTTCCCCCAACCAGTTCTTGCTCCCAGCGAAGGTAACGTGCCCAGGATGCCCATCCACCGATATTCATCAAGGCAGCGAGAAGGTAATCTTCCAGCATATCCGCAGGTATGGCGAGCTTCTGAATTGCCAGAGCAATCGTGTCTGCAGGCAGATCAGGTAACGCTGCGACTGCAGCCCTGGTGCCATGCAAGCCCATCATTCTGGGGTTAAGATCGATTTCGGCAAACTGGCGCCATGCATTATAGAGGGTCTCCCCCCGCCAAGGCATCTTCCAGATAGACTGGCCTTGATCAAAATAAGCAGCACAGAATTGGCTGATTTGTTCCACAACAAACCCAGTCCATTGGGTATTATCCATCTCTCCCAAGACATCCGAAACCAGCGGGATTGGGTTCGGCAGTGTGGGGCCCTCGCTGGTAAGCGCCCTTTCCACCTCTGCAGCGTTCATACCGATGCCATGTTGCTTTAGTGCTTGCTCCAAATCGGCTCGAGTAATGCGGCCTGACGAGAGTTGCTCCCGATAGTAACGGCGTGGCATGGTCAGGGAAGACTTGGCCACTTTGCCAAGCGTCTCATTGGCCTTTTCGAAATCCTGATCGCGCAATCCGAAATAAGGGCTGACGGCCACGAAGGCGTCGAGCGGCCAGAGAGGTACGATTCGCTGGCATACTGATTTCACTGTTGCTTTGAGTAAAGCAGCGTCATGAACAACACGGGTTCTGCTGGTGACCTCGGTATCGTTAATATCGACATTCATGACTCTGGCAAATGGCTTCGAGCGTGCGGTTGTCGTGAGATTCATGATTTGACTCCTTTTGGTTTGGGGTAAATCGGGTGGGATTCCGGTTGGTTGTATATCGGGCATAGCCGTCGCATCAGCCGCGAAAACGGGATATCGACGTACAAACCGTTATAGAGGTGTACGTAGGCTCTGCGTGCGATGGAGTATTTGGCCAAATTGGGCAAGTTCTGCTGAATCAACAGAATGACAAGGAATACCAGCATCACCAGCCCGATGAGGGGGAATTGTGAAGGGCCATTGATCATCCGCACGACAGGCAGGCTCGTTGCCAACATGAAATGAAATGCAGCATGCAGGCTGAAATAGGCGGTACAGACCAGTGCGCTGAGACCAGCCGCACGCATGATGAATGCAGCCCCCATGCCTGCCTTGAAAGACTGAAGCATGAGCTGGGTCATTGCAACCACAACGATTACACCTAAGGCCAGAAGTGCGGGCTGATCTTTTGTGGTCACGCCAAATGCAGTCCCGATACCTGCTGTCATCAGACCCGCGAAGGAAAGCACGACGATCCACTGCCAGAATGTTGGTGTGGATTGGGCAGGATGCACGGCAGGCGCGCGAAGAATATCCACAGTACTGCCCGAAGACAAAAAGGCATGCGCCTTGTATAAGGAGTGCGTGACCAAGTGCAGCATTGCCAGGCTATACAACCCAAAGCCACATTCCAGCAACATAAATCCCATCTGAGCGGTTGTGGTCCAAGCCAGAAATACCTTGATGCTGGTTTGGGCCAACATGACCAACCCGGCGGCAGCGATCGTGACGAGACCGATGATGACCAGTGCATTGGAGGCGTCGATAGATCGAGACATGATCGGGCTCATACGAATGATCAGAAAAGCGCCGCCATTGACAATACCCGCGTGTAACAGGGCAGATACAGGGGTAGGAGCTTCCATTACCTGGATCAACCAGCCTTGAAACGGGAATTGGGCAGATTTAAGGGCTGCGGCCAGTACAATGAGACCGCTGGCCCATTGAAGGGTAATTGGAAGTGGCCCGGTCATTGCCGCCATGGCATGAAAGAGCGTCTCAAAGTCCATCGTGTGCATGGTAAAGCCGATGAGCAAAACTGCTATCAACAGACTCACTTCTCCCACCCGGCTGGCAATGATTTTTTTTCGCGCCGCGAGTACAGCACCAGCCCGTTCCGGAAAGAACATCAGGAGGTGATGCAGACAAAGGCTGGTGGACATCCATACTATGGCGAACATCAGCATGTTGCCGGAAACAATCAACGTCAGGATAGATGCCAGCGTGAAATTGAGCCAGGTATAAAAACGCTTCTGATGTTTCTCGCCCTGAAGATAGTTGCGCGCATAGCGGGAGACCACGAAACCCACGAAAGAAACCAGAGAGAGCATAATCACCGTGACTGAATTGATATAGATGCTCAGTGCTAGCGCTCCCATGTCCTGGGGCAGTGCAAAGGAGTATGGCGTTACCGTTATGGGTTTCCCGCTAACAGCATACAATAGCGCACCCAGGGCTGCGCAAAGAAAAGACAACCCAGAGGCGCCGTTACTCAAGCGTGCAATACGCTGGGCATGTTCGCCAGCCACGACACTCCCGAAAAGCCCCGTCGCCCAAAATAGCAACGGTACCGCAGAGATGAGCGTAAGAAGGATCAAATTCGGGCTTGATAACATAACAATCTCCATAATATGGTATGGTTAAGGTGTGCTCAATCAAACTCGTCGGCGCGCACGAAAGACCGACAGATGGATTGTATTGTGGGGGGTTTATCTATTTAATAAAAGTTGAATATATTTACTTCAATCTTTTATTAAAGTTTATTGTTTGATCATGGCCATTCACCTTGCAACCTTATACGATATAAATATATTTAATATATACAATATATTGAATGCCATGACCACATTAGATTCGTCCGCGGGTAATCCCCAGCAATCCACCGGGATTTGAAGTGGGATTTTCTCGATAGGAGGGAGTTCTAGATAAAACTGTCCAAATTTACAGACAGTCAGGTTATTGAAGCGCTGAAACGGGTTGAGGGTGACGTTCCGGTATCGGAGATTTGCCGGGAATATGGCATCAGTACAGCAACGTTTTAGAAGTCGCGAGCGAAGTACGGTGGCCTGGATGTATAGTAGTGGGCGTCTATACCATTACTATACCGGACACTCAAATCCGGATACCTGTAAAATGTCTCTGGTCAGACTATGTCCTGTCTGATGGTGTCCTGTTCGGACTTCGACGCCACGAAGGAAGGGTCGGCATCGAGGCTGAAACGGAAGCGCCCATTCCTAAAACGTATGCGCAGCTGACGGTACCGTACGAGGTATCGAATGCCGACGAAAACTGCCGCAAACCCCGAAGCGGCAGCGACGCCAAGTGCCCAGCGTGGACTAAAGGTGTCTGCGACCCAGCCCACGATGGGTGCACCCAGTGGCGTCGTGCCGAAAACGATGGCCATGAAAATGGCCATTACGCGGCCGCGCATGGCCGATTCGGTCGACAACTGTACCATGCTGTTGGCCGAGGTGGTGAAGGTTTGCGCCGACGCTCCGATGAACACGAGTGTCAAACCGAACAGCCAATGGTCGGGCATGAGCGCAGCCAGCGCGCAACCGATGCCGAATATTGTGGCGCCGGCCAACAAAAAACGCATACTCGGCCGAGCCCGGTTTGCCGCCAGCAAAGCGCCCATGACCGAACCGGTAGCCATCATCGTGGTCAACATGCCATACAGGCTCGCGTCGTCATGAAATGTCATGACCGACATAGTGGAAATAAAAATTGGAAAGTTGAGACCGAAGGTGCTGATCCAGAACAGCATGACCAGAATCGCCAGCAGGTCAGGCCTACGACGGACATAATGAAATCCTTCAACCAGGCTGCCGGACGTTTTGGAAACCCGATGCTGCGGGTGCAGTTCACCGACGCGCATCAGCACCAGCGAACCCAGCACTGCAATAAACGACATGGCATTGATGAGAAACACCCCGCCTGACCCGATCCAGGCAATCAGTATCCCGGCAATTGCGGGGCCGATCATGCGCGCAACATTGAATGAAGTGGAATTAAGCGCTACGGCATTCGACAGGTCGGCTTCGCCCACCAGATCGGCAACAAACGTCTGGCGCACCGGAGAATCGAACGCTGTGACGCAACCCAGCAATAACGCAAACCCGTAAACCTGCCACAACCGGACCCATCCTTCGATCGTGAGCACTCCGAGCCCGAGAGCCAGCACACCCATGGCAGCCTGGGTGACAAACAACAGCTTACGCCGGTCGAAATGGTCGGCAACAAAGCCGGTTACGGGTAGAAACAGCAACTGGGGGCCGAATTGCAACGACATGATGACGCCCACCGCCGTAGCGTTGTGATGCGTCAGCTGGGTAAGTACCAGCCAATCTTGGGCGATGCGCTGCATCCATGTTCCCACGTTGGACACCAATGCACCGGCAGCCCATACCCGATAGTTGAACCCGTTGAGCGAACGGAAAGTGTCCTTCACCGGAGCGCTCGCCAATGCGGCATCTGTACGGCAAATCGACTCATGCGCGGGCGCTGTCGAGCAGATCGATGATTTCCCTGGTCGCGCCGGTTTCGCCCAGCCGCGGAAAGATTCGCGTGATGCTATTGAGATGCGCGTCCGGATTCCGATCGGTCATGGCGTCAATAGCAAAAGTGACGTTGAATCCAAGCTCGTACGCAGAACGAGCGGTCGACTCGACTCCAATGCTGGTGGAGATCCCGGCAATCACGACCTGTGTGACGCCCAGTCCCTTCAGTTGCGCATCGAGACCTGTATTCGTGAATGCGCCCCACGTCCGCTTGGTCAGCGTGAGATCCTTCGGCTGCCGGTTCAGCTCGGTCGCCAGATTTTCCCCACCCGCAGGAAATGCGCCCGGATTTCGCGGCTGTTCCGTGCGCCCCGGCGCCGTACCAGTGACATTCACGAGTACTACAGGCAAGGCGTGGCGGCGAAACGCTTCGGCCAACGCCGCGGCGCGCTGTACTACCTCGGCGGCCGGGTGTACGGTAGGTAGTGCTATGATGCCTTGCTGCAAATCGATTACGAGCAAAGCCATATTGGGGTCGAGTGTGGTGATTGCCATACGTATTCCTCCTAGTTATGGGTCCATGAGGCGATTGAGCAGCGCGACGACGCACCCCAGTTGTTTTTGCTCCGAGAGCGACCGCTTTGTGCGGATAGCGCGAAACAGCCAGTCCTCCCGCGCCGCTTGATGCGCCCGAATCCATGCACGGCTTTCATCGGTCAGCGACCAGATGCTCTTCGTGTCATCCGCAGAATCTGTCTCTCCGCTCACGTAACCGCCAGCAATCGTGGCACCCATGGATTGCGGACGGATCCCTTCTGCCCGCGCCAGTTGTGTCACCGTGGCGGGGCCTTCACGCGCCAGACGGCTGAGAACAGACATCTGCGACAACGTGAATTCGCCCAGTTGCGCTTCTTCGCGCAAGCGCCGCCGCAATGCGCCGATCAACACACGCGGCGCTCCCGCCCTACACGTGCCCATACTTTAATAACCATTTTTCCTTATTTTTCAAGCCCGCTTGAGTACCGCCATATCAGCTCGGCACTTCAAATCCATCAGATATTCGCTCCACGCTTGCATCATGCGAATGCGCTCCGGCAGATATTTGGCTTTGTTGTACACACCTCTGACACTATGATCTCTATGTGCCAACTGCGCCTCAATCTCCGCAATAGAACGTCCTCCAATCCAGGGGAAGACATCATTTCCAAGCCGGTTAATTATTTTACTAGAATGGTTTGGCTTCCATTTCGTAAGCTGCTTTGAAAACCAATCACGCGCCACAGCTTCAAATGTAGATTCAGCATCAATCTGATCGGCCTGCATCGCTTCCACGACAATAGCATTTCTTGCTTTCTTGGGACAATTTCACCCGGGTCCTTGCCATTTGCCAACAGCATTTTAGCTTCATCGCGCTTAATACTCGCTTGCGCCAGTGTCACGGCAGGATATGTACCAATAGCAAGGCGTTTTTTGTTTACTGCCGAAACGATATGCTAAGCGCCAGTATTTGCCACCGTTGGGGTGCCATAACAAGAACAGCCCACCGGCATCAAACAACTTTTGTTATTTGTCCGTAGGCTTAATTTTCTTTAATTGAATATCGGTTAAAGCCATACCACACCTGTTTTCAGTAAAATTTGTTGGTATATTTTCGGGTAATTTCGAGCGAATATATCATGCACCAACAAATGCACCAACAGATAGCTTAGGAACCAGATGGAACGGATAGGCAACAAAAAACCCCGTAAAACCTGATTTTATTGGGTATTACGAAATTTTTTGGACTGTTTGGGAACAGTCAGGACAGTGTCCTGGTGGAGGTAAGCGGGATCGAACCGCTGACCTCTTGCATGCCATGCAAGCGCTCTCCCAGCTGAGCTATACCCCCGAAAGGTTGGGAATTATAGCGATACTTTACCGGGGAGTAAAGCAATTTGTCCGGACAGTTCGTCATTCCATTACATCACCAAGAAAAATCGATTTATTACAATTTGTTACAACACATTACAATTTATTGCACCCAAACAAAAAGATGGTCAAGAAGACAATCTCTTGATAAAATAACCCGCTAAAATGATAATGAACGGTTGCCATAATCGCTGATAAAAACATTACCGAAAGTATTACCATGTCTGATACTTTGTTGGCCATCCAGACTTTTCTGGAAAAACGCTTGGATCTTTCTGCCGATAAAATTACGTCCGACAGTACACTGGAAAGTTTGCAGATTGACTCCCTTCTATTGCTCGAACTGGTATTTGAACTGGAAGATCAATTAGGTGTTCGCTTGCCCGAAAACACATCAACGCCCAGAACCGTTGGTGACCTCATCAAGATCATCACCCGGATTCAGCAAAAACCTGTCAACTCAGCACTGTGAAACCATCTCGCGTCGCGATTACCGGATTTGCACTCATCAACCCCTATCCCGATGGAAAGGGCGATGTGTTTTCCAGGCTGATGGCTGGCGAATCGGCAGCGCAGTACCTGCGCTTTCAGGAAAATCTCAGCTCGTTTAGCCTGCCGGTCGTGCAATGCACGACTTTTTCACCAGATACCTGTTTAGGCAAACCATTGACTGGCATGATGGACCGTTTCAGCCAGTTAGGCGCATCCGCAGCATTTTCAGCC
>JAJYPA010000264.1 GCA_021795795.1 Pseudomonadota bacterium | reverse complement strand
CCGGCGCAGGTAGTGCGGCATTCGCGCAAGGGGCCAATAACGGCTCTGGCCGGTTCGTCATGCCGAGTTCACCGGATCGCACTTCCGCTTTGCAGCAGTCCCCCGCCTTTGCGAGCCTGGGGCACATTCCCGCAGCGCCAAGCCTGCCTGATTTGGCCGGCGGCAGGATGCCGGCACCCATGCCGCCCAGCGCGCCAGGTAGCGCACCTTATGTGCCACCAACCACCACAGTGACCCCGCCACCGGCAGGCGCCAATCCGTACACGATCCATAGCGCCGCGATGAATACTTATGGCGCATCCGGCATACCGCCACACATGAGTTTCAAGGCGGCACGCATGGGCAGCATTCCCGTGTCCACTACCGATATTCGGATTGTCGCGGGCTCGACGTATGCGGTCCCGGTGTCCGGCGTGACGCCCAACCTGTTTGCGACACCGTTCGCGCACCCCAGAGTCATTGTGGGAAACAAACAGTACGCCAAGCATCTCCAGCATGGATCAGATGCCATTATCGGTGTGACGCCATCCTTTCCGGTGGGTGTCTATATCACGGGGAAAAACCCCAGTGATCCGGTGGCGTCCCTGACCTTGATCCCGAAAAACAGTCCGGCCAAGAACTATCGGCTGGTCTTCCCCGGATTTGTGCCCAAAAGAGCGCCAAGGATGCCAAACCATTCGGCCTATGCCAGTGTCATGGTGAATTTGATTCGGGACGCCGTGCTGGATCAGGTGCCGGACAATTATCGGCAAAGCCGACGGATCCCCGACCTGGTATCTCCCGATCCATTGTCCTGGTCCGGGCTGCATCACTGGATCGGCGGCCATTACCAGATTGTGAGCTACAAGCTCACCAACCAGGTCCATCAGGCCGTCGATCTGGCGGAAAACGACTTCTACCGGAAAGGTGTGCTGTCCGTAGCTTTCTATCCGCATCACAAGCTCTATCCCGGAGAAAGCACGCAACTCTACCTCGTGGAAGCTTTACCTGCCTCGCACCGGGGGCTGGGGGCCGTATGGTAGGCATCAGGGATCGCGCCAAGCTCTGGTGGAAAACCCAAAGCCCGGAGACCAAGCAAAAACTCAAGTTTGGAGGTCTTGCCGCAGGTGTGGTCGGCGCCGTTGTCATCGGCAGCCAGCTCGCGGGGCCACACAACAATGCTGCCGCAAACGCGGCATTGAAGAAGGCCATGGCCACTAACAGCCAGGTCTATGTCGAGCATCCTACTTCGCAAACGCCCGCGGAAATGGAAGCGCGAATAGACCATCTGGAAGACCAGATGAAGAAGCTCGTCAAGATCACGGCGGCTGAAAGCGGAATGACGAAAAATCAGGAAAAAGACCTTACCGGGCATATCAGCAAAACCCTGCTCGCCAAGCTGAAGGCGGAGCACCAGTCCGTGCCTGGGGCAGCACCCAGCCCGCAGATGCAGCAGTTGGAAAGCAGCATTTCCGCGTTGCAGAATCAAATCGCTTTGATGAGATCTCAACCCGCACAGCAGCAGCAATACACGCCGCCGCAGACCTGGGTACCGGCGTCGAGTCCGGTGGTTTTGGGACAGTTGCCACAAGCGCCGGGTGAAATACCGTCAAGCCGTGTGCCTACGGCACAGGGCGGCATCCCAACGGCTCCGGCAACGCCTGCGCACCTGGATACCGTCGCCCTGAAGCATCCCCACAAGCTTTCCACCGTGATGAATGCCGTGACGGTGAAGAGCAAAAAAGGCATCTATCTGCCCGCCGGCACCATTTTGACGGGCGTGTTGGTTAATGGGTTGCAGGCGGGTACAGGGCCGCAAGCGAAAACCAATCCGCAGATCGTCGATATTCGTGTCAAGAAACGGGCCATTTTGCCCAATGGATTACGCGCCAATCTCGAAAACTGCATGGCGATTGCCAGCGGGTACGGCAGCATCGGCAATCAAAAAGTGTACATGCGAACCAATATGCTTTCGTGCGTCGCACGAGGAGGCAAGGTCATCTCGGCGCCCATCCATGCGTATATCGTCGGATCCGACGGGCTGGTAGGCGTGTCCGGCAAAGTCGTATCGCATCAGGGACCGGCGATGATTAAGTCCTTTATCGCCGGCATCTTCTCGGGGCTCGGCAATGCGGTGCAGCCCATGGGTGTCCAGGGCCTCAATCTCAACCCGGCATCGGGTAGTACCCAGGGATTCCAGATGCCTTCTCCAACCTACATCGGTGCCGAAGCCGCGGGCGGCGGGGTATCCACGGCGGCGGGCCAAATCTCGAAATTCTACCTGAATGAAGCCGAGTCCATGTTGCCGACGATCCAGGTCAATCCGGGCGTGTCCGTCAGCATGATTCTGGAGACGGGGGTGCGGGTGCATACCGACGGTGAGAGCAAAGCGCAGATTCAGGAGGCCCAACTGCAGTCGGCACAGTCATTGAACAACAGTCCGATGGCGCCAAGTGGGATGCAAAGCCCCTACGGAGAAACATCGCCCTACGCAGGGACCGGCCAGTCCCCCGCCGTGGCGTCCGCTTTCCCCAGCCAGGGGCCGTACAACAACACACCGGAAGCCCAGACCCGTCAGGAGTACGCCCAGCCATGAACCGCTATCTCTCTATTCCCGTTACGCTGGCGGTCATCGTCCTCAGCGGATGCGCGGCCAGCCATCCGTGTATCCACGGAAAGGGTGGTGTCTGTGTCGGTCCTCGTGAAGTGTGGGGTATCACGCGGCACCGGGACCAGGTGAATCCAGACAAGAGCACCATCAAGGAACAGGCGCTTGCGCGCAAGCTCTTGCGGTCAGCGCCCAGTAAAAACGAGGTTTTACCTTCTCTGCACCCGGCGACCGCCGCTTCTGGAACCACGGTGGCCGGTGGCGGCACAAGCCCATCTCAGGCGACAGCATCGGATTCAGGCAGTACCGGGAATACACCCATGATGGCCCCTCTGCATTACCCCAGGCCGCTGATTTCGCAGCCCAAGGTATTGCGGGTCTGGGTCGCACCCTACCATGGTCCGGAAGGTAATTTGCACTTTCCGGGGATGGTGTACTCCATCATCACGCCGCAGACGTGGACTTTGGGAAGTGGGTCCGCCCATGCCCAGATTCCCGTTCCAGTGAGTTGATGGGTTTTCAATGGCAGTTTCTCTCTTGATCAAGGAGTCAGTTATGGACGCTGTAATGGGTAAGGCGGTCAACCGGTACGATCAGATGATCGCCCGTCTTGACCAGATGTTGGGCAGCAGGAAGGCGCTCATGACGGCGGCTTTGTTGCTCGTCGCGGTGATGATGATGGCGATTCAGGCCCATGCCGGTACGGGCGGTACATCCTTTGCCGCCGTGGCCACCAAGATCGAAGGCTGGGCGCAGGGCGACCTGGGTCTGGCCATCGTCGCGGGTGGTCTGATTTTTGGTGTGGCCACCATGGTCTTCACCGGCAAAGGTACGGTGCTCGCCGTCGTGGTCGGCGGTGCCGTGGCGCTGTACTACGGCATCCCGGTCCTCATCAAGATCTTCGCGGCGACCGCGGGCACGATCATCAGCCACACGCTGATTTTGCATGGCGTTGCCTGATGATTAATCGGTCCATGCGGACCCTGGCTGGCGGATTGGCCGCCAGCCTGTTTCTCGCAGCGCCCGCCTGGGCGTTCGCCGGAAGTGTGCCGCCCGCGTTCCAGGCAGGTGCCAAGACCATCATGGCGATGAGCCACGGTCAGGCCATTATTCTCAAAACATTCCCCACGAAGGCCGGCCTAAACGGATACACCGTACAGGTGTCTCCGGGTCACGCGCTGATCATGTACAGCACGAAAAATGGCAAGTATGTGTTCATGGGCGGGCTGTTTACCGCCAGCGGGACCAACGAGTCCGTGCGTTACGCCCGGAAATATCTGCCCGCTGCGGATAAGCCGCGAGTGATCAGCCCGGTGGACGTTGGCGCAACGGTCCAAAAAACCACCAATTTCCTCATTGGAAAAGCGGACGCACCCAAACAAATCTGGATGGTGGCGGACCCGAACTGCATCTTCTGTCACCTGGCATGGGAGCATCTGAAATCCTATGTGGATAACGGATCACTGGCCATCCATCTGATACCCGTGGGCTTCCTGAAACCCAGCAGCCTGCCCAAAGCGGCGACCATCATCGCGTCCACGACTCCGGCGAAAGAGTGGCGTTTCGACGAAACGCACTTCAACAGTCAGGAGGAAGAAGGCGGCATCGTGCCCAAGGCGCAGGGTTCTGCAGAGGACACACGCTCCATACAGGCGAACAACCGCTGGATGAACGCGCACGGAATCGGTGGCACCCCGGCCCTGATCTACAAGAATCCACAAGGGAAGTGGCAGGTGACGCCAGGAATGCCAAGAAACACTGCGGCCTTCGTCCAGGACGTTGGCTGATGGCCGTCGTCGCCAAGGCATTCATCTCGACCAATGACCGTGACAAGGCGCTCACGGCCACTATGAACGAGCTGTTTGAAACGGCGGCCCGAAAGACGTGGTCCGATCTGCATTTTGAGAGCCTGGAAGATGGCAGCACGGAAATCCGGACAAGGATCCGCGGACGACTCAGTGTGGTGGCCGTCATCTCCCCGGGTGAGGCCAACCTGCTCGTTAATAAATTGCGGTATCGGGCCAATCTTGATGTCGCCGACACCCGGCACGAACAGGATGGCCGGTTTGTGCAGGAGTTCGAGAACCGGCGCATCGACAACCGTCTGAACATCGTGCCGACCAATTTTGGGTATTCCGCAGTAGTCCGGTTGCTGGATTCCGCCAACGCGGGCTTGCCCATAGAGAAGCTGCTGATGCCTTCCGGTGTGGAAGAGGCCTTTCGCTGGGCGCTCAATCAGCGCGAGGGACTCATCCTCACCGGTGGGCCGACCGGATCCGGCAAAACGACGACGCTGTACGCGGGCATGAACGCACTCAATACGCCGGACGTGAAGATCATCACCGCAGAGGATCCCGTGGAATACACCCTGCATCGTGTTCAGCAGATCCCGGTTGGACCTGGCACGGGCCGGACCTTCGCATCGGCGCTGCGCGCCATGATGCGCCAGGATCCCGACAAGATTCTGGTCGGTGAAATCCGGGACGAAGAAACGGGAGCCATCGCCATGCGAGCCGGTATGACGGGCCACCTGGTCATGGCCAGCCTGCACGCCAATTCAGGGACGGAAAGCTATTTCCGGCTGGACGACCTCAAGATACCCAGGCACATCATCGCCGCATCGGTAAAACTCTTCCTGGCGCAGCGCGTGATCGCCACCGTCTGCCCGCATTGCAAGACCTCTTCCGAAGTGCTCAATCCAGAAGTCTTTACGGGCAGCGGCGTTGCCGTACCGGATCAGGAATGGATTGGGAAAGGCTGCGAGGATTGTATCGGGACCGGATATGCGAATCGTCGGGCCATCTTCGAGGCCATCAAAATGACCAAGGCCTATCGGGCGGCGTTGGGAGATCAGGAGGCCATGGAGGCCGCGGCCCGGCTGCAGTCCCAGTATGCGACGCTGCAAACCGCCGGCTGCAATTTGATCGTGGCCGGCGTCACGAACAGCCTGGAGATCACCAGGGCATTATCAGAGGGGCTCGCATGACACGGAAGCAAGTTGCCGCCATGGTGGCCGGAATCATCATGGGATTCAGCAGCCCGGCGATTCGCGCCCAAGAACTGGGCGGCCTTGGCGATATGACGGGCAATGCACACCAGTTCAAACCGTATCGCCGGGTACATCTGGGACCGAAATATCAGGACACCATCATCGAGGCGATGGTCTATGAATGCCCTTTTTGCCGGGCACTCAATAATCAGACGCTCCGCTGGGCGCAGACGTTGCCATCCAGCATTCACTTCGAGCAGATGCCCGCGGCGGTCGGCAAACCCTGGATCTCCATGGCGCAGAGCTATTTTGCGGTGGCCGCCATTGATCCCGGAATCCTGCCGCGATTCGATAGCGAGGCCTTTCATCTGGTACAGGATGATCACGACTCCTATTCGGATCCCAGAACCTATGCACTGGCAGCCGAGAAGGTCGGCGTGCGGCCCGCCGACTATCTGGCGGCCATGCGGTACAAGCCCATCCAGCAGCTCGTGCTGCAGGACATTCGCGTCATGGGTAAGGCCGGGATACGTCAGACACCCTCTCTCATCATCTGCGGTCGCTATGTGATCACGCCGGGCAGTGTGCAGGGCAATTACAGCCTTTACTTCCAGCTTGCGAACGCCCTGGCATCGCATTGCATTTCCGAAAACCACCTGGAGGACAACACGCCGTGAGCACGTTAAACGATCAGCTTTACCGGATCATCGACCGGCGTCGCCTGGACACCCTTTTCCCCTGGTATGCCTGGGATCCGGAAAGGAAGCTCATCTTCATGAACCGCGGGTATGTGGGGACCACTATGTCCTGCAACCTGCTGTCCGGTGCCGACGACTCACTCATGGACGAACTGGGCGCCGCGCTGTCCATCAATCTGCCCGCCGGGACGTTCATTCAGATCGTCAATTGGAACGTGCCTGATGTCACCAACATCATCTTCGATTACAAAAGTGCCCGTGACGGCATCTTCTTCGATCCGGGCCTCACCATGGCGCAGAAGAAGCTGCTGGATGGGTTCACCGGCAACATTGTCGAGTTTATGAGCGGGATGGAGAAGAACGGCAAAGCCTTCAGGGATTCGGGAGTGCCCCTCACCCAGAGCATGGTGCTGATCTCGATCAAGGTGCCCACAGCGGAGATTCCGAGTGATGAGCACATCAAGCTGGCTGACGAACAGATCAGCGCCTTTCAGTCCAGCCTCAACACCTTTAATCCGCAGCGACTGAGCCGGGAGACGACGCTCTCCATCTGGCGTCGATTCTTCAATATTCAGGGTGAGTGGGAATATGACGCTGACGACACCACCTTGCTGCGAGACCAGATCCTCGGTCCTGGTGACGCTATAAACGACAACGACGGAACGTTCACGATCTCGCACGGAAATGATAAAAAAGATGTGATCTCCGTGCTTTCCATTAAAGGATTCTCCCGCCCGGTGAACGTCTTTTCGACGGATTTTCTCATGGGTGATCCGCTCGGGAAAACCACCCAGCTTATCCGTCCGGCGGCTTTAGTCTGGACTATACACATACCCGATCAGGTCAAAAAACGCCGCCAGGTCACGGCCAAGAGTCTGGCGATCAACTGGCAGGCTTTCGGACGCATGGTGAAGTGGGTGCCGCGCATCGGATTGAAAAAAGAGGGCACGGACTATCTGGTTCACGCCCTCAACAACGGTGAACACGCGCTGGAAATGGCGTTTACCGCCATTCTTTGGGGGCGCAACGCCAAAGAAGCGACGCAGGCCGCCAGTAACTTCACCAGCCATGCGGGGAAGGCAGGGTTCACCATGCTGCCCGACAAGTTTCTGGCCCTGCCCATGTTCCTGAACGCCTTACCCCTGTTCCCCGACACCGAAAGCATGGGCATGACGCACCGGCTCAAATCGGTGGCCACGAGTCATGCCACAGCAGCGGCGCCCATCCTCACGGACTGGACCGGCAATGCCGGCCAGGGCCGCATGACGACGAAAGGCGCCGGTACCATTTTTATCAGCCGGCGCGGGCACGTCATGCTTTTCGACCTTTATTCTTCTCAGTCTGGTCAAAACTTCGTTCTGGCGGGCATGACCCGCTCCGGCAAAACCGTCACCGGGCAACAGCTCATCATGGACCAGCTTGCCTTGGGTGCCCAGGTCTGGGTCATCGAAATCGGCAGAGGATTTGAGAAGCTCTGCAAGCTGAACGGTGGCGATCACATCGACGTTCGGCCCGACATGGACATCGGCCTGAACCCCTTTTCCTGTGTGGAAACGCTGGACGACGAACTGGAGGAACTGGTCGGGATCATCGGCACCATGATCTCGCCGAGTGGCGCTCTGAACGACTCCGACATGGCTACCATCCGCATCGCCATTCGCGCGGTTTACGGGGCCAACGGCACCAACGCCACACCTACCCACGTCGCGCAGTATCTCGCGGCCCAGGACCACAAGCCTCGTGCCATCGAAATGGCGGAGATGATGCACGAGTTCACCGAAAACGGGGCGTATGGACACTGGTTCAACAAGCCCATGAATGTTGATCTCACGGGGCGATTCGTCAACCTCGAACTGATCGAGCTGCAAAGGCGGACGCATCTCATGATGGTCGTGCTGATGCAGATGATGTTCGCCATCGCCCGCCAAATCACCGCGGATAAAGATCCGGATGACGTGCGCCGACGAATCCTGTTCGTCGATGAGGCCAGTGTGCTACTGAAAATACCCACGGCAGCCCATTTCCTGGAAGGGTTGGCCCGGCGGGTAGCCAAGCATCGCGGCGCACTCGGCATCGGCATCCAGGGACTTTCGGATCTGTACGCCAATGAACAAACCCGGACCATCGCGGCACAAACGGCACACTTCATCGTCATGAAGCAGCAGGGCGACACGATCACGCAGCTTGAAAAAAACGAGCAGTTCGACATAGGCAAATACGGATTATCCCTCATGCGGACGGTGCGCAAAACAGCGGAGTACGCAGAGGCGTTTATTTTCAGCGAAGGGAATATGGGGATCGGACGGTTGAAGCTCGACCCCTACCGGCGTGTGCTCTTTTCAACGGAAGGCCCGGAAAAAGAAGAAGTCCTGGCGGATATGCGGGCGGGCATGGATCCCGACTCGGCTATCCGGAAGTTCATGCAGACCCATTCGGGCTACATCGACGCGGAAGATCAGGAGCAGGACCCGGAAGAAGAAGACGAAGAGGACGACGACGCCGATCAGCCGGATTATCTGCAAACCATTGCGGATGCGGAAGCCGCGGAGGCGGCGGCCTTGGCGGCAAAGGAAGCCATCGGTAAAAAAGTCAAGGAGGTTGCGTGAGCACCGAGAGTACGACAACAGACACGGCACCCTCGACGCCTGCGGCTGAAACAGCGCCTCCACCGCCGACCCGTCCCCAGAAACGGGGCTTCTGGCCACGGTTTGGATACCCGGTCATGGTGGTTCTCGGGATTCTGGGGGCGGGTGCGGCGTCCTTTCTGGTGCAGACCAACTGGGGATCCTTTTGGGGGCATGGCGGCGCAAGCGTCACGGTACCGGGGCCGGTAAAAGTCAAAGTCGTCTACATCGACTCCGGTAAAATCATGGCGGACGTGATCAAAAACGTCACCACCAATGGCGGCGGGGTATCGCACCGGCGTGCGGCTGAAATCGGCCTTGCCGTAGGCCAAACCATACAGGGCATTGCCAATGCCTATGCCGCCAAAGGGGATCTTGTCCTATCCCAAAACGTGCTGGCCGCACCCGCCAGCAATAACCTCACGGCCATGGCGGAGGAAGCGGTGATGGGGCGCGTAAACGCCATCCTGCAAGGGCCAGTGACGCCTGTTGGCGGTCCCCATGGCTAACCGCCCGCGCAAACTCGGCATTCGCGCAAAGATGACGCTGATCTTTGGCCTGGCTGCTGTTGCGTTGGCTTTGAGCCCCTTTTTACGCCCGGCGCTGGCCGAACATTATAGTCTGACCATCGACCCGCAGTATCAGTCTTGCCTGCCCTGGACCAGCTTCTTCGTCCGCTATGGACCCGTAAAACCCAAGGTCGGCATGCTGGTGGTGTTTCATGACCGGAAAATCGACGTGATCGCCAACGGTCAGCATATCCTCGTGGTGAAGTACGTCGCGGGCGTGCCCGGAGATCGGGTTAAAATCACCCGCCGGTCCATCTGGATCAACGGCCATTACTGGGGCAAGCGATGGTTGATGCCCTGGGTGCGTTATGAGCATCTGCATGTGCTACATCAGGGACAATTCACTATCCCCGCAGGCAGGTATCTGATCATGGGCACCACACCCGGAGCTTACGATGGCCGGTACTGGGGCATGGTCCCGGCCCGGAACATCATCGGCCAGGCCTGGCCGGCGTAGGGGGCGGCGATACATGCTCGATTTCTCTCCCGTAATCTGCGAAATGCAGGGCTGGTCTCAGGGCTGGCTGGGAATCGCCTTGACTATCGCCGGGCTGACCTTCGCTGTTGCGCTGATGGTTTACCTGCGCTGGACCATGGGCATCGTTTACGTCTTTATTGGTGCTCTTGGCCTGTATTATGGATGGCCGATCCTTGAAGACTGGTTCCATATCCAGCTCGATTGCACGGTGGTACAGAGCCAGTTCGCGCAGTTCGAGCATTATCAGCAGAACACGGCAACCTGTGAAAACAATCTGCTGGCCGTCGATAGCCAGACGGGTGAGGATTGCAGTTGTAATGGAACGTCGGCGTCACCGCAGTGCGTGAGTTATACGAGTGCCTGTAACAGCCAAATATCCAATTACGAAACGTCAAATAACTACTGCTCGTGTGCCACGGCTGTACGGATGGAAAATTCCACGCCGGTGTGTACGAATTACCCGCCTGGGTCCGTCGCTGTT
>JAJYPA010000263.1 GCA_021795795.1 Pseudomonadota bacterium | reverse complement strand
TTGACCTTCCGCGCGTGCCTGTTCAAGCAGCAAATGCTCTGCCCGATGGTCTGCCTCGGGCACCGCGCCTCGTTTCTCAATTGCCTCTGTCACAGCGGACAGCGTCATGGCTCCCCGCTGCAAGGCAGCTATCAATTCGGCAATAGACTTCATCTCATGGTTACCTTTATTCATTATATAATTGTACAATGACAGCAGCCATATTATCGCGGCCTCTGCGCTCCATACCGATCTCAATCAACTTGTCTGCGAGGGCTTCAGGTTCTTGTAAGCGCTTGAATTCCGCTTCGATCTCATCATCAGACATCTCTTTATTAATTCCATCCGAACAAAGCAAAAAGCGCATGCCCGGGCGACATCCAGCCACTACCCAGTCGATAAACAAGTCATGCTCAGCGCCAATGGCGCGCGTTAGCACTCCAGCCCCGGGGGCCGGTTGTACTGACGCACCACCACCAAATTGGGTAATATCCTGTTTAATACCGCCATGCACATGATCTTCCGTGATTAAATTCAAGCATCCTTGCTCATAGCAGTAGCCCCGACTATCACCTACCCAACCACAGAGCATGAAGTCTGCACTGTGCACCAACAGCACCAGGGTCGTACCGATGACATCGACACCGCGTTCAGCAGCCGTGCACAACAAATCGGTGTTCACCTGTACTACGGCATCTTCGATCGCTTCAATAAAATCAAATACATTACCATTGCGCTGCACCAGACCAAGTCGATCAACGAGCAAACCGCTCGCATAATCGCCTGCAGAGTGCCCACCCATACCATCGGCCACCACCCATAAACCAACATCATCCCGTATCAATATGGCATCTTCATTGTGTTTACGAACTTTGCCGGTCACTAATCGACCTGTAGAAGCGTAGCGCAGCGTCATCCTTTCACCTCAATCACTTTAATCGGCCATTGGCCTGACCGGCCGCCAAGTTGTAATGCGTCCGCAATAAAAGCGCACGCGGCTTCGCAGGATGACAAGGCAAACGCCTGCGCTATCAATCCCTCGGATAATTGTTCAATGACGCTTTGGGTTGCGACCATCAGGAAGCGGTCGCCCGGTTCCACTTTACATAAATGCGCTGCGCTATCGGGTTCTGCGTCACCACCTAGCCCGGCCATCCCCCCACGCACCGGCCTCTTCATGCTCTGGTCTGACTCCTCCCCCCTCGCGTGGAGGAGTGCCCAAACCCGTCCTCCACGCCATTGCCAGGCCACAGCGGACCCAATCCGCATCAATTCGCCCACATTTTCCCGAATGCGTAATGCAATGACGGCAGATTCTTCTTCTACCGGATTCACAAGATCATCGCGGCAATCTGCCAGCGACTGATGCATGGCCAGCAGTTCAGTACGTAACGTGGAGAGCCCGCCCTCTATTTCATTGCTAAAGCGCGTTTCGACAAGATCCACCACTTTATTCGTGGCTTGTCGATGAATGTCTGGCAGGCCTTCATCAGCTACCAACAGGGTGAGCCCACAGTTCTCCATGTGCACCATGGCAACACCATATGAGTCCTGTGAAGACTCAAACGGCCCTGCCCCAGGCAAATCATCCGATCCGAAAATCTCGTTACTCCCCCTGCTGCATTGCGGAATGCCACTACCCACCACTGCATCGTCCAACACGGTTATGGACATCTCAGATGGCGTGGGTATTGCCGGACTATTCGTGTGAAGGCTCAGACCGGCTGGAACCGACCAGACATCCGACCCGCATGCACCATCCAGAAACCCTGCGTAAATAGCCGTCTGCGGCAGTCCCCGGGTTAACAGAGCAGTAGGCTGAAGCTGCCCGCCGCCCTGCATCGTCCACCACAGACACCATGACCCGGGGCTCTGCGTCAGTCGTGACCACATTTCGGTAAGCCAGCAGCTGACAGCGTGATTGCCCGACAGGGGGATACGCCATTGTTCGCTGGCATGCCAATTTATTTCATGCAAGGTCAACCACGGATGTTCAACATCCGTGTCCAAGGGATCTGGCAGTCCGGTAACATGGGCATCAAAAGCATCCACACCGCCCCGCTCCGCCGATTGCCCATGAAAAAAAACCTGTTCCAGCGCAGCAAACCAGCTATACCCACGCTGTATTAAATGTATCGGTGAAACAGCATCCATCCCCAATGACGCGGCGAGTACCATGGGGAAGCAACGACCGACACGATCCACTGACGGCCCCAGCACTCCCGCCCAGGCAGATTCCGTACAGACTCCAGGAGGCAATACAAAGCGCCACAATGGGCTGCCATAGTACGCAGCGCCCCACTGATCTCCGAGCGACATCCGCGTGGCACTGACCGCTTGCTCCCAACTACGATCCCAGACTTCCACAAATCCCGGAGGCAGGCGTCGCTGTACGAAGTCGCCGACGCTGGGCAACTTGCCAAAGAAACCAACCGGAGCCATGCCTTGCATCGCTTCAGCCTCCGCACCGGAAGTTCTGATCCACGGTATTCAAAAATGGATTAACCAGATTGCTCGCTTTCACGGTGATGGTGACGGTCTTTCCGCCGAAATTAAATTGTGCCGGGAACAGCAAATCCGACTTCCGCTGCAAATGAGCAGCCTGCAGCGCATGGAAAAAAGCCCAGTCACCTTGATAATCAAAGCGGCTAATCAGGGTACCACTATCGTCGTAGGCGGCAATGGACACCTGCCCGGGATGCGGTCCTGGCCAACGCATGGCATCACTCGTAACCGCACCACCCGGTTGATACGTATACTTTTGTCCGTCGATATCTATCACCAGCTTACTAATGCCAGAACTCAGGATGGGGTTGATCAGCGTGAAATCCACTTCCGGGGTGCTGCCACGATGAAAATACATTTGTCGGATCTGATCAGCCATTTGCATTTCACGCAATAGTCCCGGATGCCCCCGGATTGCGCCTGGCCCATTTTTCCATCGCCAGACACTGCTGTCGGTGTTGATCAGTTTCTCCAGAGTATGTGTATAGAATCGGTTAAACCGCCCTCCCGTACCAAACAGCTCGGCAAAATTCTGCAGGGGTACCCCTACGGTACTATCGGGTGAAAAGGGGTATCGTCCATGGACTACCTCCGCACATTTATTCCCCACGGCATGTTGAAATTTCTTCTGTAAGGCGCCTTCTGCGCCACTGGCCATCAGTGTCTGCGTGTCTCCCGTTAATGTCGAAAGCCAGGTAGACACAGGGACTGGGAGCTGAGCTACCTGCTGTTGTGCCAGCTGCAGTTGCGGATTGGGTTTTCCCGTGGGATCCACGGACCTATCCGACATGCTCATCAATGTCTGACTCAACTGTTTAAGCACGCTGAAAACCTGATCAATGGGTTCGGATCCAGGCGCCCCCTGTGTTAGGGCATCAACAGATTTAAAGTGTTGCGCAATAGCGGCTCCAGGCTTTTCGACCGTAGTCGAACCATTATTACTGGCGAGCGCCTGTGCCAAGGCATTTTTCGAGGCAGCATGTTCAGCATTTTCTTTCATCCCATTCAGCTTTTGAGTGGCGGCGCTTTCTGGCGGCTTACGCATCATATCGCTGGTATTATGTCGCACAACCAGCAATAACGCTTTCAAAGGTGAACTGGGTCCGGACAGCTTGGCAGCCACGGCGCTGGCATCCAGCAGATTGTTGACGGGTCGTAGTTGCAGATTATTGATCAACGCATCCCAGATTTTTATATAATCCTGCTGATATAGATCCAGTACCTGACGGTCCAACCCGGCTTTTTGAACAGCGTTGATGCGCGCCGCACCAAAGACCCAGTCATTTTTGGTAAATTGATCCACCGCCGTCTCAATGCCCGCATTCGCTTCGTGTTCAAAGACAGGTTGCGTATAAAGGGCGGGGATTTCGGTAGATAAAGGTGTGCCATCCTTATTTTGAAAAATATCTCCGAGCAGGCCCAACTCATTACTCAGGCGTAACGGAGCGTATCCCGCGCTTTTTTCCTTTAATTTCATGCTGCTATAGATTAACGTGGTCAGATTGGCAGATCGCAGTGTACTGCGTGCCTGCTCCACCAACGTAGCATTCGGAGACAGTGGGTGCAGTGCACCGGGCATGCCGACCAACGCTTGAAGGTTCTTCGATAACGCTTTTTGAATCACGGGCACATTAGGGAATAGTTGTTCCCATTCAATATTTCCCAACGTCATCAGTTCGTCGGTATTCATATGCCGGGGTTCAGCGAGCATAAGATAACCTTTCAGAAAATAATAGAGCTTTTGCGGATCCGCAGCGTTCTCAGTCATCCCCATCTGAAACTGTGAAGCAAGACCCGGTAGCAATAAGCCGTTGAGCTCCCTGATATAAGCCGCCTGAACCTGCCCGGATACGGTGTGTCCCTGGTAAAGCCCAAACCCCATCAGCCAGGGCGATTGATTGTGATATTTTTGTGCCACCACCTGTACGGCAGAAAAGTTATCCAGACGCTCCAGAACACGCTCAAAGTAACCTTTCTGGGTGGTCGCACGAGCCACACTGCTCTTCCCCGGGAAGTGCTTCAAAGCGACATTTACGGAGTGAAGATAGGCCGTGTTTCTGAAATAGCTCATGGTCAGCCCCGTCAACAGCAGGCCGGCCACTGTCACTACGCCAACATAGGATGCGATCTGAATAATGGCCTTGCGCCGTTCTATCGCGGGATTCGTTCCTGCAAAGCCAGACTCCGCGAATACCACCTCCTGCAACAGTCGGCTGATAAAAAAAGTGCGCTGTTGCGCTCCAGGCGCATGCACTTGAGCGACATCGACACCAAAAGTCCGTGCCACAGCGCCCATCATGCGATCAATAGGCGTACCTTCCTGTGTACCAGAGGTTAAATAGGCACCGCGCAATAAAGGCTGAACACCATATTGATGCGTACTGAAAACACCCTCAGCGATTTGTCTGGCCACTTCACGAAGCGCGTTTAACTGTTGAGGAAAAGTCAGTATCGCCGCACGCCGACCCTGATCGTGCTCATCATGCAAGCGCTCAAGCACCCGCGTATTCAGTCGATCCATAAGCAGCCCGAACTCTTCGTCGAAGTCTTGAGCAGCCGTTCCAGACATGGTTTTGGCGACTGGGAAAGTAAATCCCCACACCTGATTACGCAGCTCAGCACTCAGGTCATCAAAGAACTCGGTGAATCCAGCAATAAGATCGCACTTGGTGAAAACGAGATAAGCAGGCACCGCAATATGCAAATGCTCACTTAATTCATCCAGACGCCTACGAATGGCTTGGATGTGTGCATGTCGCTCCGTCTCATTGAGGAGCAGCAAATCCGACATGCTGAGCGCGATCAGCACCCCATTGACCGGACGCCGTTTACGATATCGCCTGAGGAGGTGCAAAAATTCGATCCAGGCTGAAGCATCCGCCACCTGATCCGAATCCTGAGTGGTGTAACGACCTGCCGTATCCAGAAACACCGCTTCGTCTGTAAACCACCAGTCGCAGTTACGGGTACCCCCTATTCCGCGCAATGCATCCTTGCCAAAACGATCTGACAAAGGAAAATGCAACCCCGAGTTTTGCAAAAGCGTGCTTTTACCAGAGCCCGGAGGTCCAATCACCACATACCAAGGCAAGTCATAGAGGTGGGCACCACCCCGGCGACTCTTGCGCAAGGTGTCAATGGCCTCTTGAAAACGCATTTGTAACTGCGTTTTTTCGGCGCTTCCACTGTGATTCGGATCCTTGGTGGATGATGCACCCTGCCCCGCCATATCGGCGGTCAAATGCTTTGTCTTGTTGCGTGCCCGTAACTGTATGATCTGCCATGTGATGGCCCACACCACAAAAATCAGCAATATCACTACCAATCGAACCACCGCACTGGCGAGCGGGTGTATGGTGCCAATCCCTAGATACGGCCCTCCGAACCAGATCAGTATAGAAAGCAGAATTACGCCGACGAGCGTAACGAACCATCCGGATTTGAACAGCGCGAGAAGTTTTTTCACTGTATTCAGGCCTCCGGAATATAGGTGATTTCGATGCGCCGATTACTCCCCCGCGTTGCCGGCAAGGCAATCGGGTGCGTGTCTCCAGCCCCGACATATTCGAGTCGGCCGGGATTGTCGATCCATTTGTCGAGGAGTTTCACTACCGCATGAGCGCGCGCATCAGACAACACAAAGTTATTCGGAAACTGGAAGGTGTGGATGGGAACACTGTTCGTATAGCCGACCACGATGACTCGACCATGCAGTTGATTAAGCGCTAACGCGATTTTTTCCAGCAAGGGCATTTCCTGCTGACTAACCATGATGGATCCCGAGGGAAACATCGCTGAGGCGCCAATGCGCACGGTCTCCTTGCCGGCGGCCTTTTCAATGACGGCAAGTTGTCCGGCGTGAATTTCAGGCGCCAGCAATTTCCGTAAGGTTTTCCGTGAAGAAACAGGTTGCATTTGCGCTAAATGCGCATCGCCTGGAGGGACGGCACTTTCCAGACCGATCTCCGATAAGCGCGCACTGACCGGAGATATCGCATCATTGAGGCGCACGAAGAAAAACAAAAAAGCGCCCAACAGTATGCATGCGGCAGCTGCCCCAACCACCCATAGAGGCACATACCGGATCAGGGGGTTACGACGGTCCTGGATTCCACGCCAATGCGGAGCTAACTCCTGGGCAGGTGCTGCGCGCTGCGCACGGAGTCGCCGATAGAGATCGTCCTGAATATCGGCCAATTTTGCACGCCCACCCGGTTCAATCGCATAGCGTCCACCAAATCCCAGGGCCAGACAAATATACATCATTTCTATCAGATCAATATGACGGGAAAAGTCGGCTGTCAACCGCTCTAAAATCTGAAAAAACTTGGCTCCGCCATACGATTCGTTGTGAAAAGTAACCAGCAGTGTTTTCTGTGCCCAACCACTTTGTTCTCCCCAGGGCGCATTGAGAATGGATTCATCGAGCATCGTGCACAACACATACCGTGCAGCGGTAATCGTTTGCGCGGAGACACCTGCCGCCTGTGCCCCTTGCTCAAACTTCCGCACTTGCGCTACGGACTGCTCCCGCAAACGGGTAACATCGGGTAAAGTGACGCTGTGACGCAACTGCACCGCCAACAACAACAACGGATTGGCCAATTGGACCAAAGGATTCATCCCGCCATGTAAAAAAGCCCCAATATCCATGGGCGGTAATGGCGTTGGAGGCGAAGCCGGTGCTGCGGTTACTGGAGGTGGGGCAGCGGCAGGCGCCGGAGGCGAAACATGTGCAGCGTTCGCACCACGCGGACGCACGATAGTAGCATCACTCATCGAATCGTCTTCGTTGGATCCTTTAATGTCGCTCATCGTGTCAACCCCTGATAGCCCAAAGTTGTAACTTCAGCCCCGCGAAACCACTACCGAAGTGAAACGCAATACCGCCCGATGTTTTCAGCATCGGCCACATATCCGAATGCTTGTCAAATTCAAAGTACACATACCCAGCATTGTAAGGAATCTGCCGGGGTGCAACCGGCATCGGGTTCACCACAATACCGGGTAACTGCAGATTCACCAGATCACGAATTTTCTCCACCGAGCCAATTTTGGACTGTGCCGGCAACTGTCGTCGCAGATCCTCGGACTGAATATCGGCTTTGGCCGCGAGTACAAAAGCCGCCGTATCAAATAGGGTCGTGTCGGGCACCATGGCGACCCAGACGCCAAACTTGCGCTCATCCAGCTTAATGGGGATAGCTGTCTGTTCCAAAACCGCACTCAGACTGTTGCGCAGTGCCATAATTACCGGCTCGAATGTCTCGCGAAGTGCCTCATGACGATAAGGCGGAAAAGCAGAGGGACGCTTTCCTGGCACGGTAAATGTCGCCAACTCACCCGCCATGGACACCAGCGCACGGAAGAGATCTTCCGGATGGTGCACCGGTGCACCAGCAAGGTGCGCCACCACGGGCTGGGAGCGGTTAACCATCTGTAACAGCAGAAAATCCGCAATTTCTGCGGCGCCCCCACGATCCGTCAGCGCAACCCGACTCGCCAGTGCTTCGCCGCGCTGATGCAGCAAACCCAGCAATTCCGTCAAAAACGTGACCAATCGAGGCACGGCCTGGCAGCTCAGTCCACTGGGCATGAATGCGTCATCCAATATCACCCGACGGTCTGCACGACATTCGATGATGCGTGCCACGGGTATCTGCGTCAGCCCTTCCAACGGCTGCGATTGTGGTAGTAGACGACTGCTCATTCCTCCAACCTCCAGGGGAATTAAGCCGTCCACGCTCCCTGACGCATCCCGCACCTCCACCTCGCGCACACGAAAACGGTACAAGGTTTCTGCCAAAGCACCGCTTCTTCCAATATCTGGCGTTGTGGGGGAGCGCAATGGCAACGTCAGGTAGACAGTTTGATCCCGCCAGTTAGCATCTATATCCAAGGGTGGAGGCAAAGGGTCGTCATTGGGCATGGCGAAAGGCGTTCCGTCTGGAAAAACACCTTTCGCACTTTTTATGCCCAACTTACCAATGGACAAAAGATCGTTTTCAAGAACCAACTCCTGAAATCCCCATCCGTAAGGGCGTAATGCCCCTGCACGCAATTCCACGAAGCGCTCCAGATACCGCTCCTGTTGCTGCATATGCTGCGGCTGCAGAAATAGCCCTTCACTCCAAACCACCTTATTTTGCTGCGTCATAGATTGCGCCTGTTTGAAATGCCTGTGCTGTATGGTCGATATACCCTGCGACCGGTGAGCAAGGCACCCGATCACAAGCATGGTCCAATGGATATTCCATCATCGTGCAGTCTTCCGCGCGGACTTTAACTGCGCCAGTTGCATTTCATAAGCTCTCGCGAACTCATCACCAAATAATCGTCGAAAAGCATCATCCGGGTCTTTCATCAACGAATCGCAATGCTCAGTATACTTTTCCCAGTAACGGCCTTTGCCGGAAAAAGCAGACCGCTTACCCCCGCCATCAACCTCCCGCTCGAACCGTTCAGGCGTGAAATGAGCGAGCAACGCATCAAAACCAGCGCGTACCCCCGCAAGCATCGCCATTTGATGGCAGCGGATATCATCAAATGCATCCTCTAATGCAGCGACGCCGGATAGAAACGCCGGATTGGGCGGGGCCATGATTTTTTGAACCGCCTCCTCTGGCGTTACCGCAAACTTAAGCGGGTTATTCTCCGAGCGTTGTACAATGGTAACCGGCAACCGGAAATTAATTTTAATTTCGGCACGTGTACGCAGTACATCCATCAGACCGCCCGCTACAACCTGAAACATGTCAAGCAGTTCTGGCGGTACAGTGGTTGTGGAAACCGCTCCCGGCTGTTGTTGCAACGGGGGGGGGCTGACCGGAGGTTCGGGTCTGGGTTGCGACACGATAATAGGTGCCACAGGAACCACCGGTACGCTTGCCTGAGAATTAAAATCTCCCTTGGTCATATCCCAATCTTCAGGTAACGCCGGTATGGCAGGCGCAGCGGTTCTGGGGGGATGGAAATGATCCTCCATCGCCGGGCTGTGATTCCAGCTTGCCGATGCAGAGTCACTGGCATACTTCGGCAACGGAACCGCTGCACCTCCGGCCGGGGCATCCAGAAAACTCAACGGGTCCAGGTCAACACCCGAATCGAGAGGTTCCTCGCGGGGAATCAAGTCATCCACAGGCTGCCTTTGGCCAGCACCGCGCTCAACCGGCAACAGATCCGATAAATCAATCTCGGGCTCAGGATATTCCGTCCGGGGCAAAGCATCATTTTGATTCTGTAGACTTACCCCCATTTCAAAGGTGTCAATCTGTAGGCAATCCCCATCTTTTAAGGAAGACGGGTCCCCCTTTACCAATGCAACACCGTTCAATAACATGCCATTCGTGCTGGTATCCTCAATAAAATACAGGCCATTGAGATACCGGATAATGGCATGAACGCGTGACACACCCGCAGCACTCAGCACCCAATCGCAATCCTCGGAACGGCCAATGCTTCCTCCCACACCAGCAAAGACCTTCTGGCTCCGGCTACCGAACTGTGCGGCCTGACGTCCTTTCACGGTGATAATCAAAGTTTGCTCCATGGTCTTGGTCATCCCCCCTTCTTGATGGCGGCTGGCTGGCTTCCCACGTCCAGCAACGTCATGGCCCGACTGATATAAGCTTTTCGTCTAGCGGCGAACCGATCGGGTTCCAGTGCGGCCAACAAATTGATCGAGGCCACCACAGCACAGGCCGTCAGGTGATCTGCAGGAGGTACCGGCGTTTCCTGCGCAGCAGGCGCGAGACTACCACCGGACCATCCGGCAGTGGCGGCCAACCAGGTACCCAGCGTTTTATATCCCCCCGCATTAGAGAATTCGAACGCGGCACGCCGATGGTCCTCAGAGGGGTCACGTAACCACGACTCCGCCAGAGATGCGCCGGCTTTGTCTTCTATTTTCAGCGGTTCATCACGGGCGCACTGACAAATCCAGGCCACGGCA
>JAJYPA010000262.1 GCA_021795795.1 Pseudomonadota bacterium | reverse complement strand
GCTCCCCGGCCACGGTAAGGCGACAGCGGCCAGACTCGTGATATCCAGCTTGGCGTAAATGAGTGAGGTATTCAGCGAGCGATGCCGCAGAAGATCGGCTACTTCCTTGAGTGAGCTACCATGATTGACCAGTTGGCATGCCAGCGTGTGGCGCAATGCATGAGAGCGCCCATGCGTCAGGCCGATGCGGTGGTAGGCATCACGTATCACGCGGTGGACTGTGTCAACACTAATTGACTGATCGTGGGGCGCATAAACACGAACAAAGACCCCCTGATTGGTGGTTTTGGGGCGTTCATAGCGGATGTAGTCTGCCAGCGCCTCTCCGGTAATAGTTGGCAGTGGCAAGATGTCCTGGCGCAGCGCCTTTGTCCGATTGAGCGTGACGGTGCCGGAACGCCAGTCGATATCAGACAGTTGAAGACTGGCTATTTCACTACAGCGCAAGCCTATGTCTAGGGCGCAGCGCACCATGGCGTAGCCGCGTTTTGGAGATGGAAGCGCGGCATTGAATGATTCGAGAAGACGGTCAACATCAGCGGGTGCGAGCGCACGCGGCAAAGAAGCCAAACTCCAGTTAGCAGGCAAGGATATCACGCCAAGCATGCTATCCACGTGGTCACCGCAGGTTGCTCTATAGCCTAAATAATCGCGCAATGCAGCAGCCAACGCCTTCGCATTAGAAATTGTGTCTACTTGCTTGAGCTGATTGGCAACAAATTGACGAATATCATTGGGTTGTAACGTTTCCATCTCGACGGGACGGTCTTCAAATTTGTGTAGTAGGAGCCGTTGGATGGTGCGTAGCCGCCCACGGCATGTCATTACACTGAGCCCTCGCACATTATGCATGTATGCGTGATACCGACTTAGTTCGTCAGCGATATCGCCCGTAGGTGCGGGCTGCTCGGCGATTACTCCTTGTTCGCGCAATACCTTCAGCAGATTACCGAGTGTTGCCCGCAAGGTGAAGAAGTCACGATTAACCGGGGATGGACAGTCACAGTGGGGGAGGTGATCATTTAGGAATCGATGAATAACCATCTCATTCAGTAAGTTGATGGAAATATTATCTTTAGCCATCCAGTGTGCAAAATGCACAAGACCCAAAATGTAGCCCTGGATTGTGCTAGTAGCATAACGGCCAAGCTGTAGGTGGGCTGTGTATGCGTCCATGTGCGGCGCAAGCACACTGGCGAGGAGGAATGCCTCAGGAGAGGAGTAAAATGGATTGGTACGTTTCATGATGATGACCTCCAGTAGAAGAATCATCACTTCAACGTATCACTCAGATTATGTATATCATCCGGGCGCAACATCTACAGCAAGATCAATATTTACAGGGTATTCAGCCACACCGCCGTAGATGCTATACATAATCGCGAGGTATACATAACGCTGCTTATGTATATATATACATAAGCAGCGTTTGCAGTCATTCAGAAATTGGTGGGCAGCACGTAAAATCGCCCGGTGACGTTTGCTGCACAAAGAAGATCGACAAGTTGATGGACAGAATCAGTGCCAGAAATGGCCCCGAAAGTGTCCAGAAAGGAAGTATCTATTAAACCTTCGTTTTTAAACTTTAAACGATTATATATCGACTTGTTTAAGTGCTTCTCTAAAACGCATATCAGTCTTTCCTTCTTGCATGAATTTATAAAGAAGACCTGCGACGAGCCCTCCTAACCAGGACCACGTCATGTATGAGACTATCCGACTGATTGCAAGGGCATATAGTCGTCTGTTAATGCCCTATGCCACCCATGTCTACGATTTCCCCAAACATTCATGCAGTTGTGGTGATTTCTGGATACATGGGGCTTGCGAAAATCAATGTGGTACGGAATGCTTTGGCGGAGCCCTGCCTCCACCCCGCTACACTTGGAAGTCATAAAGCCAATATTTCCATTAAAATTTAGCTATCGTATCGGGTTCCATTTTAGACACGGCATCATTGATCAGCACGTCCAATGCACTGCGTAGCCTGCAAAATCGGATGTCGCATTCTCCGTAATATTTTTCTTTCTAAAGAAAATACACATCAGAAAATAGCTATGGCTTTAGTAATAGATATAGACTGAGTATCTACGTAATTGTTCTTAGATATTTTTATTGATTCTCCCTCAATGTAGCAGTAACCATCATCGGTTTTTTTGATGTTATTCTTAGCGCTGGAAATGATGCCCTGTAAATCACAACAAATAGCCCGATCTGGATAGTCAGATTCAAACTCGGCAAACGCTTCACTTAGAAGCATGCCATATAACTTCACCGCTTCTTCTTTCGCTCTCTCTTCGCTGAGGAGTACTAGACTAGTTATTTTTGGGCTTATTGATGAAACAATCCAGCACGGCATTTCCTTTTCCATTGTCTGGCCTCCTTTAAAATAAATCGTTTTCTGTTTTGTCATAAAACCAGTTAGTCTAAAGCCCATCCTGACTCTACCAATGATGCTGAGTCAGGAAAACTGATAGTCTCTTCACTTCCGCGCACATGCATTTGATATCTCTCGTCGCTCGCATCGCGGGCGTCAATGAAGCCATACTGGCCATTGATATGCTTGAAACACACTTCGCAGGTCAATGGATTTATTCCAAAGGTTCCCTTGTCCAGTAATTCGCGGGTGTATTGCTGTAGTTCCTCCGACCATTGCTTGTCTGACATGCCTAATACCCTCTATGGTTTGAAATAAGAATCACACTGCGATTATCCGGTCCTTCTGGCGACCGTCTTATGCTCGGACTGGACGGTTGACCGGATGAGGAGTTCGCCCGCGCGATCAGTTCTGCTGCCAGGATCATGATTTCTGGCAACTCCAGGTGAGCGATGCCATCTGTTCCCAAGAGAAGCAGGTTTCCCTCCTTAAACGGCATGCTCTGCGTTACAGCATGCGGTACGTCCACGAACGCGTCCACCGAAAAATATTCGGCTAATGCCCCATAACTACTCGCCAAAAGGGGATGATTGTCTGCTGCATATCCTGCGTTTCGCAGATCGGTAGCCACGGTCTGATCTTCGGTAAGCAACTTCACCACACTGTCGCGAATCAGCCAGGCCCTGCTGTCACCCACATGGCAGAGCGTTAAGCGGGTCTCTTGCAGTTCTGCCCACAACAAAGTACTGGCAGCCCCCGGATACCGCTGTCCGTTTTTGGTCAGTGTGCTCTGCAGCCATTGAATCCGAGCCTGGGGTGACCAAATCGGGAAAGTAAGATAACTGTCGCGCAGCAACTCCAGAAGGGTTCTGCTGGCCCAAGCGGCACCCCGACCAATATGCAGACCGTCAGCACAGGCAAAAACAGTGGGCTTGTCGATGGTTACCGTATTCGTAGCCCAGATGGAAACCCCCTGATGAACATCGCCATGGACCAAAAGAGCATCTTCATTGCAGGGGAAGCCTCCAGAATCGCTCCATGCGGCATATCGGATGGTTGTAGCCATAATGTTATCGCTCCTCTAACTGCGCCTATTTTTGTAAAGTGTCCATTGAACGTGTGGCGTTCTCATCATCGTGACGTTCTTGCAGATTACCGACGCGAGCCTAAGTGCTGCTTTTATGTTTCTACAGCAGCGGCGCGTTGCTGGCAGATCAGTCGTCACGGCTCTGGCATTGCATTGGCTCAAAGAGGCTGCGAAACCAAACCTCATCTCGGGAAGTGCAAGATCGGTTCATTTTCCAATGCGTCTTTTTTCCTGGTATCCACCGGGCACCGTTTCTGCCTTGGAAATGCCCATCCTCTGTACGCGTATCCACAAAGCGATGATGGTTCGTTGTTGGCCAGCTTGCGAAAGCCTTTTGAAACGCATTTTTAGGCATGTTCCGTCCGGGTGCTTTCGTTGGAAAAAAAGGACGCCCGTCGTGTCAGCACAAAACGCCAACCTGTAATACGGCAGATTTCACTGAACGACAGTGGATGATGGTCGTATAAATCGTGGAAAAACCAGCAATGATGCTGTCTCGCCAATGGGTGGGCATTCATTGCAGCAAAAACGTTGTAATTGGTACCCTCCCCATCGTCAAGCAACATGTCAGCCTGGACCACTAAATTTCGTCTGGTGCCAGGGGGGAACCGGTACTGTAGATCAATATTCACCCAATCCACATCGGTCAGCCTACTCTTAGCTAACACATCAGTATCTGCTTGATGCCATTCCATCATCTCCCGCCGAAGCCACGCCTCACTTGCTGTTAACGCGTCATTGAACGCCAAGAGATAGGCGGCCGCATTGTCATCCAGTGCTTCATCGTCGTTACGCATTTCTATGGTTTCGAGTTTTTCCGGTACTCGCCATTCATCGTATTCCAGGCACATCTCGGCCGATAACGCCCAGGAAAGGGACAGAGGACCGCCGGGATAGATATCCAATAAACGTTCTGTCCGGAGGAGCCGTGACTGGATATCTTCTGCCAGGCGCAGGAATACGTTTTCGGTTTTTCCCATATCGGGAAGATATTCACTTTCAATATGCAGGAATTGCCGAACTACCAGCGGGTCGCATAGGTCATCAGCCCAATCGCTTGCTGAGTTTAGGTAGATTTCCCCTTTCAGTTCTAAGGAGGCTCCAAGCAAGGGGTCGCCTAGATCATCACGCCGGAGCAATATTCTGTGCAACCAATCATCCCACAGCTTTTTAAGGGTAAGGATCATGGCGGACAATTCATGGACGTCGCTTTGCAGCCCGATCTCACTTTCTGACTTCATGTAATCTGACATCTCGTACCCTCAGTAGATTTTTGACAGCATCACTGACCGATGATGTGAGCTATTATGGTGCGCAGCTGGGTCAGATTGGGTCGTGGTCGAACCATGCCTGAAAATATCGTCCCAATCTTCCACACGCGCTCCACCGAGACCCAATGTGACGTGATTAGGGCGTACCCTGGACCTTGTCATATTCATCAAGCCCAACTAAATGGTTAAAGTTAAAAAGGAGCATTCCCAATGGAAGGCCAAGTTATCGCAGCTGCACTGCTGCTCGTGAGTCTGTACGGATTATTTCTGGGGGTCACCCGGAAGGCTGTTTTTTACTACGACAAGTGGGACTTGGGGCTGGCCTTCGCACCGTGGGCGCTGTTCTTTGTGGGGTATCAACTGGCAATACGTGGTCAGGAGGTCCTGGCCTACCTGGTCTTTTTCCTGGCTGCAGGGGCGTGGCTATACAGTGTGTGGCTGACCCTTCAATACAATAGATGGCAGTGGCTTTTAGCTCTCCCGGTGCTCGTCGCCAAGATCATCCTGAGTTTCGTCTATGTGGTGAGCTGGATGGATATTCTGAATGCCAACGGCAAGGATGATTCCCAAAAAAGCGATAGCCGTAGCACCGCCATGATCGTGGTGGGCTTGTTGTCGCTGCTCGTGATGCGTCTGGTCAATGGCCCTGCCGTTTACGAAGCAAGAGGTTGGAGATTGTCCGTTCCCAAAACGATGGCCGAAGATCGCGTCTGATGGGTTTGTCCAAATCTCGCGTTTTAGCGCATCTCCAGTGCCCCAAAAGACTCTGGCTGCAGACCTATCATCCTGAACTTGCCGAGGTGGATGGGGGTTCGCAGATGCGGATGAATGTGGGCACGACCGTCGGAGAGATTGCACGAACCCTCTTTCCGGATGGCCACCTGGTGGAGACGAATGATTTGCGTGCAGCCCTTGCGGAGACGGCGTCATTACTCCAATCTCCGAGCGGCCCAATTTTTGAAGCCACTCTGCAGGCAGCGGGAACGCTGGTGCGTGTGGACATTCTGCTGCCCCAGGCACATGGGTTTCATCTGATCGAGGTGAAGTCGGCCACCCATATCAAGCCCTACTACGCTCAGGATACCGCCATCCAGACCTGGATAAGCCGCGAGGCAGGGGTGCCTGTCCTGCAGAGCAGCATCGCGACTATCAACAATCAATTCGTTTACCCCGGCAACTGTAATTACCAGGGACTCTTCTCAACCGAGTCAGTGGATACGTTCATTGCGCCGCTGCTTCCTGAAGTGCCGCAATGGATCAGCGCTGCCCAGGCGACACTGGCGGGTGGAGAACCAGATATGGTGCCTGGTGATCAATGTGAAACGCCATTCTCCTGTCCTTTTATAGGGTATTGCGAAAAAGACCTGCCGGATCCGCCGGAATATCCCGTTGCATTGCTGCCGCGCGGTAGGGCCACTGCAGCGGTTTTGAGAGCGGAGGGGTATGAGGATTTACGCCAAGTACCGAAAAACCGGTTAAGCCATCCCCTGTATCAGCGTATCCGTCAGGCAAGCATTGATAACAAAGCATTCCTCGGCCCAGAAGCAGCGGAGATACTGCAAGCATTACCCTTTCCACGTTTTTATATGGATTTTGAAACCATCAATCCGGCGATTCCCCTCTGGGCCAACTCACGGCCCTACCAGCAAATTCCCTTTCAGTGGTCCTGCCACCGCGAAGAGCCGGATGGCAGCATTACTCATGACGCTTATCTTGCGGATGGACAGGACGACCCTAGACCTCACTTTTTAAGCACACTACTGCTGGCGTTGGGGGATACGGGACCCATATTGGTCTATAATGCCGGGTTCGAGAATGCCCGATTGCGCGAACTGGCAGAGCAACTTCCGCAACAATCACAGGCTGTACAATCCGTTCTGGCGCGGGTGGTAGATCTACTGCCCATCGCTCGCGCTTATTACTACCATCCCGCCATGAAAGGCTCTTGGTCCATCAAGGCCGTTCTCCCGACTATTGCTCCAGAGCTCGCCTACGATGATCTTGAGGTAGCAAATGGGGGTATGGCACAGGAAGCCTTTATGGAGATGTTGAGCCCAGATGCTGACCCTCTGCGCAGAGAAGAGGTCCGTGCGGCACTGCTCACTTATTGTGAACGGGACACACTGGCTATGATCCACATTGTCCGGCACTTCATGGGGGAAGCACATGGGTAGCCAGGGACGCGGGGACACACTCCTACGCCAGTGGGAGATCCTGAAATGTCTGCCCCGGCATGGGAATGGGATGACGGCTGTTCAATTACAGCAGACTTTGCATGACCGTGGGTTTAAGGTCAGCAAACGCCAGGTGTTGCGGGATCTGGAAGTGTTGTCTGGTATTTTTCCATTGCTCTGCAATGACAAGGGGCAACCCTACGGATGGCGTTGGGGCGATAATGCGGCGTGTGACATACCGGGAATCTCCATTGCAGAGGCCCTGTCACTGGCCATGACGGAGGAAGCCGTTCGGCCTTTTCTGCCCTCCGCATTGGCCCGGGTGATGCAACCACAGTTCGCGCTGGCCAAAAGGAAACTGCAGTCATTGGGATCAGAACACCCCTTTAATCGCTGGCAGGATAAGATCGCAAGCGTTCCGCCCACCATGCCACTACTCCCGCCAGTTGTTGATCCGGAAATTCTGGGCACTATCCAGGAAGCCGTACTGCAGGAAATGCAGGTGGAGGTAGCGTATCGACGTCTGACCGCAGACGTGGCAGAGCCGATACGGCTTCATCCCCTGGGACTGATCTTGCGAGGGAACATTATGTACCTCGTGGCAACGGCATATGACTATGAGGATGTGCGGTTGTATGCATTACACAGAATGTCTGGTGTGACGATGCTGGACAAACAACGGGAAATGCCCCAAGGGTTTTCACTGGCACAATACCTGGAGGAAGGTCACGGCCACTTCAAGTCTGAAAACGGCCTTATAAGTCTGGAAGCGTTAGTTTCACAGGAGCTAGGGCAGATCCTTTTGGAAACGCCATTGTCACTGGATCAGGTAATAGAATCCTTAGACGATGGCTTCTTTGTAAAAGCAACAGTACCGCATACATGGCAGTTAGAATGGTGGATTCTTGGTCAATCCATCAACATGACGGTCCTGGCCCCGAAAAAGATTTGCGATCTGATATTGCAGAACATGGAAGGTTCAATCGCTTTGATGAAAAGCAAAAGAGATATCTCGAGTCATTAGTTGCAGGCCAAGGAGAAGAAAATGGAAGACAAAACACCTAGCTTTTCACTTAAAGAAATCGCATTATGGCAGTTGTACAAATCATCTAATTCTAATGAAATACGTATCGATACTCCGTCCTTGCAGCGCGGCTTGGTTTGGGATCCCGCGCAGATCGAGATGTTTTGGGATTCACTGATGCGTGGTTTTCCTTTTGGCTCGATCGTGATCGCTCGGCCTCTGCAGAATCAAATACGGCAGAACGATGGTCCGGCGCCAGATTACCACCTGCTTGACGGACAGCAGAGGTGCAACGCCATCACTTGGGGATTTGTGGTAGCCAACATCCCTGAAGCCAAAGAACAAATGCTCTGGCTTGATCTACTCCCGGGTGACCGACTCAAAAACTCGACACGCAAATACCTGTTCCGGGTTACGACACGCGCACATCCCTGGGGTTTCGGACGGGATGATGCGGGCTCTACGCTTGGAGTATGCGATCGCCTTGAGTTTCTCGATCGTTGGAGAGAGCTACACGACGATTGTTCGTCTGAAAATGCCAGCTGTGGCGATCAAGCGATACGCCCCCTGCCAAACAAGTGCGTTCCCAAGGACTCCGTTTTGCCTGTACCTGTTGCGGATCTCATCGAATGCTTTAACAAAGATGGCGGTCATATTGACTGGGATGAGCTTGCAAGACGACCCATGGTTGAACAGGCGCAACGTTGGAAAAACATGGCTGTCAAATCCCTGGCAGAAGATCAACGCCGCTTCGTTGAGCGTGGGCTGAAACAGGCATTGGATACAAGAGTCATCGCTCTCTGTGTTCCTGATAGTGTGCATGAAGTAGATGAGATTGAGCAGGTATTCGTCCGGTTGAATCGTCAAGGCACTACTCTGGATCCCGAGGAACTTGCCTACTCGATGATCAAGGCCTATTGGCCTGAAATTGAAGTTACAATGACCGAAATTACCAAAAGCAAGTTAAGGCACACCGGCGATGCGCGATTGATCAACATGGGCATGCGCACGGCGCTGACGTTGAATGAACAGAAACGCGAACAGCTCAGGCCTGCACTCTCCATTGAGCGGATACGGAAAATATTTGGCAGAAGTCAGGCGGGGGCTGATAACTCACAAGTTCAGGCTACGAAAGAAGACGATGTGTTGCACGAAAAACTCACCCGATACTTTTACAAAGAAGATAAAAAACCGCCAATAACGCAGGCACTGCACTGGATCGACAGAAATTTTCTATACACCAATGATCGGCCTTACGGCATTCCTGCCTATTTGCGCAGCAGTCTGGCGTGGTCATCTCCAGCTGTGTTCAGTTGGTTGATGTATCTGGCCGATAGCTTCGGATTAGAAGACTTGTCTGACGCCACGACGGCCAAACGTATTCTTGGGCTGGCGTTGGCAATCCACTGGTTTGGTGAAGATAAAGATCGCGCAGTGAATGTGCTGGTCAAAGAAGGCTACAAAATTCCTCTTCAGAGAATCGTCGACCTTGATGGTCGAAAAACATATTTGACTCCGTTGCAGACGCCAGAAAGAGTGGCAGAGGCCATTCACTTATCTCACCAGCTAAATGATCAGGATCTCGCTAACTGGGGGAACATGTGGCAAGGTGTGGTGAACTTGCCAGAAAGCAATAAAAGCCTTGCGCAAGAGCATGATAATAGCAGACTGTACAATGTTGGCGTATTTGTCAATAAGTTATGTAACCAAAAGGAACTTTTGCTTTACGCTCAACGCAGATACATCGAAGGGAGGTTCAACCGCTTCGACCCTTCAGACCGGAGGATGTTCAGGGGCCATAATCGGCCATGGGATTACGACCATATTCTGGCGAGCGCAACTCTAGATGGGCGCAGGGGGAGTGCCGGGCCCTACCATCGGGTCTGCAAAACTTGGCAGGAAACCATAGGCAACATGATTGCAATTGATTTTTCGAGCAATCGTAGTTATGGCACGATTGAAGCGAGCGTGAAAGGTGGAGATAACGCCTACAAAGAAGTGGGTGACGAATGCTTCCTTATTCTGGATAAAGCCGCTAATCCACACGTGGAAACCAAATTTGGATTGCCAAAAACCGAAGATTTTCAACTAACTCTAGAGCAAACTGCACAACCGGAAGCTGCCCGCAGGTTTGTAGGTGCGTGCCAGAGACGGTTAGTGGCTTTGTATGGCAGCTGGTACCACACACTAAATGTCGACACTTACCTGGAGCTGGGAACATCTAAAACCGACACTCAATAATGGGGAAAAATTTAAGAACCAGGATTCTGGTAATTTCCCTGCTGTTATATAACACAATGAAATTAATATTTTTCTACAACAGGGCGTGTGGCGTTTCCTTACCCGAACCCAACGTCCGCTACCAGTCTTTATGTATATATATACATAAAGACTGTTATGTATACCTCGTGATTATGTATAGCGTGCATGTCGAGCTGGCTGTAAGCCCTGTCAATGCTGGCTATTTGGTACGAACGGTGTCGCTATGCTATACATAAAACTGGGCGGTCCGGAGT
>JAJYPA010000019.1 GCA_021795795.1 Pseudomonadota bacterium | reverse complement strand
TGCGCGGGAGACTGGCGGCATGAACACAGGGAAAATCTGCCCAAAAACCGTCGAAATGCTGAAATTTGGGGAGATTTTCAGCCAAAACCGGCTCCTCAAGCGAAAAAAATCGCATTGAACGTCAGCCACCCAGTATTTTCGATTCAATCAGAGGTTCCCTCTCCCTAGGGGAAAGTTCTCCATAGTTAAGCACCTCAAAAAACCTCACTCTCTAATCCCTTGCTGTGTCCGATAAAATTCGATCCACCTGACTACGGCCTCTTTTGATTCCAAAAAAAGGACACAGTGCCATCAAGACCGGCCTATCTGCTGGCCAACATCACAAGCAGACCCTCAATAAACTGGGCGATCTGATTAACGCCATCGGCCAAGCGCGCGTACTTTGCGATGACGATAATGGCGGCCTGCTACAACCCAAAGCGGCTCACTTACTTACAGAGAGCTGGAATCAAGGCCTTTGAACACCCAAAATGGGTCGAATTATCTAAAGCAGAAGTAATTTGAAAATAAAACAGAGACTGGTTGTGCCAAAATCGGCGAGTCAGAATGAGAATTCGACTGAATTGAGGTGAAAGAAGAACAGGATAGTGACGTGATCGAAAATTGGGGGATTTTCGTGGTGCCCAGTCTTACCATGCGGATGATGTGGATAAATCCTGGGTCGCACTGAGAAATTTAAGGAAGCACTAATCCATTGATGGATTCGAGCAGATAAGTACGGGACGGTGCCTGCCTGCCAGCGCTCGATATTTCAATTAATTTTGTTATTGAGCGGCAAGGCATGGATGCCCGAATCATCGGGGTTGGGCGCGCCTTGGGGATGGATATTGGCCATGAGGTTTATGTCCTTGTCAGAATCGTCATCAGTACAGGTAGCCATTCGCGAGCTTGGAATTATCACCTAGGAGTTTTTGGGAAATGAGCGCTTGAAATGTGTCATCAGGCAATAAAAAACACCGCATAAGCGGTGTTTTAATCAATTGACAGCCGGGTCGAATGACCCGAACCATTAGCAGCTCTTAGTTGCTGCTAACACCTTCGGTCGTTACAACGACGCGACGGTTCTTAGCGCGACCTTCTTTGGTCTTGTTACTGGCTACTGGATCTGCTTCGCCCATACCTAGCGTCTCAATCTTATCGGCAGGGATGTTGTGTGCTGTCAGATACTTGGCAACAGTGTTTGCACGACGTTCAGACAGGCCGATGTTGTATTTCTCGGTACCAATGCTGTCGGTGTAACCCACAACTTTGATCTTGGCAATCGAGTTCATGTCGCCCATTTCAGAGATCAACTTGTCCAGAGCTTCTTTGCCAGCTGGCTTGAGGTTGTATTTGTCGAAATCGAAGTACGTGTCGGCAGTCAGGGTGACTGTTTTCATTTCTGGAGCCGGTGGCGGTTCTACCACAGCCGGGGCCGCCTCTTTCGGTTTGGCAAACATGTCAGGATCACAAGCCATGATGGCTGTTTCCGGAGTCACTTTGCCAACACCATTGTGAACGCATTCTCCGAAAGGTGTCATGACGGGCTCACCTGCACTGTTGAACACATAGGGCGACAACGGTTTCTGTTCGGCGAAAGCTTGACCGGATAATGCCATGGCAGCAACGATGCCGGTGGCGAGTACGGTAAATTTATTCATCTGTAAGGTCTCCTTTCTCTAAATGGACGCATGAGAATGACAAGCATGATGCGGCATCTATTATGCCCCATCCGATTGGCAAATGTAGTGCCCGAACCCCTTTTGCAACAAAAGGGCGCGCTGGTCGTTATTGTTTGCCGGGATGTCGGGGCTGCGACTAAAGATTCTATTTGTAATTTTTAAGCGCTTCATGCGTGCAGCAGAACTGTAATTAATTTTACAATCAACAGGTTAAATTGATTGTTATGCGAATCAATGGTTTTGATTGTCGTTGGTGCGTTTGCGTTGTTTTATTGCAACATTCGTGGTTGGCGTGATACGCATAACTGAAACAGTGTCCACTTGCTCGAGTCAATATAGGGAGTAGATGCATAGTGGTGATCAAGACGAGCGTTCAATTGTCATCTTATGGTAAACTTACGGCTCTTTTTTTGCCTGGTCATGGCGACCATCTGTTTGTGCTCTTAAGCCACTTGGACTCGACGCTTCGTTCCTGAGCAGGGGCGGATGGGGCGTGAGAAATCGTAAGGATGAATAATGTCTGAATTTGCGCAAGAGATATTCAAGGTCAATCTCGAAGACGAGATGCGGCGTTCATATCTTGACTATGCGATGAGCGTTATTGTCGGCCGTGCCTTGCCCGACGCGCGCGATGGACTCAAGCCGGTACACCGGCGCGTACTTTACGCCATGCGGGAGCTCGGCAACGACTGGAACAAGCCTTATAAGAAGTCTGCCCGTGTCGTCGGTGATGTCATCGGTAAGTATCATCCACATGGTGATACCGCGGTTTATGACGCTCTGGTCCGGATGGCGCAGAACTTTTCAATGCGTTACATGTTGATTGACGGTCAGGGTAACTTTGGTTCCGTTGATGGTGACGCGCCTGCGGCCATGCGATACACCGAAGTGCGGATGGCCAAGATCGCACATGAGTTGCAGGCCGATCTTGAAAAAGAAACAGTCGATTTCATCGATAACTATGATGGCTCGGAAAGTGAGCCAGGCGTCTTTCCCGCGCGCTATCCCAACCTGTTGGTGAATGGCTCATCGGGGATTGCCGTTGGCATGGCGACGAACATCCCGCCGCACAACCTGACTGAAATCCTCAACGCCACCATCGCTTTGATTGATGATCCGGATACGGACGACGAAACGCTGTTGGCGCATGTGCCGGGACCTGACTTTCCAACCGCAGGCATCATCAATGGCGCAGCCGGAATCCGTGAAGCGTATTTGACAGGCCGAGGCCGTGTGGTCATGCGCGCGCGCACTCATTTCGAAGAGGATGACCGTGCCTGCAAAGCCATCATCATTGTGACCGAGTTGCCCTACCAGGTGAACAAGGCGCGATTGATTGAACGCATTGCCGAACTGGTGCGGGAGAAAAAGATCGAGGGCATCACCGAGTTGCGCGATGAGTCCGATAAGGATGGGATGCGCATCGTCATGGAGTTGCGCCGTGGCGAGTTGCCCGATGTGATGCTCAATAATCTGTATCAGCAAACCCAGATGCAGAGTGTCTTCGGCATCAATATGGTGGCGATTGTCGATGGGCAGCCGCGCACCTTGGGCTTACGCGATATCTTGGCCGTATTCTTGCGCCATCGCCGTGAAGTCGTGACCCGCCGCACCATCTTTGATCTGCGCAAGGCTCGTGAACGCGCCCACATCCTCGAAGGTTTGGCCGTAGCCATGGCGAACATTGATGCGATGATCGCCTTGATTAAAGCAGCGCCAACGTCGAATGAAGCGCGCACCGCATTGATGGCACAAAACTGGGACTCGGGCCTAGTCCACACACTTTTGGAACGTGCGGATGCGGCCGCCTCCCGACCGGAATCTCTGGCGACCGATTTCGGCTTGCAGCCCGATCAAAGCTATCGGCTCTCTTTGGAGCAGGCGCAGGCCATCCTCGAAATGCGATTGAACCGCCTCACCGGTTTGGAGCAGGAAAAAATCGTCGAGGAATATCGCGGACTGCTCGAAAAGATTATCGATTTGCTTGATATTCTCCGTTCTGAAACACGCCTGATGCAGGTCATTCGTGACGAGCTAGTCGCTATGATTGAAGAATTCGGTGATGCCCGTCGCACTGAGATCGTTTTCGATTATGAAGACTTATCCATCGAGGATCTGATAGCAGAAGAAGATCGCGTGGTTACTCTTTCGCGTGAAGGGTATATCAAGACCCAATCGTTGACTGAATACCAGAGCCAGCGTCGGGGCGGACGTGGCAAGTCTTCAACCCGCATGAAGGATGAAGATGTGATCGAGCAGATGATGGTAGCCAGTACCCATGCCTGGGCACTGATGTTTACCAACCTGGGTCGGGTATACTGGCGTAAAGTTTATCAGTTGCCGCAAGGTGCCCGAGGCGCGCGTGGTCGACCGATTGTGAACATTCTTCCCTTGCAGGAAGGCGAGCGGGTCAATGCGTTGTTGCCGGTACGTGAATTTGTTGATGATCACTACATTTTCTTTGCGACCGCAACGGGCCAAGTCAAGAAAACGCCGTTGGTCGATTTCTCGCGCCCACGTCAGGCCGGTATTATTGCTATTGACCTGCGCGATGATGATCAACTGGTTGGGGCCAGACTCACCGATGGCTCACGTGAACTGATGCTGTTCAGTAATGCGGGCAAATCCATTCGCTTTGCAGAAGCCGATGTGCGCTCAATGGGACGCACAGCTGGCGGTGTGCGTGGTATCCGGATGGATGCGTCGCATCGTGTTGTCTCGCTGATTGTCGTTGACGAGGGCCAGGTTCTTACAGCCACGGAACACGGGTACGGCAAGCGCACGCCTATTGATGATTTCCCGTTACAAGGGCGTGGTGGGCAGGGTGTCATTGCGATCCAGACCAGCGAACGCAATGGAGCACTGGTGGGTGCGGCTCTGGTGCAGGATGAGGACGAGGTCATTCTCATTTCCGATGCCGGCACATTGGTACGTACGGAAATCAGTCAAATCTCATTGGTTTCCCGTAATACGCAGGGTGTCATTCTAATTCGCTTGAGTGACGGTGAAAAGTTGGTGCAACTGGCACCAGTTGCGGCGATGTCTGTAGATTCGAATACAGATATTGAAGAGACAGCAGCTGAAGAAGACGGTCCGAAAGAGACTGAATAATCACCAGTCGATGGATTTTTATGGTTTTAATTAGAAACGGTTGGGAGTAATCATGGCGCGAGTATTTAATTTTGGCGCAGGTCCAGCGATGTTGCCTGAAGATGTGCTGATTCAAGCACGTGACGAAATGCTGGAATGCGATGGCACCGGTATGTCCGTTATGGAGATGAGCCATCGTGGTAAAAAATTTATTGCCATCGCCGAGCAGGCGGAAGCAGATATACGTCAGCTGATGTCGATTCCGGACAACTACAAGGTGTTGTTCCTGCAGGGCGGGGCATCGGCTCAATTCGCCATGATTCCGTTGAATCTGAAGGCGGCGCGTGGTGACGGCTCAGCGGATTATCTCAATACCGGCCACTGGTCCGAAAAGGCCGTTGCCGAAGCGAAGCGATTCCTGAACGTAAACGTGGTTGCCGACACCAAGCCGAGCAAATACACCCTATTGCCTGCAGCCGATGAGCTGAAGTTCAACCCGAATGCATCCTACGTGCACTACACGTCGAATGAGACCATAGCAGGCGTCGAGTTCGGCTACATCCCTGAAACGGGCGATGTACCGTTGGTTGTCGATATGTCCTCCACCATCCTCTCGCGTCCTGTAGACGTCTCCCGGTTCGGCCTCATCTATGCCGGTGCGCAAAAGAACATCGGTCCTGCCGGCTTGACGATCGTCATCGTGCGTGACGATCTCATCGGCAATGCCGGTGCGGATGTCCCCGCCATGTTTGACTACAAAATACACGCCGATAACGGTTCGATGTACAACACGCCGCCTACCTATGCCTGGTATATCGCCGGTCTGGTATTCAAGCGTCTGTTGGCGAATGGTGGATTGGAGCAAATGAAACAAATCAACGAGCGCAAGGCGAACAAGCTCTATGCTGCCATTGATCAAAGCGGCGGTTTTTACCGTAACCCGGTTGCTGTCAATGCCCGCTCCTGGATGAACGTACCCTTTATCCTCAAAGATGACGCTCTGGATAAACCATTCCTTGCCGAGGCTGAAAAAGCTGGCCTTTCCGCACTGGCCGGGCACCGTTCCGTCGGTGGGATGCGTGCAAGTATCTATAACGCCATGCCTGAAGCCGGTATCGACGCACTGATTGCGTTTATGCACGATTTCACTCAGCGCCACGGTTAATTTTCAGGCTAATTCCAGATTCGAGAGGTTTTTCATGTTTAACATTCACACACTGAACGCTATTTCCAACAAGGGTACCGATCGCTTGCCTGCGGATAAGTACAATGTCGGCGCGCCGATCGATTCTGCCGATGCCATTCTGGTTCGCTCGGCCAAGATGCACGATTTGAGCCTGCCTGAATCCGTATTGGCCATCGGCCGCGCGGGTGCGGGCGTTAACAACATACCTGTCGACAAGATGAGTGAACAGGGCGTTGTGGTCTTCAACGCACCGGGTGCCAATGCAAACGCAGTGAAAGAACTCGTCGTGGCCGGTATGCTGATGTCGATCCGCAACCTGGGCGCGGCCTGGGATTTTGCACGTGGTCTGAGTGGCACCGATGAAGAAATTCATAAGGCCGTAGAGGCGGGCAAGAAGGACTTCGTTGGTTTCGAATTACCCGGTCGTACTCTGGGCGTGATTGGTCTGGGCGCGATCGGCGTACGTGTAGCCAATGCCGCCAAAGCGTTGGGTATGCGTGTCATCGGTTTCGATCCGGGCATCAGCATCGAGCGAGCCTGGGAACTGTCTCCTGAAGTACATCAGGCGAGCAGTGTGGATGAAGTGCTGGCCAAGGCCGATTTCGTCAGTTTCCACGTGCCGTTGATCGATGCTACCCGCAACCTGATCAATGCGGAACGTCTGGCATTCATGAAAGAGAACGTAGTTGTTTTGAACTTCGCTCGCGAAGGCATCGTAGACGAAGCGGCCATGGTTGTTGCACTCGACGCCGGTAAAGCACACGGTTATGTTTGCGATTTCCCGAGCAACCTGACCAAAAACCATCCGCGTTGCCTGACGTTCCCGCATTTGGGCGCATCAACCGGTGAAGCGGAAGATAACTGCGCCATCATGGTTGCCGACCAAATCAAGGATTACCTCGAAAACGGCAATATCCGTAACTCGGTCAATTTCCCCGAAGTACGTATGGCCCGTTCGGGCGTTCAGCGTTTGGCGATCGCTAACCGCAATATGCCGGACATGGTTGGTCAGATATCTCATATCCTCGGTCAGTCAAACGTCAATATCGAACGTTTGATGAATGAATCGCGCAAACAGGTCGCTTATACCCTGATTGATCTTGATTCACCGGTTTCAGACGATACCTTGGCCGCTTTGCGCGGTATCAACGGCATCCTGCGTATCCGCGTTCTGTAAGGGTGCCTCGGTGACAGACGCTTTGGGTGAAGCGGGTTTTGGTTGGCCGGATCGACGTTTGACGGATCAGCCTCTGCCCAGCACGCTGGCCGAAGTCCGGCAACAGATCGATTCACTGGATTCCGAATTGATTGCATTGATTTCCAAGCGTGCCCGCCTGGCCGAGCGCGTGGCGCAAATCAAGCAGTTGTCGAACGAACCTCAAACATCCTTTTATCGTCCCGAACGAGAGGCTCAGGTGCTCTCACGCGTGCGAGAACGCAATCCGGGGCCGCTTTCGGGCGATATGATGGTTTGGCTGTTTCGTGAAATCATGTCGGCTTGTCTGGCGCTTGAGCAGCCACTTTGTGTGGCGTGTCTCGGACCTTCCGGCACATTTTCCGAGCAGGCGGCGCTGCGCGCGTTTGGCCACGGAGCCCGGCTTGTTCTTGAGCCGGGTATTCCCGAAGTTTTTCGTGCCGTTGCGGCAGGTTCCGTCGATTTTGGCGTTGTACCCGTTGAAAATTCTACGGAAGGCAGCGTGTCCCAAACGTTGGATGCCTTGGCATTCGGGGCGACGGGTGGTGCCCTGAGCGGAGCTTGGGCGGCCGGGGATGTTCGTATCTGCGGCGAGCTGTCGCTCAAGATAGACCAGCAGTTGATGGCCCGGCAGGATGCACGCGATGTGCTCCCGCAGCGTATTGTGTCTCACGCCCAGTCATTGGCCCAATGTCGGGAATGGCTGGACGTTCACTATCCCGGCGTTGAACGCATTGCCGTACAGAGCAATAGCGAAGCGGCCCGGCTTGCCGCTGAATCACCACAAATCATGGCGATCGGCCCCACATTGGCTGCAGAGCAGCTTGGTCTGGAAATTGTCGCGGCTAACATCCAAGACAGTGTATTCAATACCACCCGATTCGTCGTGATTGGTCGGGATGCCGTACCGCCCTCGGGCGCGGACAAGACCTCCCTCGTGCTTTCCGTCAACAATGTGCCCGGCGCGTTGTCGCGTTTGCTTGCACCGCTGGCGGAAGCGGAGATTGACGTCATGCGCATCGAATCCCGCCCGGCGAGGGAACGTGCGTGGGAGTATGTGTTTTTCATCGATTTCGAAGGACATGCAGACGATGAGCGCATTCGGGCGGCCTTGACTAAAATGCAACCGTTTTGCAGTTCTCTTCGGGTTTTAGGTTCCTACCCACGCGCGGTCATGTCTGCATCAAGTCCCAACGCAGCGGGTGGATCAACAACGAACAGGATCATGTCATGAGCGCGTACGATCGCATCGGTCAACAATTGTCGGATCAGGCGCTGGACTACGTTCGTGCCATTTCCCCGTACGTCATCGGCAAACCCGTTGATGAAGTCGCGCGTGAATTCGGTCTGACCGACATTATAAAGTTGGCTTCCAACGAGAATCCCCTGGGTGCCAGCCCGCGCGCGCGCGCGGCGGTACGGTCACTGGACGATCTGAATATTTATCCCGATGGCAGTGGCTACGCACTCAAAACCGCTATTGCGAAGAAGTTTGATCTGGCGCCGTCTGCGATCACTCTGGGCAATGGTTCGAATGATCTGCTGGAATTGGTTGCGCGCGCGTATCTGGCGCCGGGGCGTAATGCCGTGTTCTCGGCTCATGCCTTTGCGGTTTACGCTCTGGCAACCCAGGCCACGGGTGCGCAGGCTAAAATTGTGCCTGCGCTATCGCCCGATCATCCGACCATGCCTTATGGTGCGGATCTGCCTGCCATGGCTGCCGCCATTGATGCCGACACCCGTGTGGTTTTTCTTGCAAATCCGAACAATCCGACGGGTACGTGGGTTGATGAGCCTTCTTTGCGCCAGTTTCTTCAAACCTTGCCGAGCGACATCATTATGGTGCTCGACGAGGCTTACAGCGAGTATGTCGATCGTGCATTTTATGCCGATGGCCGTTTTCCCGATGGCTTGGCATTGGCGTGCGAATTTCCTAACCTGGTGGTGACGCGAAGCTTCTCCAAAATTTATGGATTGGCAGCGCTGCGCGTGGGTTTTGCGGTTGGTCATCCTCAGGTGATCGCCATGCTCGATCGGGTGCGGCAGCCATTCAACGTCAACAGTCTTGCGCTCAGGGCGGCTGAAGCTGCGCTGGGTGATGAGGATTTTATCCAGCATAGCCGCGCGGTGAATGCTGTCGGGTTGGCCTTCATGGTCGATGCCTTGGCGTCACGGGGTCTGTCTGTTATTCCATCGCTTGCCAATTTCGTCACCGTAAATACAGGTTTGCCTGCCGGGCTCGTGTTTGATGCCTTGCTTCGCGAAGGCGTGATTGTGCGGCCTTTGGGCGGCAAAACCGATACCGGTGGGCTTTCGTGCCATATCCGGATCACGATTGGCACGCAGGCTCAGAATGAACGCGTACTGGCGGCGATGGACCGCGTACTGACGTCACTTCGGGCAACTACGGGTTAGATTCGGGTGATGATCAACCGTCTGGCACTTATTGGTCTGGGTTTGATCGGCGGTTCCTTGAGTCTGGCACTCAAGGAACGGGGCTTGGTCGGTGAGGTGGTGGGCTATAGCCGTCAATTGCAGACCCGGCTTCGCGCGCGCGAGCTGGGACTGATCGATCGGCCTGTCGATTCTGCCGCTGAGGCGGTGCGTGGTGCCGATGTCGTGTTTATTGCCACGCCGGTGCAGGCAATGGCTTCGGTTTTCGCAGAAATTGCCCCGGAACTCGATCCTCACGCATTAATCACCGATGGCGGCAGCGTGAAAGGCTCTGTGGTGGTGGCAGCCAAATCGGCTTTGAGCCCGGCGCAGTGGGGGCAGTTCGTTCCCGGTCACCCGATTGCCGGTACCGAACGCAGTGGCCCCGATGCGGCGTTCGCAACCTTGTTTGTCGATCACCGCGTGATTCTGACACCCATCAATGAAAATACCCCCGAGATGGTTACTCGTGCCGTCGATCTTTGGCAAAGTGTTGGTGCCATCGTCGAGCAGATGAGTGTCCAGCACCATGATCATGTGTTGGCAGCAACCAGTCATTTGCCTCATCTGGCGGCCTTCGGTCTCGTATCCGCCTTGTCCCGCCTTGAAGAGCGGTACGAGGTATTCCGTTATGCCGCAGGCGGATTCCGTGATTTTTCTCGCATTGCGAGTTCCGATCCGCAAATGTGGCGCGATATCTGTGTCGCAAACCGAGATGAATTGCTGCCGATGCTGGATCATTATCTGGTCGAGTTAAATCGACTGCGGCAGTTGATCGAGGCGAAAGATAGTGCCGGTGTCGAAAAGCTATTTGCTGACGCCAAGGCCGTTCGGGACGCACTGTACTGTCCTGCAACATCCCAATCCTGATTTTTTTGAGTGTCTGACATGAATGTTGCTACAAAACCAGCACCTTCGGCGGTGACATACATCACGCAGCCCGGACGGGTGAAACTCGTGGGCTCTCTCAGGGTTCCGGGTGATAAGTCCATCTCCCACCGATCGATCATGCTGGGTGCGCTCGCCGATGGCACGACCGAAATTACCGGTTTTCTTCAAGGTGAAGATAGCCTGGACACACTGCGCTGTTTCCGCGCGATGGGCGTTGAGATTAGCGAGCCTGTTGACGGACGAGTGCGTGTCAGTGGTGTGGGTTTGCATGGTTTGAAAGCCCCCGAACAACCGTTGTATGTGGGGAACTCAGGCACATCAATGCGTTTGATGGCGGGGATTCTCGCTGGGCAGTCGTTCGATAGCGTGTTGGAAGGCGATGAATCCCTTTCACGGCGGCCGATGAAACGGGTGATTGATCCGCTGACCCAAATGGGTGCGGTCATCGAGTCGGCTGAGGGTGGCCGTTCTCCACTAACAATACGTGGCGGTCAACGTCTGAAGGCAATCGATTACACCCTGCCGATGGCCAGTGCGCAGGTCAAATCCTGTGTTCTGCTGGCCGGGCTGTATGCAGAAGGCAAGACCTGCGTGACAGAACCGGCGCCAACGCGGGACCACACCGAGCGTATGTTGACCGGGTTTGGTTATCCGGTGGTGCGCGAGGGTTCGACGGCGTGTCTTGAAGGTGGCGGCCAACTCATTGCCCGTCAGATCGATGTGCCCGCAGATATTTCATCGGCTGCCTTTTTCATGGTGGCGGCCAGTATCGCGCCAGGGGCCGATATCACGCTCGAACATGTGGGTATGAATCCGACGCGTACCGGCGTGATCGATATTCTCAAGCTCATGGGCGCAGACATTACCCTTCACAATCCACGTGAAGTGGGTGGAGAGCCAGTCGCGGATGTCCGGATCAGAAGTGCGAAGCTGCGTGGTATCGACATACCCGAAGCGCTCGTGCCGCTTGCCATCGATGAGTTCCCGGTGTTGTTCGTTGCGGCGGCCTGTGCCGAAGGGCGAACCGTCCTGACGGGTGCCGAGGAGCTTCGCGTGAAGGAGTCTGATCGTATTGCCGTCATGGCCGATGGGCTCAACAAGTTGGGCGTCAGGGCCACCGCCACGCCGGACGGCCTGATTATTGAAGGGAAGGGGGCAAACAGCCTGCCCTTTGGTTCTGCAGAAATATGGAGCCAGGGTGACCACCGTATCGCCATGTCCTTCGCCGTGGCGGGCTTGCGCGCGGCAGGCACAATCACGATTCATAACTGTGAGTTCGTCGAAACCTCATTCCCCGGATTTGCGGATCTGTTTCGTCGCTGTGGCGGTGGTCTGATCGATCAGCTGGCTTCGGAGGAACGCGCATGATTCCGGTCATTACGATTGACGGGCCCAGTGGCTCTGGCAAAGGCACATTGGCAAGGCGTCTGGCCGAAAAACTCGGCTTTCATCTGCTGGATTCCGGTGCACTGTACCGCTTGACTGCATTGGCAGCCCGGAAGCGGAACATTGATCTGGATGAGCCCGAAGTTGCTGCCGTCGCGCAGACTCTCTATGTGCGTTTTGATCCAGATGGCGCTGCCTACCTGGACGACGCGTGCGTCGACTCGGAGTTGCGGACGGAACAAACCGGCGCAATGGCTTCAAAAATTGCAGCGCGGCCCGACGTGCGTGCGGCGTTGCTGGCGCGTCAACGGGCGTTTGCAGAAGCACCGGGGCTAGTCGCCGACGGCCGTGATATGGGCACTGTCGTCTTTCCGGATGCGCCTGCCAAACTTTTTTTGGACGCCAGTGCACAAATTCGGGCGCAGCGGCGTTATAAACAGTTGATCGAGAATGGTTTAAGTGCTAATTTAACCGCCCTCATCGAGGAGATACAGGCTCGGGACGATCGGGATCGCAATCGGGCGATAGCGCCCCTTGTTCCTGCCGAAGATGCCCTGGTGGTTGATTCCACGCATCTGTCGATTGAGGCCGTTGAAGCCCGGATGATGGAATTCATTCGAGCGCAAGGTGTTGTTTGATTTAATGCTACTGCTCGGACTGCCAACCCAGGGACGCGGAATGGTCAGCCTTTTAACCACCACGACAGACAGTCATTCGGAGCGTCTGGTCGTATTTTTTGGAACGAAGTATTCATGTCAGCTCAAATTGAAAGTTTTGCCGATCTCTTTGAAGAGAGTCAAAAAAATGCAGTAATGCAGCCGGGAGCCATCATCGAAGGCACCGTAGTTGCCATCAATGGCGATTTTGTCGTCATCGACACGGGCCTGAAATCTGAAGGTGTGATTCCCGCAGCCGAGTTTCTTGATGAAAACGGCGAGTTGACCGTTAAAGTTGGCGACAAGGTCGATGTCGCACTTGAGTCGGTTGAAGATGGTTTCGGCGAAACCAAGCTCTCACGCGAAAAGGCATTGCGTGCCCGCGCGTGGACAGCGCTTGAAAAATCATTCAAGAACGAAGAAATTGTTACCGGTCGCATCACTGGCAAGGTCAAAGGTGGCTTTACCGTCGAGATGGGCGAAATCCGTGCGTTCCTGCCGGGTTCACTCGTCGATGTGCGTCCGATCCGCGATACCACTTACCTCGAAGGTAAGGATGTCGAATTCAAGATCATCAAACTCGATCAGAAACGCAACAACGTAGTGGTGTCACGCCGTGCCGTTGTTGAGCAAGAGTACAGCGCCGAACGCGATGCACTGCTCGATCAGTTGCAGGAAGGCATGGTTCTGCGCGGCGTAGTCAAGAACCTTACCGATTATGGTGCGTTCCTCGACCTCGGTGGCATCGACGGTCTGCTGCACATTACCGATATGGCGTGGAAGCGCGTCAAGCATCCTTCTGAAGTGGTGAACATCGGTGATGAAGTCGACGTTAAGGTATTGAAGTTCGATCGTGAACGTAACCGTGTATCACTGGGCATGAAGCAAATGGGTGAAGATCCGTGGAGCGATCTGGCTCGCCGCTTCCCGATCGGCAGCCGCCTGTTTGGCAAAGTGAGTAACTTGACTGACTATGGCTGCTTCGTTGAAATTGATAACGGTGTTGAAGGTTTGGTACACGTATCCGAAATGGATTGGACCAATAAGAACGTAAATCCAGGCAAAGTTGTTTCTGTTGGTGATGAAGTCGAAGTCATGATTCTGGACATCGACGAAGAGCGCCGCCGTATTTCTCTGGGCATGAAGCAGTGTCGGGCCAATCCTTGGGATGCCTTCGCTGCGACACACCAGAAGGGCGACAAAGTTAGCGGTCAAATCAAGTCGATTACTGACTTCGGTGTATTCATTGGTCTGGATGGCGGCATCGATGGCCTGATTCACCTGTCTGATCTCTCTTGGAACGAAGCGGGTGAAGAAGCCGTGCGTCAGTTCAAGAAAGGCGAGGAAATCGAAGCAGTTGTTATCGCGATTGATCCAGAGCGCGAGCGCATTTCTCTTGGCTTGAAACAGCTCGAAAGCGACCCGATCGGTGACTATGCTGCCGATAACCAGAAGGGCAAGATCGTTAACGGCACCGTTCGTGAAGTTGATGCCCGTGGTGCAGTGATTGATCTGGGTGAAGGCGTCGAAGGTTACTTGCGTGCCTCAGACATCTCCCGTGACCGTATCGACGATGCACGCACTGTCCTCAAGGAAGGTGATGCCGTCGAAGCAAAGGTGATGGGCGTCGATCGCAAAAACCGTATGGTCAGCCTTTCTATCCGTGCCAAAAATTCTCAGGAAGAGTCCGAGGCCATGGAAGAACTGAGTAGCCGCGCCAGTGTCAGTAACCCGACCCTGGGTGACCTGCTGAAAGAACAGCTCAATCGCTCTGAATAAGAGAACGGATTAGCTTGAAGAAAAGGCGCCATCTTGTGATGGCGTTTTTGATTCATTAGTTTGGGTTTGTCCATTGAAACCCAAACCATTTTTTCAAAGCAGATTTTATTGAAACATTCTTCTTCGACAAAATGTATCGTACTCAACGTGGTCACTAAAACCAAAATTACAGGATGACTGGCATGACAAAATCAGAGTTGATCGACCGCCTGGCGGATCGTCAGAAATATCTTTCACTTCGCGATATAGATACATCGGTAAAACTGATGCTCGATGAGATGATCTCCTCTATGGCTCGCGGCGATCGGATTGAGATTCGCGGTTTTGGCAGCTTTTCCCTGAATTACCGCAAGCCGCGTATCGGCCGTAACCCGAAATCGGGTGAGAGTGTTGCTTTGGATTCCAAATTTGTGCCTCATTTCAAGCCCGGTAAGGAATTGCGCGAACGGGTCAATGAACAGGCCGGTCAAGCTATTCGGGGTTAATAAGACAAATCCATGGTAGAGATCACTGCTCAACCTCAACTTTATATTGCGCTGGATTTCGCCGATCTGGGGTTGGTTGAGCCCTTTGTCGATCGTTTGAATCCCGCTGACTGCGGACTCAAGGTTGGGAAAGAGCTGTTTACTAGGGGCGGGCCTGATCTGGTTCGTCGTTTGGTCCGTCAAGGCTTCCCTGTTTTTCTGGATCTCAAGTTCCATGATATTCCGCATACAGTCGAGCAAGCCTGCAAGGCAGCCTGTGATCTGGGTGTGCGTTTGGTCAATGTCCATGCCATGGGTGGGCGTGCCATGATGGCTGCTGCGCGTCGTGCGGTGTCGCAATCACCGGATTCACCGGCCCTTATCGCTGTAACGGTGCTGACATCAATGGACCAATCCACTCTGGCCGAGGTGGGGATTATCCGGCCACTGGCGGAGCAGGTGTCCATGCTCGCGAGTTTGGCTCAGCAAGAAGGATTGGATGGTGTTGTCTGCTCTGCCTGGGAAGCAAATAGGATGCGTCAAATTTTCACGCAACCTGTGCCCGCAATCGTCACACCGGGCATCAGGCCGACTGGGGCAGCGCTTGATGATCAATCCCGTGTGGTGACGCCGTCGGAAGCTATCTTAGCTGGCGCAACGTCCATCGTGGTGGGTCGCCCGATCACGCGAGCTCCTGATCCCGCCGAGGTAGTTAGTGACATCCTCGCCAGCATGTCCTCATGCGACTGATTCACTCAGATCAAGCCCGATAATTCCTCTCTGCAACATTTATCGACATGAGTGACGTTTTACCGTGACTACTGTTTCGCATCTTGAATGAGGTTATGTTGAGTTTCGACCCAGATCATCAGGTCGTGCAATGCACGAATGTTCTCGACATATTGGATTGTCTCTTCTCCACGGGCATACCCATTGCGTAACTGCCGGTAATACTTTGGATTAGATAACAGAGCCAGCCGTTCTCGGATGTCTCGCCACCGATTCGGATCTCCGCCCTGTATCTTGGTCAACTTGATGGCATCGGTCAGATGGCCGATACCGATGTTATAGGCCGCCATGGCAAGATAGGTGCGGTCTGGTTCCTTCGCGTCGTCCGGTAAGAGTGCGCGGAGTTGGTCCAGGTATTTGGCGGCAGCCATGATGTTCTTCACGGGATTGGTTGGGTCGATTAGACCGATATCCTGTGCGGTGGATGCCGTGATCTGCATGATGCCATTGGCACCTAAGAGGGAACGTGCCTCTGGGTCCCATTTTGATTCCTGATACGCCATCGCCGCCAACAAACGCCAGTCAATATGGTATTTCGTGCCGGCAGACTTAAATGCAGCGAGATAAGGTGAAATCCGGTTGTCCACATCTTCGATGAACTGTTGCGCCAATTGCTGATCAAGCTGTTCGAACTGGGCGTAATGACGATCGATCAGGTTCTTGAGTTCATTGTTGGTTCGTATTGTGGCGAAGAACTGGCGTGCCTTGTCCAGTAGGGATTCATCCGCAAGGCGTGAAAAGGCCCACGCAAAAGACACGGGGGGGCCAAGGTCAGTTGCCACCTTGATCTTGTCCGATAATTTCTGCCCGAGCATGGCTTCATGCGACAACACGATGCCGTAATCGACCGTACCCTTTTCCAGTGCTTCCAGTGTGCCGAGACTGCTCTGTTCCAGTTTGATGCGGATGGTATAGCCGTCGTTTGGCGTAGCATTGTCATCAGATGGGTTGGCAAGATCATGTGATGCGATATTGAGCAGACCATCCTTATTGTGCTCATCAAGCCAGTGTTGGTTGCTGGAACCTTGTTCCACAGCAAGGGTGGCGTTGCCGATATCCTGAAGACTGTTTGGTTTATCCACGCCTTGACGATAGATGAGTTGCCGTCGAACCGATAAATAACTCGGACCATAGCGAAATTTGTTTTCTCGGGCGAGATTAACCACGAGTCCTGCGGCTGCGAAATCGGCTTTGTTTTCGGTGACGAGTTTATAGGCATTATCAATGTTCTTGGCAACAATAAATCGAACACCCATTCCTAGGCTGGTAGCAAACCGGGTAACAAGGTCGTATTCCAGTCCTTGGGTCTGATTCTTGTCCGGTACGTAAATTGTGGGGTTGATCAGGGTGGCTACGCGCAGAAAACCTCGACTACGTGCCTGTTCAAGTTGGGGTGTCTGTTCAAATGAACGGCTGAGCCGCTCATCCATGGCTGTTGTGCCAAAGGGAGAGGGGGGGTAAGCATTCAGCCACCAGATCAGAGGTGCGACAACCAGTGCACAGACACCTAGAATCCGTAACCACCAAGGCTGCCTTGGTGGTGCTCGTGTCTGTTCTGGTTGAGTCACGGAAAGTCCTGGGCTATGGTCGACCGGATGCGCCGTAATGCCTTATTCGTGGCTGACATCGTCAGTATTTGTAGCCGATATGAAGCGCCACAACACCCAGCGTCAGATTCTGCACGTCAACGTGGTCAAAACCCGATTCGATCATCAATGCTTTAAGTGCCTCCTGATCGGGATGCATGCGAATGGATTCGGCGAGATAGCGGTAACTATCGGCATCTTTGGCCAGAATTTTTCCAAGCGCGGGCAGGGCGGTGAATGAGTAGAGATCGTAGGCTTTACTGATCAGTGGCGAGAAGGGCTTGGAGAACTCAAGTACGACGACCCGTCCGCCCGGCTTGATCACGCGTGCCATTTCACGCAGCGCCATGCCTTTGTCTGTGACATTGCGCAGCCCGAAACCGATGGTCACACAGTCGAAATGATTGCTCGGGAAGGGAAGGTACTGCGCATTGGCCAGGCAATAATCGACGTTGCCGACAACACCGGCATTGTCGAGTTTGGCCCGGCCTGCGTGCAACATGCTTTGGTTGATGTCGGAGAGAATGACCAGTCCTTTCTCGCCAACCATGCCGGCCATTTTCAAGGCGAGATCGCCCGTACCGGAAGCAAGATCCAGCGCGCGCATTCCTGCACGCAATCCGGTATGCTCCAGTGCCACGCGCTTCCAGAGTCGATGAATACCCAGCGACATGGCATCGTTCATGACATCGTAACGGTTGGCTACGGAGTCGAAGACACGGCCGACCAGTTTGGCCTTCTCTTCGACCAGCACCTGACGATAGCCAAAATGTGTCTGTTCACTCATGCTGGACTCCAGAAATAACGCAAATGATCAATTTCCCTGATTATCGGCCAAAAGGTCTTTGATCAACAGGTTTTTGGGTGCTTTGGCTGTCGCACGTGAAAGGCCCACGGCTTCCAGGCGCTCAATATAGCGTTGCCACATGGCGTCCTTGTTCAGGCAGAAATCATGCAGCGTATTCCAGTCGTACAGGCCGCTATCATGGCCATCATCAAACACCAGTTTGACCGCATACCGTCCCACCGGTTCGATGGCCACGATCTTGACCTGTTCCTTGCCGATCACCAGCATGGCCTCGCCGCCGCCATGACCGCGCACTTCGGCCGACGGGCTGAATACCCGCAGGAATTCAGCAGAGAGCGTGCCTTCGGTGCCATCTGCGAAACGCAGGCTGATGGTCTGTTGGTGTTTGTGCCATTTAAGATCGGTGAGGCGCGTGTTGGTATGGGGTTGTGGCATGTTGTTCGCCCGAAGCTTTAAAGAATGAAGCGACTAAGGTCTTCGTCTGCGGCCAAGGCACCCAGACGTTGATCGACAAAATCGGCGTCGATATTCATCGACTCACCACTGCGTGTATCGGCATCGAAACTCAATGCTTCGAGCAAGTGTTCCATCACGGTGTGCAGACGGCGAGCCCCGATATTCTCGGTGCGGCGATTCACCACAAAGGCGATTTCAGCGATCCGGTGGATGGCTTCGTCACTGAACTGCACGTTGAATTGTTCGGCTGCCAGCAAGGCGGTATGTTGGCGAATCAGCGCCGCATCCGGCTCGGTTAGAATCCGCACGAAGTCTTTTGCCGATAAGGCTTCAAGCTCGACCCGGATCGGCAGGCGGCCCTGCAATTCCGGGATAAGGTCCGACGGCTTGCTCAGGTGGAATGCGCCGGAAGCGATAAACAGAATATGGTCGGTCTTGACCATGCCGAGCTTGGTGTTGACGGTCGAACCTTCGATGATGGGCAGCAAGTCGCGTTGCACGCCTTCGCGTGAGACTTCGCCGCCGCCGTACTCTCCGCGTTTGGCCACCTTGTCGATTTCGTCGATGAACACGATGCCGTGCTGTTCCACCCGTTCGAGTGCCTGCGCACGGACTTCTTCCTCGTTGACCAGATTGCCGGCTTCCTCCTCCGTCAGCAGCTTGAGCGCCTCGGATACGGGCAAACGGCGGGTTTGTGTTTTCCCTTGATTCACATTCTGGAACATGCCGCGAATCTGGCTGGCCATCTCTTCCATCCCCGGAGGGGAGAGAATATCGATGTTGCCCGCGGGTTGGCGCAGTTCGATTTCGACCTCTTTATCATCCAGTTCTCCATTTCGCAGCTTCTGGCGGAATTTCTCCCGGGTGTTGCGATAAGCTTCGTCACGATGGGAATCGGCCGTGCTGTTCCAGCCCTCGTCACGCGGGGCGGGGAGCAGGGCGTCCAGTACCCGGTTTTCGCCTGCAACCTGGGCCTTGTCGCGCACCTCGACCATTGCGATCTGGCGCTGCATTTTCAGGCCGATGTCGGCCAGATCACGGATGATCGATTCAACATCACGACCGACATACCCCACCTCGGTGAATTTCGTGGCTTCAACCTTCAGGAAGGGCGCATCGGCCAATTTGGCCAATCGCCGGGCGATCTCGGTTTTACCCACGCCGGTGGGGCCGATCATGAGGATATTCTTCGGCGTGATCTCCCCGCGCAGCGGTTCTTCCACCTGTTGCCGCCGCCAGCGGTTACGCAAGGCGATGGCGACGGCCCGTTTGGCTGCGGCTTGACCGACGATGTGTTTGTCTAATTCATTAACGATTTGTTGCGGCGTGAGGTTCATGCGTCGAGTACTTCAATCGTGAGGTTGTGGTTGGTATAGATGCAGATATCGCCGGCAATGTTGAGCGCGGCTTCGGCTATCGCGCGGGCTTCCAGCCCGGAATGCTGCATGAGTGCGGTTGCGGCTGCTTGCGCGAACGCCCCACCAGAACCGATGGCAATCAGGTCAGTTTCGGGTTCGATCACGTCGCCGTTGCCACTGATGGTCAGCATGTAGTTTCTATCGGCTACGACGAGCATGGCCTCCAATCGGCGCATGGCGCGATCGGTTCGCCACTCCTTGGCAAGCTCGACAGCAGACCTTAATAGATTCCCACCGAATTTTTCCAGTTTGGCTTCGAATTTCTCGAACAGGGTGAACGCATCGGCGGTCGCTCCGGCAAATCCGGCCAGCACGTCGCCGTTATAGAGTCGCCGTACCTTGCGGGCATTGCCTTTGACTACTGTGTTGCCCAGTGTGACTTGTCCATCGCCGCCGATGACGGTCTGGCCGTTTTTACGCACGCACATAATGGTGGTGCCGTGAAAGTTTTCCATGGGTTTGAACCTTGAGTTCGTAAGTGGAGCATTGCCTGAGTGAATCAGTGTTTCGTTTAATTTGGGTCAAGAATGGCAAATATCAATCGGAAATTTCGATTTTCTGTTCATTTTTTTCCAAATTGATCATGCTTTCCCCCTGAGTTTTTATCTGGTCTATTCTCTGGGCCCGAGGGTGGGCGGCCTCATAAACCTGGGCAAGTCGTTGAAAATCCAGATGGGTGTAGATTTGTGTCGTGGACAAGCTTTCGTGCCCGAGCATTTCCTGCACGGCCCGCAAATCACCCGATGATTCCAGTACGTGTGTGGCGAAGGCATGGCGTAACTGGTGTGGGTGCAAGGCCTGGCCCAAATGGGTTTGTTGGGCCAGGCGATTAAGGCGCATCTGTACCGAGCGGGTCGTCAGGCGTTTGCCGCGACGATTGACGAACAGGGCGGGTTCTGTCGCGTCTTTTAACAGTGTTTTTCTAATGGGAAGCCATTGAATCACACGGTCGAGCGCTTTGCCGCCCACGGGCACCAGCCGGGTTTTTTCACGCTTGCCGGTAACACGGGCAATACCTTCATTACGGTCGATATCGAGAACATCGAGTCGTACCAGTTCGGCAACACGTAGCCCGCTGCTGTAGACCAGTTCGAACATGCAGCGGTCACGAATGAGCAGAACGTCTTCCGTCAGGGGCTGATCCAGAAGCTGGTTCATCGTTTCGATGGCGGGCGCATCCGGTAATTTCTTGGCCGCTTTGGGGGATTTGAGTGCATCTGGGCTGGCGGGGCAAACAATGTAGGTTTTTTGCCAGCATCTGAGCAACCAGCGTGTGGCCGATAATTTGCGCGCGATGCTGCGGTTGTCGAGGCCCGATTCCCTGCAATGGGCGAGATAGCCGCGCAGGCGCCGATCATCAATCTGTTTGGGTTCAAGGATATCCTGATCGTGGAGATAGGACTGCAGTTGTTGCCAGTCACCGAGATAGGCCGACTGCGTTTTGTGGGCGAGTGTGGCGCTTTCAGTCAGCATCATCTTTGCGCGCTCGAAAGCGGCATGAAGGGCTGTTGAGGATGTGAGGGGGGCGGTTTCTGTCATCAATCGCAGGTTTGGGGGCAAAGGAAGGCCGCTGCCAGTTCGCCGATTTGACTCAAAAACAGAGTCCCTTGCGTGGGGTTAAAACCATCAGGAGCATGGCGACCAAGCGCCAATATCCAGTCGGGTTCTGCCGGATTATTGCCTACCGCAATCAAGGCCGCGGAGCCGGTCTCCGGGAAGTGCGTGGCGAATACCAATTGACGCTGAGTTTCGTTGAGGCGGCCGCAAAGAGGGGTATGGCTCTCCAGCCATCCGCGGAGTATCTGCTTGCTCTGTGTTTTCATGTCGGCAAAACACACCAGTTCAACCGCATCAACGGTGAAGTGCCGGTGGATCAGGACGGTCAACTGTTCGGGGGTGCGCTGCGCTGTACGGAGAAGATCAGAGGCGAAGTCATGCAAAACCTGATCGAGTCGGGCATTGTCTTCCGCGGTGGTGCGCAGCAGATTGATCTGACGTGTCAGCCGGGCAATCTGCTCCCTCTGGATGCGCAATTGAATGTGTGGCAACGAGGCGACACCATCGGGCGGTGAAGGCAGTTCGATTTCAGTCAGCAACGTGGGAGAGGATTCAAGCAAATCTTCAAGCACGGATCGCAATTGCGTCTGACAGTGCTCTGCAAGAAACCCGGGGTTCTGTTGGATAAAGTCTGCCACCGCCGCCTTATCCGGCGATTGATTGCTGCTGGCGTTTAGGGTGATGGCGGTGGCTTCGTTGGTCATGATGATTCTGATCTAATAGTTGTGTGCGATATGAGTGCTCGTTTGAGAACCATACCCCGAATGCCCATGCACCGCAATCAATCTAACCCCGCTAATTCGGGCATTGAGGCAGGCTCTTTAGACATATGCAGTGTAGATTGTCTTTGACGTGTTATTTGATTGTTTTATGATGCCGGGCTGTTGTAAATCGAAGGGTTCAGGATGGCTTGTTTTGTGGTCGAGCGCCGGAATCTAGTCGATTTGCGATTTCCCTGATTCGGAACACGTTGCCGGTTGACCGGCACCCCACCCGTATCGCCCCTGAAACATGCGGTTTGTTGTAGGAGCCGCCACTGCCAAAGGAGAGCGTCATGTTGACGATTACCCTGCCCGATGCGTCACAACGTACATTTGACCACCCCGTTACCGTGGGTGAAATTGCGGCCGATATCGGCCCGGGATTAGCAAAAGCGGCCATTGCCGGCAAGATTGACGACAAGCTTGTCGATTTGTCCCGTGTGGTCGATCACGATGCGCGCATCGCCATTGTGACAGCAAAGGATCCGGAAGGTCTGGAAGTCATCCGCCATTCAACGGCGCACTTGATGGCGCAGGCGGTCAAGCAGCTATATCCCAGCGCACAGGTCACCATCGGTCCGGTGATCGATAACGGGTTTTACTACGATTTTTATTTTGAACGCCCCTTCAATGATGAAGATCTGGCGGCCATCGAAACGCGAATGCACGAGCTTGCTGCGAAGGGTAATGAACTCGAGCGCCGTGTCGTTGATCGATCCGAAGCCGTTCAATTTTTCGATCAACTGGGTGAAGAGTTCAAGGTTGAAATCATCAAAAGCATTCCTGGAGAGGAAGAGCTGACCTTATATACACAAGGTGATTTCACCGACTTCTGCCGTGGCCCGCATGTGCCGAATACGAACCGCCTCAAAGTGTTCAAGCTGATGAAGGTAGCCGGCGCGTATTGGCGAGGCGATGCCAAGAACCCCATGCTCACCCGAATCTACGGCACGGCGTTTGCCAGCGACAAGGAGTTGAAGGTCTACTTGAATCAACTGGCCGAGGCCGAAAAGCGCGATCATCGCCGCATCGGCAAACAGCAGAATCTCTTCCACTTCCAGGAAGAGGCGCCGGGGCTGGTGTTCTGGCATCCCAAGGGCTGGGCCTTGTGGCAGGTGATCGAGCAGCACATGCGCGGCATCTATCGATCATCCGGCTACGACGAAATTCGCTGCCCGCAAATTTTGGACGTGTCGTTGTGGAAAAAATCGGGCCATTGGGACAACTATCAGGAAAACATGTTTTTCACCGAATCGGAGAAGCGCACGTTTGCCGTCAAGCCGATGAACTGTCCTGGACATGTGCAGGTGTTCAATCACGGCTTGCACAGTTATCGCGATCTGCCGATTCGTTATGGTGAATTCGGCTCCTGTCATCGCAACGAACCATCGGGTGCGCTGCACGGCATTTTGCGCGTACGCGGGTTTACGCAGGACGATGGGCATATCTTCTGCATGGAAAGCCAGATCGAATCGGAGGTTAAGGCTTTTCACGAGCAGGCGCTGTCTGTGTATGCGACCTTCGGCTTTACCGACATTCAGGTGAAAATCGCCCTGCGTCCGGACAAGCGTTTGGGCACTGATGCGGTGTGGGATGAGGCGGAAGCAGCCTTGCGCGGCGCCTTGAGTGCGGCCGGTGTGGCGTGGACGGAATTACCCGGAGAAGGTGCATTCTACGGTCCCAAGATCGAATATCACCTGAAAGATGCCATCGGTCGGACCTGGCAGTTGGGCACGATTCAGGTCGACTTCATGATGCCCGAGCGCCTCGGTGCGACCTACGTCGATGAGCACAGTGAGCGTCGCCATCCCGTGATGCTGCACCGCGCAATTGTCGGCTCGATGGAGCGCTTTATCGGGATTCTGATTGAGCACCATGCCGGTTTGCTGCCCTTCTGGTTAGCGCCAGTTCAGGTGGTGGTTATGGGAATTACTGATAAACATGCAGGCTATGTGCAGCAACTCACGGCCAAACTCAAGGTAGCCGGGATACGTGTGGTTGACGACCTGCGCAATGAAAAGGTCGGTTTCAAGATTCGCGAGCACACCTTGGAGCGAGTGCCTTATCTCCTTGTGGCTGGTGACCGGGAAATGGAGACCGAATCCATCGCCGTTCGTACGAGAGAGGGCGCTGACCTCGGCGTCATGACGGTGAACAATCTGCTGGAGAAGTTGCAATTGGAGTCCCGTGCTCCCGGCACAGTGTGATGATTCCATGAATCAGAATTGCTAAAAGGGCCGGTTTTGATCGTTTTATTGCGATTTTTGCTCCGGCAAACCTGCTGAAGGTTTCATTACGCAGCAATGCGTATTAACATGTTCGACCTGAAAACCAAGGCGTGTCCTGTGGTTATGCGATGCGGTGCTAAATAGTTCACCCCATCTGTTTTAAATGCAAGAGGATAAGAAGATAGCTCAACTCCGTGGACAAACCCCGCCGGCCAACCGTGATCCAGACGAGCCGCGTATCAATAACGAAATCACTGCACGTGAAGTTCGATTAGTCGATGAGAATGGTGAACAGGCCGGTATCGTCCGGACCCGCGATGCACTTGATCGTGCTGCCGAAGCAGAACTTGATCTCGTCGAAGTGGCTGCCAATGCAAACCCGCCAGTCTGCAAGATCATGGATTACGGCAAGTTCAAATTTCAGCAAAGCAAGAAACTGGCCGAGGCGCGCAAGAAGCAGAAGCAGATCGAAGTCAAGGAAATCAAGTTCCGCCCGGGAACGGAAGATCATGATTATCAGGTCAAGATGCGCAGCATTCTGCGATTTCTGGAAGAGGGCGATAAGGTCAAGATTACGCTGCGGTTTCGTGGACGCGAAATGGCGCATAAGGAAGTGGCTGGCATCCTGCTCGATCGAATCGAACAGGATCTGATCGAGTTGGCGGCAGTCGAGCAGCGACCCAAGATGGAAGGACGTCAAGTCACCATGGTGCTGTCTCCGAAGAAAACAGGTTAATACACCGGATATTAACTCTGAAGGCCCGCCGTGACGCTGGCTGGGCCTGATCTGGCGGTCAATTAATCTTGCTTGTTCCCCAATTTTCTAGTAGCATTTTGCGCCACTTTGATCTTGGTTGCCGGCTTGCTCTGTTTTGAATGAATTTTGGCTGGCGGCGACCAAGATAAAGAATTCCTCCGTGTGCGCATTGTGTGTACATTGACTCGAGATGGTTTTTCACTGTCTTGAGGTTTTGGGGAGACTTGGGAGGCTCTGAATAATTCCATCCTGGAAACCTCAGAGCACACAAAGCAAAAGGCGTGACTTTTGCTTTGCTTCATGTTCAATCACCTGCGTGTTGAACATGGTGGCACTTCCCTGTGCCGCGTGGAACCTCCGAATTAATCAGAGGTTCCTTAGCCTCAATGCGTTAATTAACTCCGACGTATTGGGTGTCATAAACATAAACAGTGAAACTGGAGTCGATATGCCGAAGATCAAATCCAATCGCGGTGCAGCCAAGCGGTTCAAAATTACCGCTGGTGGCATCAAGCGTAAGCAGTCGCACATGCGACATATTCTGACCAAGAAGTCATCCAAGCGTAAGCGTCAATTGGGATCACCTTCGTACGTTCACGAACGTGATGTTCCGTCGATTCACATCATGTTGCCGTACGCGTAAGGAGCACTGAACCATGGCTAGAGTAAAACGTGGCGTTAACGCCCGCGCAAAACACAAGAAAGTCCTCGATAAAGCGAAAGGTTACTATGGTGCCCGTTCGCGTACGTTCCGGGTTGCCCATCAAGCCGTTATTAAAGCCGGCCAATACGCATACCGTGACCGTCGGGCCAAGAAACGCGTTTTCCGCGCACTGTGGATTACCCGGATCAATGCCGAGGCTCGTAACAACGAGTTGTCTTACAGTCGCTTGATGGATGGTATTCACAAGGCGAATATCGAAATCGACCGCAAGGTTCTGGCTGATCTTGCCGTATTCGACAAGCCTGCATTTGCCGCAATCGCAGCACAAGCGAAGGCAGCCCTTGGTATTTGATCATTCTTTGATCTACATCATCGACGTGATGTAATCGGATACAATCGGGCGCTCGCAAGAGCGCCTTTTCGTTGGTGGGTCAATCATAGCGTGACGTGCCGGCGGATTAATCCATGATGTCAATCGTTTACGGTTATGATCCCGCTATATGGGTTGACTTCATCGATTAATCCAACCGATCGAAAAATCAGATTCGGTCATCAGGGCGTTATTGGGAGCAGATGCGTGGGTAATCAATGGGCTGACATTCAGGCAGAAGCGATACATTCGATCGAGCAGGCGATGGATGTCGCCGCGCTCGAAGAGATTCGCGTTGCCTATACGGGTAAGAAGGGCGTGGTGACTCAGTTCATGAAAGAACTGGGTTCACTGGATCCTGAAGCCCGCCGTGCAAGGGGTGCACAAATCAATGAGCTTAAGGAAGCCATCATTTCTGCCCTTAACATGCGGCGGAATGAACTTGAGCAAGTCGCTCTTGCGCAGAAGCTAGAGGCAGAACGAATTGATGTGACTCTGCCGGGCAGGGGGCAATCGCCGGGTGGCATCCATCCGGTGACACGAATGATTCGGCGCGTGGAGGCCATCTTCGGGTCAATGGGGTACTCCGTTGCTCAAGGGCCGGAGATCGAAGATGACTGGCACAATTTCACGGCACTGAATATTCCGCTGACCCATCCGGCTCGCGCCATGCACGATACCTTCTACTTCGATGCGGAACGTCTGCTGCGTACCCATACTTCGCCCGTTCAGATCCGCACGATGCAATCACAGACCCCGCCGCTCAAGATTCTGGCGCCGGGACGGGTATACCGTTGTGACTCGGACATGACGCACTCACCCATGTTCCACCAAATTGAAGTGCTGCATCTGGATGAAGACGTCACGTTCACCGATCTGCGTGCCACACTGGAACAGTTTCTGGGGGCGTTGTTTGAACAGGATGACTTGCCGATCCGACTACGTCCCTCTTTTTTCCCGTTCACGGAGCCCTCAGCCGAGGTAGACATCCAGTGTGTCCATTGCCGCGGCAAGGGTTGCCGGGTTTGCAAGAAAACAGGTTGGATCGAGGTGCTTGGCAGCGGTATGGTTCATCCCAATGTCTTGCGCGCCGTAGGTCTCAATCCGGCCAAAGTCAGTGGCTTTGCGATTGGCATGGGCGTGGAACGTCTGGCGATGCTGCGTTACGGTGTCGATGACTTGCGCTCATTCTTTGATAATGACCTGCGCTTCCTCGAACAATTCGTGTGATATGTCCGGTCTTTCTTTCAGCTTAAATACACGAGCTTCTTATGCGATTTTCTGAATCTTGGTTGCGCGAATGGATTAATCCGCCGGTTGATACGGCTACTCTGGCCCATCGTTTGACAATGGCAGGCCTTGAGGTCGACGCCATCGAGCCGGCGGCAGAATCGTTCAGCGGTGTTGTGGTTGCCGAGGTGCGTTCCGTTGAGCCGCATCCGGATGCGGACAAGCTCAAAATCACCCGCGTGACCGACGGTACCCATGAATACCAGATCGTTTGTGGCGCTGCCAATGTACGTGTGGGTATGCGTGTGCCATTGGCGACCCTGGGCGCCCAACTGCCGGGCGGACTGGTCATCAAATCAGCGAAATTGCGTGGTGTTCCCTCTGAAGGAATGCTGTGTAGCGCCAGCGAGTTGGGTATGCCCAGCGTTGTCGACGGGTTGTGGGAATTGCCTTCGGACGCACCATTGGGACAATCCATTCGCGACTGGCTGAATCTGGATGATTCCATCATCGAGTTGGGAATAACCCCCAACCGGGGTGATGCGCTTTCGATTTTGGGTGTTGCACGTGATTGTTCGGCATTGTTCGATCTGGATATCACACCGTGTGATCAATCCTCTGTCGCTCAGGTTACGTCGGAAGCCGTTCAGCCTGCTCGAATCGCCGTTCCCGATGATTGCCCGGTTTATTTGACCCAAGTTATCTGTGGTGTGTCTGCCGGTCGTAAAACGCCCATGTGGATGTCTGAACGTCTGCGTCGTGCCGGGATCAAGGTGATCGAGCCGATCGTGGACGTCTGCAACTACGTCATGCTCGAGTTGGGGCAACCCTTGCACGCCTTCGATCAGCAAAAACTGCAGGGTGGCTTGACCGTTCGGCGTGCACGTCCGGGTGAAACCATGGATGCGCTCAATCAGCAAAAGCTGGAAATGGATGCCGATTGCCTCGTGATCGCCGATGAAGCGGGTCCGGTCGCGCTGGCGGGGATCATCGGTGGTCTGGAGTCGGCCGTGTCTGCCGGAACGGTAAACATCGTCCTCGAGTCGGCTCACTTTACGCCCGAGACGATTGCTGGCCGTGCCCGGCGTCTGGGGCTAACTACTGATGCCGCTTTCCGGTTCGAGCGGGGCGTTGATCCGCTGCTACCGGCACGAGCCTTGTCGCGTGCCGCCACGCTGATTCATCAGATATGCGGCGGCCAGGTGGGTAATGCCAGTGCGGCTCAGGGAGCCAAGGCACCGCAGGTTCCTGCTGCTATCCAGTTGGATATGAGTTGGGCTGAGCGTCGTTTGGGCTTGGCTATTTTGCCAGAGCAAGCAAGGAAATTTCTCGTGCGCTTGGGTTGCATCGTTGAATTTCAGTCAGATACCGTATTGACAGTCACTCCGCCAAGTCATCGCTTCGATATGGTGATTCCTGAAGATCTGCTTGAGGAATTGGCGCGATTGCTCGGTTTTGACGCATTTCGTGCGCCAATGGGGCGTTCGCCTCTGACGATTGGTGTCCGACCGGAAACCGAGAACAGCATTGCTAAAGTTGCTGATTTCATGGCAAGCCGGGGTTACTTCGAAGCGATTTCGTACAGTTTCATTGATCCTGCCATCGCAGAACTTTTTACGTCCGCGCCTGGTATTGCACTCGCAAACCCGATTTCCAGCGAGATGGCCGTCATGCGTCAAAGCCTGTGGCCGGGATTGTTGCAGGCCGTGGCCTTCAATCAGAATCGTCAGCAGTCGCGTGTACGTTTGTTTGAAATGGGCAGAAGTTTCAAGGGTTCGCTTGATGATGTGCAGGAAATTGATCAACTCGCCGCGGTGATCGTGGGAGGGCGTTGGCCGGAGCAATGGGGCGAAAAAAGCACTCAGGCAGACTTCTTCGACCTCAAGGGCGATTGCGAGGCACTCCTGCTGCACCTCGGTTTCAGTCTTGATCCCTCGTCGGATCACGCGAACAACGTCAGCTTCCGGGCCGCTGCGCACCCGGCATTGCATCCCGGGCAAAGTGCAGAAATTCTAATTTATGGCCATCCTTGCGGCTGGTTGGGCGCCATTCATCCTGACATAGCAGAAAAAATGGACGTCAATGGATCGGTTTTTGTCCTGGAACTCGATCTTCATTCCTTGCAATATCGGCATCTGCCGATGAACAAGCCACGCTCGCGGTTCCCGCAAGTCAGACGGGATCTGGCGCTCCTGAAGCCGGCCACCATGCCGATTGCAGAATTATTATCTCTGATCAGGAACGGCGGTCCGGCGAGTTTGCGCGAGGTTGGCGTCTTTGACCGGTACGTTGGTGCCGGTATTGAACCGGGGTTTGAAAGTGTCGCGGTCAAATTAATTTTCCAGGAATCCGAGCGCACACTGACGGATGATGAAATTGTCGGTATAATCAGCGACATACGCGCAAATCTTGCGCAGCATAATATTCAATTGCGCACCTAAGGGACAGCATTTCATGGCCTTAACCAAAGCAGATCTGGTCGAAAAACTCCACGCCGAACTTGGCTTGAATAAACGCGAAGCCAAGGATTTTGTTGATATTTTTTTCGAAGAACTCCGTGCCACGCTCGAATCGGGCGAGGAAATCAAACTTTCCGGTTTCGGTAATTTCCAGTTGCGCGATAAAAACGAACGCCCCGGCCGCAACCCACGCACGGGCGAGATGATTCCCGTATCGGCACGTCGTGTGGTGACCTTCCGTGCCGGGCAAAAACTGAAGGCCATGGTTGAGGCCTATGACGGCTCTGACGCATCCTGAATCGAGCCTGCCGCCGATTCCCAATAAGCGTTACTTCACGATTGGTGAAGTAGGCGGCTTGTGTGATGTCAAGTCACACGTGTTGAGGTATTGGGAACAGGAGTTTACTCAGCTCAAGCCGACCAAGCGTCGTGGCAACCGGCGTTACTATCAACGGCATGATATTGAGCTCATTCGACTGATACGCAGCCTTTTGTATGAGCAGGGGTTCACCATTGCTGGCGCTCGCCAGCAGCTCGCCCAGATTTTCAAGCAGCCATCTGGCAAGACAGCCATGGATCAGGAGCATGATTTGCGCTCTGATATTGCCCCTGTCGTGGTGCTTGCCGCTGAATCCCTCGATTTGACGAAACATGTTCAGACTATCCCGGTGATGGATGAACATGCCGTTGAGTTGACTTATCTTTCCCCTTTGAGCCCTGATTCAGATGTTTCTTCGCTCACGCAGATTCGTCAGGCGCTGGAGCAGATTTCACGGAATATCGATCCTTTTTTGTAACAGGCGTTCCTCTATCCGTTGATCACAAGGAAGTTTTGAATAGTTCCATCATTAAATGTTCAGAGGTCTAAAATCAAAAAAATGAGATTTTTGATTATTTTTCGTGAACATTCACTTACGTGATCGTTTTTGGTTGCATATCACGGTGCCGCACGGAACCTCTGATTTAATCAGAGGTTCCCAATGCAACTTTCGATCAATCCTATTTCATGGTCACATTTTGGTGCGCCTATATGGACTGCTGTTCACTTTTAAGTGACATGGAAGCTTCCTTAAAAAAATTCCCGCTCTCTAATGGATTCGATGTGATTTATTGTTTTTAAGTGAATCTTGACTAGTTCTGGTTACGAACTTTGATCTGTTTTTTGCCATAAAGTAGTGCATTTCATGTTATTTGGAGTTCTTAAATGGTGCGTTGAGCCTATTCTTCATCTCCTTGTTCTTGTGTAAAACCTATTTTAATCAAATTGTTGTTTTTTTAGTTTAAATTGGCGTATCTCTTGCTGTCTGTGCTTTAAGAAGCGAATTCCGTCAGTGGAAAATTTACCGTGAGCAATCAATGGAAACCATGAAAGACCCGATTTATCTGTATAGCGGTTTTGATGAGATGTATGGCTTCGACGGTCAGGTGGCACGTCCTCAATACGCTGAGGTTGTTCGTCAGTTGACTTCTTTACCTACCGAGGTGCTCGTACACAAACAGCGTGATGCGGAACTGTTGTTCCGTCGAATGGGGATTACGTTCGCTGTCTATGGGGCGAATTCTTCTGAAGAACGGCTGATTCCGTTCGATGTGGTGCCGCGTGTGTTTAGTGCCGCTGAGTGGCGGCGATTGGAACTCGGTCTCAAACAGCGTGTTCGTGCGCTGAATATGTTCTTACATGATATCTACCATGATCAGGAGATCATCAAGGCGGGTGTCATTCCGGCGTCTCAAGTGCTGGGTAACAGTATGTACTGTGCTGCGATGCAGGGAGTTGATCTGCCGAATCAAGTCTATGCCCAGATTGCAGGCATTGATTTGGTCCGGGTAGCTGAAAACGATTTTTACGTATTGGAAGACAACCTGCGCACCCCTTCGGGTGTCTCCTACATGCTTGAAAACCGCAATACCATGATGCGGTTGTTCCCGAATATGTTTACCCAGCGTACGATCCAGCCGGTTGCGCATTATCCGCAGCTCTTGCTTGAAACACTGCGTGAGTCATCGCCCACGCACGTTGATAACCCTGTGATCGTCGTCCTGACACCGGGCCCCTATAACAGTGCCTATTTCGAACATGCGTTTCTGGCGAGCCAGATGGGTGTTGAGCTGGTTGAAGGCAAGGATCTGTTCGTCAGCAACTACAAGGTGTACATGCGAACCACACAAGGGGCGCAGCAAGTACATGTGATCTATCGTCGTTTAGACGATGATTATCTCGATCCTTTGGCTTTTCGCCCGGATTCGGTCCTGGGTGTACCGGGTCTGTTTGATGCGTACCGGCATGGATCCGTCTCTCTGACTAATGGTGTAGGTACAGGGATTGCCGATGACAAATCCACGTACCTGTTCGTTCCAGAAATGATCGAGTTCTATCTGGGCGAGAAACCATTACTCTCCAATGTGCCTACCTGGCGTCTCGATAGCCCCGATGATCTAAAATACGTGCTTGAACATTTGTCGGAGCTGGTCGTCAAGGAAGTGCAAGGTTCCGGCGGCTACGGCATGTTGGTCGGGCCGACGAGTTCGAAGAAGGAAATCACGGCGTACCGGTCGCGCATTCTGGAAAATCCGGCCGGATTCATTGCACAACCGACACTCGCGCTTTCCACTTGTCCGACCATGGTTGAAAGCGGGATAGCGCCACGGCATGTGGATTTGCGCCCCTTCATCTTGTCCGGCAAGGAAATCCGCCTGGCGCCGGGCGGGTTGACGCGAGTAGCTCTAACAGAGGGTTCTTTAGTGGTGAATTCGTCACAGGGTGGCGGAACAAAAGATACCTGGGTATTGGAGGACTGAATCATGACCATGCTTTCACGCACAGCCGATCACCTATTCTGGATGGCTCGATATATCGAACGGGCAGAAAATACCGCACGGGTGCTGGACGTAGCAACGCGCACATCGCTGTTACCGGATGGCGAGGAGGGGGCAGACGCCCGACTGTGGTATGCACCGCTTAACATCTGCGGATCGGCTGAAGGTTATGAAGAAAAACATGGTCTGGCCGTTCAGGCGAATGTCACAAATTACATGACGCTGGACCCGGCAAACCCATCCAGTATCTATAACAGTCTCATGGAAGCGCGTGAAAATGCGCGTGCCGTTCGTGGCGCGATTACCTCCGAAATGTGGGAAATCATCAACAGCATGTGGCTGGATTTGAAGCGAATGCTGCCCTCGCTTAACAAAACGAATCCAGAGGGTTTTTTTGACTGGGTAAAGGAACGTTCGCACCTGTTCCGTGGTGTTACGCTGGGCACGATGCTCAAGGACGATGCCCTTAATTTCATTCGGTTGGGCACGTTTCTTGAGCGTGCGGATAATACGGCGCGTATTCTCGATGTGAAATATCACATCCTGTTGCCCAGTGTGCAGGATGTGGGTGGTGCCGCCGATTATTACCAATGGGGTTCTCTGCTCGGCTCGGTCAGTGCGCAAGAAGCCTATCGGAAAATCTACCGGGACAGCATCAAGCCGCTGCGTGTTGCCGAATTACTGATTTTGCGGGCCGATATGCCCCGCTCCTTGCATGCCTGCCTTAATGAGGTTGATGCCACATTGGGGTTGATCAATGGCCCGACCGGTGCAGAAGCACGCCGTCTGGCAGGTGAGTTGCACGCCTCGTTGCACTATGGCCTTATCGAAGATATTTTCGCCCACGGTCTGCATGAGTTTCTTACCGAGTTTCTCGCCAGAACGCATGAGTTGAGTAGTGAAATTCACGAAGCCTTTCTCTCACTCAGGGATGATAAGCAGCCGGATGGAATCCGGCCCGATCGATTCCAATTGCAAGTACAATGAGGATCCGTTTATCCGTGGTTTTTTCATCATGACTTATTGTGTTGCGCTCAAACTCAACGCTGGGTTGGTCTTTGCCTCTGATTCGCGCACGAATGCAGGGATCGATCAGATTTCCAGCTTCAAGAAAATGCGCAGCTTCGTGAACCGGGGCGACCGCGTCATTGTTATATTGAGCTCCGGCAATCTGTCGATTACGCAAAATTCCATCAACCAGTTGGAAATACAGGGCCGCAGTCCTGAGCAACTGAATATCTGGAATGCGACATCCATGTTCGATGTAGCCTCATTATTGGGTGGCTGTTTGCGCCATGTGCAGAACACAGACCGTCCTTTCCTGATGGCGGGTAATATCGATGTCAGCGCCAACTTCATTGTCGGGGGTCAAATTGCCGGTGAACCGCCACGTTTGTTCCTGGTGTATTCCGAGGGCAATTTCATCGAGGCGACCGATAACACGCCGTTCTTCCAGATTGGCGAAATCAAGTACGGCAAACCGATCATCGACCGGATCATCAATCCGCAAACCACTCTGAATCGAGCGATCAAATGCCTGCTGGTTTCTTTTGATTCCACCATGCGCAGCAATGTCTCCGTGGGAATGCCTATCGACATGGCTTGCTATGTGACCAATAGCCTGTCGCTGGACAACATCAAGCAGTTGCAGGAAGGTGACCCCTATTTCTCCTCTATCAGTTCCAATTGGAGTGAAGGGCTGAAAAGCGTTTTTGCCCAGCTGCCCAACCCGGAGTGGGTCTGTCCGGTGCCGGATTCACAGACAGATCAACCGCCGGCTGACAGTAAATTATTGAACACAGGGATACCGCCCATATGACCATCCGCGTTGCGCTACACCACAAAAGCCGATATCTGTTCGATCGGTCCGTTGTTCTTTCACCGCATGAGATCCGCCTACGCCCGGCCGCCCATTGCCGTACCCCGATTTTGGGCTATTCCCTTCATGTACTGCCCGGAAAGCACTTCGTCAACTGGCAGCAAGATGTTTATGGAAACTTTGTCGCCCGCCTGACCTTCACCGAGCCGACCGTCGCACTGGAAGTGACGGTCGATTTGATTGTCGACATGACGGTCATCAACCCCTTCGATTTCTTTGTAGAGCCTTGGGCCGAACACTATCCCTTCGCCTATCCCGATGTGATGAAGGCGGAATTGACACCATTTCTCGAGGCGGCACCTCTCGATAAGCACTTCAGGAAATGGTTGGCGCAATTCACCCAGGATATGCCCAAGGACTTGACCATCAATGATTTCTTGGTTCGTCTCAATCAAAAGGTTCAAAGCAGTGTGTCCTACCTGATCCGGATGGAGCCTGGGGTGCAAACACCCGAAGAAACCCTCTCCATAGGGTCAGGTTCCTGCCGTGATAGCGCATGGCTTCTGGTTCAGGCCTTGCGACACTTGGGTGTTGCAGCGCGCTTTGTTTCTGGCTATCTGATTCAGTTGGTGGCCGATCAGCCATCCCTCGATGGCCCAAGTGGCCCGACGTCGGACTTCACAGATCTGCACGCCTGGTGCGAAGCCTATATACCTGGTGCCGGGTGGATCGGTCTGGATGCGACCTCCGGTCTTCTGGCCGGTGAGGGTCACATTCCATTGGCAGCCACGGCTCAACCCATATCAGCGGCACCGATCACCGGCATGACGAGCGTATGTGAATCCGAGTTGATCGTTGACATGAGTGTCACCCGCATCCATGAAGATCCGCGCGTCACTAAACCTTATACGGAAGCCCAATGGCAGGCGATACAGGGCCTTGGCTACTGGGTTGACTCCGAACTGCAAGCAAACGATGTGCGCCTTACCCAAGGCGGCGAACCGACCTTCGTCTCCATCGATAACATGGACGGGCCGGAGTGGAATACCGATGCACTGGGCGAGCAGAAGTGGTTGCTCGCTCAGGATCTGATGTCCCGCCTGAGCCGGCAGTTTGCTCAGGGCGGGTTACGTTATTACGGTCAGGGGAAATGGTATCCCGGCGAGCCCCTGCCACGCTGGGCGCTCAGTGTGTACTGGCGTGCCGATGGTGTGCCCGTCTGGCACGATCCTGAGTTGATCGCAGAGAATCCGAAGCCGGATGCGACACCCATTCCCAAAGCACGGGCGTATCACTTTGCTCATCTACTCGCATCGCGCCTACAGCTTTCGACCGATTATGTGATTGCGGCTTATGAAGATCCATTGCTGGCGTTATCCATGGAATCAGCATTACCGGTCAATCTCGACCCTATGAAAATCGACCTCAAGGATGCGGGTAAGCGCGGGCAGGTTTCGCGTAAGCTGCGATCAGGATTGGGGGATGTTGTCGGGTATGTTCTGCCGCTGAAGGCGCTGGATTCCAATAAAACCCAATGGGTATCCAGTCTGTGGCCCTTGCGTACCGAACGCCTCTACTTGTTGGGCGGTGATTCGCCTCTTGGCTTGAGACTGCCGCTCGATAGCCTGCCCTGGGTTCACCCCAAAGCGCAACCGATCGATTTTCCGGTTGATCCATTTGCCACCCGCCAGGTGCTGGGTGATTATCCGCGCACGCCAGCCTCGCTCAAACTCAGCCCTACCGAGCCACCGCCTGCACAGGTCAACCCGGAAGAAGTTATTCATACCGCGTTGACGCTGGAAGTTCGGGACGGCGTCCTGTATGTCTTCATGCCGCCGATTAATTCGTTAGAAGCTTGGCTCGAGCTGGTTGCTGCCATCGAATACTGTGCGAAAACGCTGAAACAGCCGGTACGAATCGAGGGTTATACCCCCCCTCGGGATCCGCGTTTGCAGTCGCTCTCTGTTACGCCGGATCCCGGCGTCATCGAGGTCAATATTCATCCAGCCAGTGACTGGTCGACGCTCGAGCAGAACATGCACTTCCTGTATGAATCGGCGCGTCTTGCTCGTCTGGGGGCCGAGAAGTTCATGCTCGATGGTCGGCATACGGGAACAGGCGGCGGCAATCATGTGACTCTGGGTGGCGCCACCCCTGCCGATAGTCCGTTCCTGCGACGCCCGGACTTGCTGAAGAGTCTTTTGACGTACTGGCAACAACATCCTGCGCTGTCTTATCTGTTTTCCGGTCAGTTCATCGGCCCGACGAGTCAGGCGCCCCGTGTGGACGAAGCCCGCGACGACACCTTGGGCGAGTTGGAAATTGCCTTCCAGCAGCTTGATCTTATGTTTCCAGCAGGTACGGAATCTGCTCAACCGTGGTTGATCGATCGGCTGTTGCGTCATTTGCTGGTCGATTTGACCGGCAATACGCATCGTGCCGAATTCTGTATCGACAAGCTCTACTCACCGGATTCCTCCACGGGTCGCCTGGGTTTGCTCGAGTTGCGTGCTTTCGAAATGCCGCCGCACGAGCGTATGAACCTCGTGCAATCGCTGTTGTTGCGTGCGCTCGTGGCGCGTTTCTGGAAAACGCCGTTGCATGGCCGTCTCGTCGATTGGGGGACTTCACTGCACGATCGCTTCATGCTGCCGCATTTCATCGAACAGGATATGCGTGATATCTGCACCGACTTGCGAGAATCCGGCTATACATTTGACGATGCGTGGTTCGTACCGTTCCTCGAATTCCGCTTCCCTCGATATGGCAGCGTGACCTACGACGGCGTGATCATTGAAATTCGCCAAGCCATCGAGCCCTGGCACGTGTTGGGTGAAGAAATGGCAGCCGGTGGCACAGCGAGGTATGTCGATTCGTCCATTGAGCGGGTGCAGATCAAGGTGCAGAACCTGATCGGTAAACGTCATTACGTGACCTGCAATGGGCGGCGGGTGCCGCTGCACCCCACGGGGATACCGGGTGAGTTCGTCGCGGGTGTTCGTTTCAAAGCCTGGGCTCCGTACTCGGCGCTCCATCCGACCATTGGTGTGCAGGCTCCGTTGCGGTTCGATCTCGTCGATGGCTGGAATGATCGGGCGCTTGGCGGCTGCACCTATCATGTGAGTCATCCCGGTGGCCGAAGTTACGACACTTTTCCGATCAATGCCCTGGAAGCGGAATCTAGGCGGCGGTCGCGTTTCTGGGATCATGGTCACACGCCGGGTCAGTTTACGGCACCACCTGAACCGATCAATCCCCGTTTTCCACTCACGCTCGATTTGCGTTGGCAGCCCAGTTAACTTATTCCATCGGAGGCAATCATGTTCGATTCCAACAGTTTCAAGCGTTTTGGCGACAAGCAAAATTCGGCCTTTTTCGAAGAGTATCTGTTTCGCGTACTCGCCGAGCGCGACCGCTGTGGGCTGACCGACATGATCGGTGACATCGAAGCCTTGCTGATTGCTGTCGAACCCGGAAAGTCGCTGGAATATATTGCCGAATTGGCGCTGATGACGCCATACCACTATCTGGTCACCCTGGATGGCCCCAAACACATGACGCATGTGCTGCGGATCGATATGAACTCGCCGGACATCCTCCTGCGAGAAATCAAGGACCCGGATTACACCGATCTGTTCCGCAGCCTGAACGACCAGTATCCGATCGGAGCGCGGCGACCGCACAGCCGCTATCTCGGCGAGATTCTGGGGGTCACCGACCGTCTGGACGTGGTGGCCATGCAACAGGAGCGGGAGTTCCGCTTCTTGACTATGGGGCAGTTGACCGAACTCGACTTGCCGCTGAATTTCAGCGTATCCAAACCGTCGCCCTATACTCAGAACGTAGTCGGTTACATGGAGCGACCCTTCGATGGTATCCGGGTATACCAGCATGGCATCTCGACGATCATGGCGGATGCTCAAGCGGCCTATGAGCGCGGCAAGATCATGCAGGAACACATCGGCATCAAGAACCTGCTCTTGCCGATCGACCATTTGGCTACCCGCGTGTACAGCCAGAACCGTGAAGCGGCGCTGCTTGAGTACCTCGCGCTTTCCAGTTATTACTACTGGGGCAGTTACGACATCAAGGATCAGAATTCATCGACCAACGTCACCAAGAACGTGCGCGGCCACCCGGAGTCCATGTCGCCAGCGAAGGTATTTACGGCGAATAATCTGCCGTACTGTGTGAATCACCTCGATAAGCTTCCCAGTCCGACGGAATCCTTTGTGCGTAATTACGGCCCGCGCCTGCATCATATGGCGCTTACTGTCACCGATGGGCAGACCAATGGCGTCGAAAATATCGATTTTGTCGTCAGTGCCATTGCGTCCCAAGGCAAGCGTTTCCTGCTCGATACGGTCGGATCCCGTGAAGAAGGACTCAAACAGATTTTCTCTTCCGCTTCGGACTTCTCCTCGCTGATCATCGAGTATGTTCAGCGCTTCGATGGCTTCCAGGGCTTCTTTGCACGCGACAATGTTGCGCATCTGACGTTTGCCGCCGGTTTGGAAGAGGGCGTACAGGCCAAATAAATCAACGAAGTGATACCTTCGAGTCTTAGTTGCGTTCTAGAGGGCGCCTCGAAAGATTGTTCGAGGTGCTCTAATGTTTCTAGTGCATTCGCCGGGGTGATAATCGGTTTCAGATACGCAAAAATCCATGATTCGGCGTGCTGATTCTATTCGTTTAGGACTAAAAGACATATTCCGAAGCTAAAAAACATTGGGTCTCAACGATCAAGATTCAATTCATCCATGAAAAGGGTATGAATTCGATTAGATCACCCGCCTGAATAGTTTGTTGTTCTCGCAGTACGGCGATTCCATTGGCCCACGTGGTTGAAATCAGCGCACTGGAACCTTGATTCGGGTAGAGCATGACGTGGCTAAGCGGATCGGCGGGATCAATACGGGCACGGAGAAATTCGCGATGGGGTTTTGGTTTTAGCCGATCGAATCCAGCCGGTAGTCGCAGCGAGAGCGGCTGGTGTGCGACAACACCTTGCGCTTTCAACAGGAAGGGTTGAGCCAGCAACGCGAAGTTGAGGAAAGCCGAAACAGGATTGCCCGGCAGTCCCAGAACCGGAATACATTCCTCGCCAATCTGACCGAAGGTAAAGGGTTTGCCCGGTCGCATGTTGATACGCCAGATATGTACTGTGCCCAACGACCGAATGGCCGCCCGGATGTGGTCTTCTTCGCCTACCGATACTCCACCGGTCGTAATGATGACATCTGCGATTTCAGCAGCAGCGAAGAGGGCTTCCCGGGTAGCGGACAAGGTATCGGCAAGTCGCTCAACACTGATCGCCAACATGCCCAGCGCTTCCACCTGAGCTGGAATCAGGAAACGGTTGGCGTTGTATATGCACCCGGGGCTCAACGGTTGGCCCGGGTCGACCAACTCATCCCCGCTACACAGGACTGCAACCCTCAGTGGCTGGAATACAGTCAGTCGATCAATACCGGCCGAAGCGGCGAGTGCGATATCCTGCGGCTGCAGACGTCGACCACGTTCAAGCAGCAGTTGTCCTTCTTCCAGATCGCTTCCGGTGGCTTTGACGTCTTCGCCGACAATGGGTTTTTGCGTAAAGCAGACCAGATCACCAGACAGATAGCTCGCTTCCTGTGCGATAACGGCATTTGCATGGGGAGGGAGGGCAGCGCCGGTGAAGATTCGAGCCGTTGTACCCCCTGTGAGAGGAGGTGCAACTTGACCTGCGGCAATACGAGAACTGACCGGGAGACAGGTTTCTCCCTCCGCGCACAGATCCTCGGTATTCACAGCATAGCCATCCAATGCGCTTACCGGACAAGGGGGGACGGCACAGGGCGCCAAGACCGGGTGGGCCAATACCTTGCCTAGACACGCCGCCAAAGTCAGGGTCTGTTCACGGTCGTGATCCTGATTTTGTCGAGACAAATTGGCGAAACCAAGC
>JAJYPA010000261.1 GCA_021795795.1 Pseudomonadota bacterium | reverse complement strand
AGACAATCAGCATCCGTCAGGAACCAAGCCTGAAATTCCCCAAGAGACTTCGGGTAGTGAATGCTGGCGCGAGGACTTCCCATCCGCTCAGCTTACGCCCAACTCCGGTTAAATGGATACCCCAGATATTCTTTTACTTGGCATAGATGATAGCCCTAAACCGGTGACCCACGTGGGGTTTTATTACCCCCTCACTGGAGAATTTATATATCATGATATTGACAGCATTGTAAAAACAGTTCTTCCTAAATTAAAAAGCATAGATAAGGCTCGAAATAGATTTATAATTTATTGCAGGAGAAAGAAAAAACCACGGATAACAGCCGCCAGCAGCATCTCTGCTGCACGACGTAAAGCCGCCATTGCGTTTGGTTCAACAAATGATAAATAACGTAATATATTTTATTGGATACGATGGTATCCTGAATTTTGTGTAAATGAGGTTTAGGATAACGACCTGCCTTTGAAGACGCTCCGACCTGCATTCAACTGGTTTTTCGACCAGAGATAATTGGAGAGTGAACCATTATAAACGGCTGCAAGGAAAATACTTGGAGCAATTCAACTAGTTGTAGAAAACGGCCACCACTGAGAGCCTCATCGCGTACATAATCCGTCATCAGTAGTGGTAAACCATCCCCACTATGCCGCGAACATCGTTGATTGTTGCGCTCGCATTCAACGCTATCGGCGTGTAGCTATATGATGCCGAATAACGGTCGTAATTAATGCCACCGAACATGCTCCAGTCGTGGTCAAAGCGGTAGTTCAGCTTTGCGCCCACCTGTAGGACTCCAGAGGATGGAGGATTATTCGCGGAATATCCGGCAGCGGAGCCCGATGCAGAAACGCCCGCCAAATATCCAAGATGCCCGGTCAGCGACATATTGGACGAAACAACAAACGCCCCGAAAACTCCGCCGCCTACCGCATTATTCCGGTATGCCGACGTGTAGCCGTCCAGCCCCATCTTAAAATCTGCGTACTGATAGGCCAGATATGGCCCAACCGCCGCATCCTGGCCAACAGCAAAGAGCTTTCCGATGCGTGCGTTAAAAGCCATCGAGTGGCCTGATACATTGGCGGAAGCGCTCTGTGCTGGAAGGTAGTAGTTTACAATCGGAACATTGCTTGATCCGGTATAGCCATTAAACGGGGCGGCGAAGGCATAGTTTGCACCTAAGTGCACATACCACAGATTCTGGTTGACGCCGGTCATTGTGACGCCGACCCCACCAGTGGTGTTGCCCCCATTCCCGGTAACAGAGGCCCCCCCAGCGGCATGCGCGTTCAGACTGGATGGCGTCGCTGCCACTTCCCCATAAACCCCTACAGTGTTGAGGGCATGACTGAGGGCATGACTGAGAGTGTCGGATTGGGCGGTCGGAGCAATTGCCAAAGTGAGTGCGGCTGCGCCAATGATGCTTATTTTCATGTGTTCTTCCTTATGCTTTAAGTTATGTAACGACCAGATGAGTAATATAGCTAGTCTATTGCGCCACCAGCCAGTATACCAGCGATCATACCATTGGTCAGGTAACGTTTTCTGAACACTAGGTTACTGGACACTTTCAATGCCGGAAACGGCCCTGATTGTGTCCAATAACCCGTCCGCTTTTCTACGTCCGGTAAACCTCACTGAACTACGCCTTGCGCTGGATATACTCGCGCAGTACAGCATCCATGCGGGACTGCCACCCTTCTCCGGTCTTCCGAAAGTAGGCGACCACCTCCGGGCTGTAACGCACCGAGAGCAGCACTTTGCGACTGGCCAGTTTCGGGCGTCCTCTGCCGCGTCTGACCAATTGATCCCCCTGATATAAGTCGGCCTCCCGAAAGAACTCTGCTCCGAGTTCAGGGGCCTCGTCCGGATCAACCCAGATGCTGGGCGTATTGGGCTTGTTCGCGCTCATTGGCTTTCCTCATGCTGATGATGTGCCGATCATCGACGTTACGCGGTGTCCATACCATGACCACCATCCGTTCCCGCAACATACCCGCCGTGATGAAGCGAACTTCTCCGTAGTCCTTGCGGTCGTCCTCGCGGGTAAAATGCTTTCCCGCAAACACCAGCGGTGCATCTTCAAAATCCAGATCGCGCTCTGCGATGGTCTTCTGGCGCTTGGCGGGATCGTAGGTGATCTTCATTGATTTATTATAGCTACACATATTTAAAATGCTAGTGTGCTAGTGCCTCGCTTGCTCACAAACCACCGTTTTTGAGAGGCCCCGCATTGAGAGAACCAACCCCCTGCATTTGCAGGCGTCGGCCTTCTCATAACCCAGTATCGGTTTCCGTTGGATCGCGTACACGGCTTTTGAGAAACGGCATTGGACATTACATTCAACTTCTGCACTTCGCAGCAAGCGGCGATGGCCTCGCCCCACCGCCCAAACCTATCCGCCGTTCAGTCACTCTCTCGTACTGGCGGCCATTGCTGCGCAGCATGCAATACACGCAGAATGGTCACGGCACGGGTATCTTCGGTGTAGATCACCACATAATTCGAGCGCACCACCATTTCCCGTGTACCAGAAACCCGCCCGGCACGGTAGAGCATTGGATGCTCCAGCAAATTTTCAGCCTTGGCCTCTATGTCATCTTTCAGGCGTTGGGCAGCGTCCGGGTTATCATCCGAAATGTAATCGACGATCGCCAGCAGATCGGTGCGGGCGACTTCCCGCCACTCAAGGTCGGGCACGACGCTTCCTGTCAATCAGCGATTGCACCTCATCCATGACCTGATGATGTGGCACAGCCGGTCGCGTGTCATCCAGCGCCTCATGCACCCTTTCCCGGAACCATGCGTCGTAGGCGTCCGGGTCAGCTACCAGGCCGACAGGCAAGCCGCCTTCCTTGGTAACCCGAGTGAGCAGGATGCGCACGGCATCCGAAATGGTCAGACCGACGTTGGCGAGTTTCTCCGCCGCGTCAGCTTTCAGCTTGTCGTCTACGCGAACATGCAGCATTGAGGTTTGAGTCATCAGGATTTCTCCGGTTACCAATGCCCGATTGTGTATCTCATTAGAGAGACATTCAATAGCGCCATCACGCCCACTCCATCATCCCGGCACCCAACCATACCCCATGGAATACGCTATGGAGCGACTCAAGACATATGCCCGATGGCGACAATATCCGGAACCTTTCTGCATGTTCCATGTCTATTCGGATTAGATAGGGTGCATGTGTGCTGTCTTTATTGGTTGGGGGGTAGTCGGGGTCATGAGATGGTAGCGCGGACGGTCAAGCTCACCCGCTCCGGGGTGGGCACGCTGGGTCGGTGGATTACCGGCGAGAGGCGGCCAGAGCGGTTCGAGAAGGCCGCACAGAGCCCATCCCAACCCCTGCCCACGGGGCCGGATTTCGTCGAGTTCCCGGCATCCGTGGATCTGGAGAATGACGACTATGGCGCATCCCTGGACCGCCAGAACATTCCCATGGAGTGGGTGGGTTCGGGGGCTGAGGACTTGGGCCTCAATGGGGATGCCGATATCAAGGCGCTTGCCCGGACCATCCAGCATGGTACGGGACCGGAGGGTCAAGCCCTGCGCACGGACGATGCCGCAGATGCGGATCAGAAACGCATCTGCGCGTTCGGTATTGTCTGGTCCCCTCCCAAGACGGTCAGCCTGTTGATGGCGTCCCGGGATGCGGCGATACGCGACACGGTACAAAAGGCCGTCCGAGCGGCGAGCGATCGCTACATCGAGACCCTGGAGCGACTGCTCACCGTGCGTCGGGGAAAAGGCGGCGTGCGTTCCGAGCGCATCACCGGGTTGATCGCCGTGCGTGCCCTGCATCAGACCACCAGCGCAGGCGATCCACATCTGCACGCGCACTTCATCGTCGCCGCCAATGCCGCCAGTGCCGCCGATGGGGCGTACCGGGCCATTGACGGACGGATGATGTTTCAGGCCCAAAAGCTGGCGGAAGCCGCCGCGAACGCCCTGCTGCAACAGCAACTGCAAACCCACTTGGGAATCACCGATTGGACATTGAAAGAAGCAGGCTCAGTACCGGTGTATGAGATTGCCGCCCTGGAGCCCGCCGCGGCACCCCTTTCCCAGGCTCGTGCGCACATGCAAGACATCGCGCAAAAGATGGGCGTCCCCTTTGCCTTGCGCAGTCGCAAGATGGATGCCGGCCTGTGGCGGCGCCATCGGGAGCGCAAAGCGGAGATCGCGGAAGCGCTGGAACACCGGATGGACGAGGCGTTGCACGAGGGCGGGGATGCCGCGCAGTTCATCCGGGAGCAATGGCGGTCGGTGATCGACGCGGCGGGGGTGGCGCTGGACGCCATCCAGGTACGGGCGTCCCGTAGGCCGCCCAAGCCGGTACCGGACCTTACCTTGCTGAACCAGCCCCTGGAAAGCATCTCGCCCGAAGAGGAAGCGTGGGCGGTGGCGGCCATCGCCCGGAACCCCGGCGGAAAAATCGCGTTGGCGCAGACGCTGGCGTCCTTGGCGTTGCCCTTGCACATCCGGGCGCAAGCGGCCTTGGGATTCAGCGCCGCAAAAACGAAAGTGGCCGAGATCGAGGCTCGGCGGCAAGCCATCGATACGGAGATGGCGGCGCTGGATCGCGCCCAGTCCATCCTCGTGCGGGCCGCCCACCAGCGGGAGGTGCAGGACGTCCACACTTACGCCAGAGCGTTGTTGCGAACGCTGACCGAGGTGTTGGGGACCTTCACGCCCACCGATGTGGCGGCCCGCTTGGTGGCCGTCGATGGCCTGGCCCTGGACGAGGCACAGAAAGCCGCCGCCCGCCTGCTGCGCTTTTTGGTGGCCCAGGGCCTGCTGCATCCGGCCCAGGGCATGGACGTGGAAGCCGCCTGCACAGTGCTGGAAAACGGCGGCATCAGCGCGGTGACGGCGGACAACCACCGGATGACGCGAACCCGCTCCCTGGTGCCGGACCGGCTGATCCGGGAAGAAAACGCCCTGGCTACACAAGCGCACACCCTGAGTGCCGTGCGGCGGGCAAGTTTCGTGGTCCCCGTCCCCAAGGATTTCACGCAGGAGCAGGCCTCTGCCGCCGCCCTGCTCGCCCAGGGCCGTGCGCTTTCGGTCACCGTGGGCGTGGCCGGTGCCGGCAAGACCTTTCTGGCACGACCCGTCGTAGCGGCAGCACAACGGCAGGGGTTCCAGGTGCGCGTGCTGGCGCGCAACCGGTCGCTGGCCGAGGCGCTGAAGGAAGATCTGCGCTGCAACGACGCCCAGGTCTTCGCCAGCTTCGATCCGGAGCAAGGCAAAGGGCAAAAAACCCTGCTGATCGTCGATGAGGCCGGGCTTGCCGACCGATCGGATCTGAAGAGGGTCCTCGATGCCGTCGAGAAAACCCCGAATTGGCAGGTCTGGCTGATCGGAGACCGTGCCCAGGCGCAGCCCATCGACCGGCTGGCGAGCTTTGCGGTGGTGGAGCAGGCGGTGGCTCCGGATGCCCTGTGCCGCCTCACGACCAGTTACCGATGCGCGGCATGGGCGGAAGAACATGCCCTGTTGCGCAGCATCCAGAGCGCGTCCAATCCGGCGGCGGTGGCGGCTCTGGTGGACCGGATCCACCGGGAGGGTCGCGTTTTGACGGTCAATCCGGACACGCCAGAGTCGCGCCCGGCGCAACTGGCGGCGCTGGCCGAACAGTACCGTGACCAGGGCGAGGATGTGCTTGTCCTGTGCCGGGACAACGCCAGCGCCGCAACGATCGCGGAGTACATACAGGCCCATCGCGGCGTGTCCGTGGACTTGCGCTCCGCATTGCGTTTCGACCAGAAAGCGGGGATTGGCGATCAGGTTCGCACCCGCCGCAATGACCGGCACCTGGGGGTACGCAATGGCGATCTGTGGACCGTGCGGGCGGTGGACGCCGAGGGGACACTCACCCTGCAATCGCTGAAAAACCCGCGCCGTATCGTATGCCTGCCCAAAGACTACACGCAGGACGCCTTGGAACTGGCCTACGCGGCGACGGCAGACAGCGCCCAGGGGGTGACCGTGGATCGCGTTATCGTGGACACCACGGGGATGGGCCGCAGCCTCCTGTACAGCGCCGCGACCCGAGGCCGTCAGGCCCCGGTACTACTGGTGGCGTCCGCGCCAGAAGAGGCTGCAAAGGCCCTGTCGGCAGTCCTGCAACAGGACGATGTGGCAGAGACCATGCGCGAGATTCTCGGGCCACAGCGGCAAATCCTGGAGCGGGAGATCGCGGGATTGCGCCACATGGATGCCAGCGGACTGGCGCCCGATCTGGCAGATAAACTGGAAAAACGGTACAACGCGCAGGAAAGATGGCGGCGGCATCCCGAAGCGATGTACCTGCAACCCGAGATCAGCGCCTGGGAGACGGCCTGGAAAGGCTGGCAGGACCGGGTGACGGCCCACGAGGAACAGCAGCGCCGGGAAGCTGCAGAGCGGGAACGCCGTGCCCAGGAAGCCCGGGAACACCATCTCGCCAGCCTGCGTGCGCAATTCGCCCGCCTCATCGCCCACTACCGCCAGGCCGAGGCCCTCGACGATCCGGAGACGGAAGCCGCGCGCTGGCGGGCGGTGGGGTACAAAGATAGCTCGCCCGAATACGAAGCGAGTTGGCGCCGATCGTTGCATCCCCGGGGGGCGCTGGTCTATCACCCCGAGACCTTCGCCTTGAAAAGGGAGCAGAAAGCCCTGGAAGCGGCGTATGCCCCGCTGGTGATCCGTCGGGAACGGCTGGAAGCGCTGCGCACCCAGGTCCGCCAGACTATGGCCCTCTGGACGCAAGCGCCTGCGGACCCGCTGGAAGCCCTTTCCCGGTCGTGCCACATCGCACAGGACGCCGCAACTCAGGCAGGGGTGTCGGCAGTCAGGATTCGGGAGACCCTGGAATCCGCCCTCCAGGACACCCGACTGGAGATCGACGGCTACCGCCGAAGAATCGCCGGGCAAATCCAGCGGGTGGAAAACACCTCGGCCGAGACGGACCCCGAGACCCTGGCCGATGCGTGGGAAAGGGCGGGGTACGTCCACGAGACACATCCGTTCGCGGGCGCTTGGGGACCGACACGCACACACCCCTTTGCGAATCCGCTGCATGAGGAGCTGGAGCGTCTGGGAAACGCCATGGCCGACCACCGGCAACGCTGGCAGACGCACCAAAAGTCCCAGGATCGGGAACGCATCCGGCAAGGTATCCAGGCCCAAATCCAGCGGCTGGAACAGGCCACTGGGGAGACGCCCCCGGATACATTCTGGGATGTCTGGGAACAGGCGGGTTGGCAGCGGACCCCGGACGATCACTGGACCCATCCCTTTGCGGGCGATCTCGGCCCGGAATTGCAGCGCCTGAGCTCGGCCTGGGATGCTTACCACCAACAACACGAGGCCCATCTGGAACGGCAGCGGAAGATTGCCCTGTGCCGGAAACACATCATCGAGCAGGTCAACCGACTCGCCCGGGAAAAACTCGATACCCCAGAACTCCGCGCCCAAATGCTACAAGCAGCGGGATATCAATATCGGCCCGAGCGGAACGACTGGAGCCATCCCTACGCCGCCGAGCTTACCCCCGAACTGAGCGCCATGAAAAGCGCCTGGCAACAGCTCAAGCAGCGGGGACAGACCGTTCGGGAGGAACGTATCCGGGAGAGCGTGAACCTCTTCCAGGCGATGACCCGCGATGTGCAGGCAACGGGGGGCTGGCAGCCGGAACGCGACGGTCCCCGCTTGCATCAAGCCGGATTCACCGTGCAGGCCGATGGTGCCATGGTCCCTCACGATTCGACGCTCCGGGCCGATGACCCCAGCATCCAGGCCGCGCAACAGGCCCTCCTCGATGCGATCCGCCATCCGCGACCTGCTCCCCTACCGACGCCCGCGCCTACCTATCGCCCGCGTGGACCTGGTCGCTGATCGGGAACAGGGTGTTCAAGGACTGACCTGTTTTCTGAACCCACGAAAAGGCCAAAGTGTACCCCCAAGGTACACGAACCTTCACCCACACCCGCCAAAAAAAACCGCCCCCGAAAACTGTACATAACGCCCATTTCACGCCATTCAGATTGCCATCCCCCCGTCATTTTCCTAAGATTTCCCGTATGGACAAACGCTCTCTTCAGGACAGCAATCATATTCTTGAATGCCTGCGTGCGGGACCCAAGACCACCGCCGAAGCCGTGACCAGCATACTGAGCGATAATGCCATGCGCGATTAGGAACGAACCGGCATCACGCGTCGGTCGTGCCGATCTCCGGGATCCGTCTCGGGCTGATCTGCTGGAGCGCCTGCTCCAGCCCCGCCACCTTACCCTCCAGCAGTGCCGCCTTCTCCCGCATCAGCACGGCTTCTTCACGCCAGTGGTGGATCTCCTGGGTCTGTTCCAGGAGCGCTTCGTCTTTCTCGGCCAGCAGCATCTGTCCGGCTTCCTGCTCGGCACGCACCTGATCCAACTCGCCCGCCAGAAGGTCGGCCAGCTCCACCGCTTCGGCCCGTTCCCGTGCCATCTCCACCCGCGCGGCTTCCAGCGCTTCCCGGTCGGCCTGTAAGCGTTCGTGCGCGATCGCCAAAGCCTGCGCCCAGAGTTCAGCGGCCAGCACCGCTGCTTGCTGAGAGACCGCTACCGGCGCGGGCTCACGGACCGGCTCCGCGATGGCCTGCCGCGCCCGCCATGCGCCCATCGCCTCGCTGATCGTGGTGAACGACCCACCACCCACCGCCTTGCGCACCGCCGCCAGAGTCGGCCGCTCTCCGGCCTCCACCAGCGCATCCGCCGCCGCCCAGATCTCTTGCTGTGATGCCATGCCGGAATCCTCTTGAATGTAATATGTTGTATCATACTACATACTATTATTTATGACCAGCAGCAAGCGCCGCGCTCCTGCACTTTCTGCCACCGCTCCGCATGGACGGATAGGTCACAGTGACGACCCAGACAGGCCGATCCGCGCGGCAATTTCCCGGAGCAGTCCCAGGGCAATGGCGTTGCCTTCCTTGTTGCGGGCCTTGCAGTAAGCGATGGCCAGTTGTTCGATCAGCGCGGTATCACTGAGCTGGGATTCATCCCCATAGCTGTAGCGGCTTGCAATCCAAAACGGCGTGCTCGCAATCCATGGGCTTTTTTGGCTCACATTAACTGCAACTGACGGGCCTTCGTGCTCACATTATTTGCAACTATGCTCGCAATCATCCGCTCGTGCTCGCAATCCATGACGGCGTGCTCACATTAACTGCAACTGAACAGGTCCACAAAACGCTCGTTTTTTGGACGCACCAAGGCTCCGTTCGGAACACTGCTGAAATCTGGCATCCGGCACCTCATAAACCCTTTCCAATATTCAAAGTCCGGCTATACTTGAATCTCGTGACTTATTGGACTGAACGCCATGCTGATTGGCTACGCACGTGGATGATCTGGAGCCGACCCTCACGCGCCACGGCTATCACCTCAAGGATCTGGTAGAGCAATTCGACGCCAGACCGGCCGAGATCAAGGCATTTCTCAATAATACACTGGATCCGGCGCGCGCTACCGAGTTGCGGGACAAAATGCTGGCTGTTGGTCTGCCGATTTAGGTGTCGTCAGTTGCAGTTAATGTGAGCACGCCGTCATGGATTGCGAGCACGAGCGGATGATTGCGAGCATAGTTGCAAATAATGTGAGCACGAAGGCCCGTCAGTTGCAGTTAATGTGAGCCAAAAAAGCCCATGGATTGCGAGCACGCCGTTTTGGATTGCAAGCCGCTACACATAGCCCCAGACCAGACCACGGTCCCTGGCCCGTTTCCACCGCATCCGTTCCGCACTGGTCGTCGCCATAAAATCCTCCTCCGCAATGGTCACTGTGACAAAGCATGGGGCAACCCCATCCCTTCGTCAAACCGTGCGGCAGGGATCCTCCCGCACGCAGAAGCCACCGTAAAGGCCCTGAATTTGCCCTGCAGCGCACGCAAGGCGTCCTGGCAGGGAAATGTGTGAACCATGCCTGGAGCACGCCGCCAGCCCTGCAGATGGGCGCCCAGTCCGACATGCCCCTGATGCCCTGGCCAGAACACGATAAAGACCGCAAACAGCAGAATCAGCAAGAAGGCCCACCAGCGCATTCAGGAACTCCTCTGGGTCACCGTGAGACTCACGCCACCCGCAGTTCGGCCACCCCGCAGCCCTGGGCCTTGAGCCACCGCGCCAGACTGTCGAGACTCGCCCAGGTGCGCACGTCCTCGCGGGCCGATTTGATGACGGCCTCATCCATGCCGAGCTTGAGCACCACCGCCCAGCGCTCCCTGCCGTTCCACGGTGCCGGCTGAATGGTCACTTTGCGGACGGACCCGGCGTTCACCAGAATCCGGAAGGTGTCTTCGCTGATGCGCTGCACGCTCAGGCGGCGCTCTCATGGTGCCGGGTCTGGTCGCCGATCCCGGCGAGCAATCCGGCCACGAGAATATGGGTGTTTTTGCCCAAACCGACAAATCGGACTATTCCAGAACATCGCCACCTGGATCATGGGGAACAGGCATCCGGGCCAACTCCCCAATGAGCCGATCCAGGTCAATCGGCTCCACTGGCTTGCC
>JAJYPA010000260.1 GCA_021795795.1 Pseudomonadota bacterium | reverse complement strand
TTGTCCGATCTGGACGGAAGATCGAGATTTCTTTGGCGCAGGTGTGGCAACATGGACAACAGAAACCATATCGATATATCTTGATACATGCTGAAGGATGCGCTGCCTTCATTGGGTTCTGATCGGCGGCACTAGACTGATTGCAGTCATTGGTCTCTCCTCAGCCTGACTATGTGATTCTCTGCATTGGGTGCCAGATTGTGGCATAACTGCCTCAATTACACTATGATTTACTAAATTCATCTCATGTCAGTAGGCTTCATTGATCCAATTGGCCACAAATCGTTTTTTACCCACAAAAGGCTGGATGGAAGTCGGTCATATTTCAGGCTATAAAAAATCGGATAACCATCGCCAAACAAAGAAGTAACCTGTCGCACAAGTGCCCGTTTCCTGAGGTTTGGGTGCTTGCAGCTGTTGGGTGCGTATTACGGCACTACTACACTCACTGAGACCATCGAGACGCCGTACTGGAGACACCTTGGCGATGATCGTCAGCTCTCTGGGTGGCGGGGACCATTGAATTTGAAAATCTTCCCGAAAATTCCCGCATTTCTCACCCGTCCCATCACTATACCTCCCTATCGGTGGACCATATTTCTGGTCTTTTGCGGGACACTCGTGGGGGTATTGGTTTTTTCCGGATGGTATGCCTGGTTCTCTTGGCATCGCTATAAGCAGGACAGCCAGTATCATCTGGCGCTGGGATCCGACATGGTCGCAGCGGTCACGCAGAAGCTGCTGGACGGCCACGCCTCCGGGCTCCAGTTTTTGGGGGGGCAGTTACAGCGCGCAGACGCAGTCCAGCATCCGCGCCGCGCCCGGACGCTCCTGCTCGATTACCTGAAGGCCACCCCGGATATCGCCAGTGCGAATCTCATCGCCCCGAGTGGCCAGGTGATCGCCTCCACGGCCGTACCGGCGGGGAAGCCGCTCCCGGATTTTCGTAACAATCCGGCTATCTGGCAGGGTTTTCAGAAAGTCTTACGGACACATGGCATGCGGGTCTATCACCCGCTGCGTGGTCCGCTGGTGGGCGATCATTGGGTTATCCGCCTGAGTCGCACGGTGTTTTCCCCGGCGGGACAACCCTTGTTTGTCGTGGCCACGCCGCTGCGCTTCAATGGTATTGAAGACTTCCTGAGCCACCTGCCCTTGCGCACGGGAACGGCTGTCGGTCTGCTCCGGAGTGACTTTCATATTGAAGGGCGCTGGCCCATACCCCAGGGTGATCTCTCCAGGATGCTTGCCCACCCCGTATCCACAGGAGGAGCCTTGCGGCAGGCCCTGCAGCGTGACCCCCATGCACGGCATGGAACTTATGCGGGCTTCGTCAAGGTGGGGGAGCCGGCCTATCGCTTTGGGGCCTTTACGCGTTTGAGCCGTTATCCATTGACCGCTTTTGTCTCCGTCCCCAGGGATCAATGGCTGGCCGCCTGGTGGCGACGACAAATTCAATACCCTCTGATCTTTCTGCTCATCATTTTGGGATTCGGCTTGGCTGCCTATCGACGCATCCTCTTCCTGGATCGCCGATGGGAGCTGCAACGTCAGACCCTGAAGCTGTTTCGTACCCTGCTCGATCATTCCAGCGACGCCATCGAGGTGCTCGATCCTGTCACGTTGCGTTTTTTAGACATAAACGCGACGGGATGCCTCGCCTTGGGCTACACACGGGAAGAACTCCTGTCCATGAGCATTTACGACATAGACACGGCTCACAGCGTGGCCCCCCAGAAAGTGTTCGCGCAGTTACAGGAATCGGGACGCGCGTTATTCGAAACCATACACCGCCGCAAGGATGGCTCGACGTTCCCTGTGGAAGTCAATTCGGTGGCTGTCGAAGTCGACAGGCCTTACCTACTCGCCATCACGCGTGACATCACCGAGCGCAAGGCGCTGGAAGCTGCCCAGCAGGACGTCGCCAGGCACCTGCAACGGATCACCGATTTCAGTGTGCTTCTTTCCAGCGCCAATGAAGTCATCGCCCAGATGGAGAACGAAGCGGATCTGCTGCGCACCCTCTGCGAACTGGCCGTCCATCACGCTCATCTGCGGCTGGCGTGGATTGGGCAACCAGACAACGATGGCTGGTTTCAAACGCTTGCCGCCGCCGGGGCGGTGGATTATTTGGCGGGGATCCGTATATCCGCGTCCGCAGAGCTCCCAGAGGGACAAGGCCCCGTAGGCCTGTCCTGGCGCGATCAAAAACCGGTTTACATCTTTTCAATCTCCCAATCTCCCCAAATGACCCCATGGGTGCAGCGTACCGAAGCCTTCGAGATTAGGGCGAGCGCCTCTCTGCCCATTTTTCGTGGCGGCAAGCGGTGGGCCGTCTTGACGGTGTATCACGGCGAAGAGAATATTTTCGATGCCGATCTCCAGAAGATATTGACGGATTTGGCCAAAGACATCGGTTATGGCCTGGACCGTCTGGATATCCTGAAGAGAGAACGAGAAGCCAACGTCTTCAACACGGCGCTACTAAATTCGCAGTCGTCCGGCATCGGGGTCGTGCGTTTTCCAGAAAGAATTCTCGAGCGGGTCAATACGCAGGTGCTAAAAATGCTCGGGGCCTCTTCCCCGGAGGATTTGGTCGGACAACCGGCGCGGAGACTCTATCCCGACGAGGAAACCTATGATCGGGTAGGCGCGGTTGAGCAAAAGGTCCTGAGCGGAGGCAACGGAGCACTCAGAGATGTGCCTTATCGCCGTCTGGATGGAGAGATCATATACATGGATCTTTCCTATCAATGCCTGGATGGAACGGATGGCGTGCAGCGCATTCTCGGTACCTATGTGGACGTGACGGAGCGGCATCGATTGATGGATGAACTCGCGCGGCAATCGCTCTCCGACACGCTCACCGGACTACCTAATCGTCGCGCTCTGGATGCAGAGATGGGCAAGGCACTGGCGCGATCAGACCGTCAGGGGTGGCTCCTGGCGGTCGGTTTTCTCGATCTGGATGCCTTCAAGCCGGTCAATGACACCTACGGCCATGACGCTGGTGACGACCTACTGAAAGAAATGGCCCGCCGCCTGCTAGACGCTGTGCGGCGGACGGATATCGTGGCGCGCATGGGCGGAGATGAGTTTGTGCTACTGCTGGAAGGCCTGCGCAGCATGGATGAACTGGATCAGGTCCTGGCCCGCCTCCAGGCCGCGATTGCCCAGCCCTTCATGATCAAGGGAAAGGAAATTAGCCTCCAGGCAAGCCTGGGGCTGACTATCTACCCCTTCGACGAAGGGGATGCCGACCTGCTCCTGCGGCACGCGGATCAGGCCATGTATGTGGCCAAGGCGCGCCCTGCCGGGTGCAGCCCTGGTCGGGCGAGCGAAGGGTGGGTGCAGCTCTATCACCCGGATTTCGGCACCATCACCATGGGCGATGAAGTGTTGCGCCAGGATTTCCTACGTGCCTTGATCACCGGAGAGGTGACGCTACTCTATCAGCCGCTTGTGGCCCTGGCGACGGGTCGAGTGGCGGGGCTCGAGGCCTTGACCCGCTGGCACAGGGAGGGTCAGGAGATTTCCCCAGACCAATTCCTCTCTTCTCTTGGCGCACGGGAGCGTCAGGCATTGGGGCGCTTCGTGCTGCAGACGGGGCTGCGGCAACTTGCGCAATGGCGGGAGATGGGCCTGGATCTCTTCCTCAGCGTCAATGTCACTCCGGAAGGGCTCGACAGTCCCGGATTTGCCGATACAGTCTTCGACATCCTGGCCGCCCAGCCGGGTAGTTCTCCAGAATCCCTGGTGCTGGAGGTGCTGGAGATCGGGGAAATCCTCGAACAGGAGGTCGCCTTGGAGCATCTGCGACGGCTGCGCGGTGCGGGCATCAAAATCGCCCTGGATGACGTGGGGAGTGCATACGCCTCGCTCCTGCGGCTCAAAAATCTGCCCATTGACGAGATCAAAATCGATCAGGGTTTCATCCGCGAATTACCGAACAATCCCCAAGACCTGATCTTTGTCGAGAGTCTCATCAATCTGGGTTTGGGCATGAACGTCATCATCACGGTGGAAGGGGTGGAAACCGAAGCGCATATCGCCCTCCTGCGCGAGATGGAGGTCGACTATCTCCAGGGATATGCCATTGCCAGGCCGCTGGAGGCGGAGGTGGTTGCTGATTTTGTGCACGCCTTTGTCCTCGGTACGGGGGATGCGGACACACCGCTGCTGGCCCTGTACCAGCATCTGGGATGGGTGCATGCGGCAGAAGAGTCCGCGATGCATCATGGGGGTTACGAGCATGCGGATCTGGCTACCTGTCCGATCACCGCCTGGCTGCACGCCCATGCGTCGGAACTGCCCGGGGTAGAGGCCTTGCTGGCCGAGCATGAAGCGGTGCATGCCTTGGGGCAGGAAATCCTTCAGGTACGGCAAAGCGGAACGCGCGAGGAACTCCATCGTCTGCTCAGTCAGTTGCACGGGCATAGCCATCTCTTTCAGGAAGGCCTGGGGCAGGCGGTGAGGACCATGCGGGACAACACAGCGGCCAAGGCTATGCCTCCGTCCTCAGAGGATATATCTTGATAATTGCCATCTCTAAATCATTACGTTATGTGAATGTCGCCCTTGTCGGCGGGGCCGGAACACAGGGTCGGTTTCCCATAAAACCGACCCTTGGGCGGGCTCAGGCTTTGGCGCGGCGAACTACAAGGTCACCAACGGAGTTTGAGGATATGTGAGGGTGACACCAGAAATTCGCAAAGCGGTTTTTCCGGTGGCGGGACTGGGTACTCGCCTCCTGCCAGCCACCAAGGCCAGCGCCAAGGAAATGATGCCGGTGGTGGATAAACCCCTCATCCAGTACGCCGTGGAAGAGGCCATCGCGGTCGGCTGTAATGAGTTCATCTTCATCAGCGGCCGCGGCAAGGGCGCCATCGAGGACCATTTCGACATCGTCTCCTACGAACTGGAAAAGGAACTCGAACAGCGGGGCAAACAAGCCCTTCTGAAACAGATGCAAGGTATCCTCCCCCCCGGTGTCAGCGCCTCTTCCTGCGTCAGCCTTACCCTCTGGGCCTCGGCCACGCGGTGCTTATGGCGCACCAGGTGGTCAACGATGAGCCCTTCGCCGTTCTTCTCGCCGACGATCTCGTGCTCACCGAAAAGCCGGTACTGGCGCAGATGATGGAGCAGTACCAGCGGTTCCAGACCGGCATCCTCGCGATGCAGGAGATCCGCCGAGAAGACTCCAGCCGCTATGGCGTTGTCGCGGCCATACCCTGGGATGATCAGGTCTTCTAGGTCATTCGCATTGTGGAAAAACCGCACCCCGAGGATGCTCCTTCCAATCTCGGCGTCGTGGACCACTACATCCTGCCTGCACGGATCTTCGATTTTCTGGAAAAACCCGCCCCGGGCGCCGGTGGCGAGATTCAGCTCACCGATGGCATCGTCGGGCTCATCGGCGAACGTCAGGTTCTCGCCTATCGCCTTGCTGGGCAGCGCTTTGACTGCGGCGACAGGTTCGGCTACCTGCAGGCAACTATCGCCGTTGCCTTGCGCCACCCGGAAGTGGGAGCCGAATTTACCCAATATCTGAATGTCTTGTGCGCAGAGCTGCATCCGCCCAAACCCCGTATTGCGTCTGTAGGGCAGAAAATGAAGAAAAACAGCAAAAATTAACGAGTGAGTACCCCCAAGACCTGAGGGGGTTAAAAAATCCGTTTGATATGCTTACGGGCGCGTTACGATAATTCAGCATGGCTATAATAAGTGGCTATACTATAGGTGATTATAGTCTGGACGAGGGGAGACCGTACACAATGGTGCACCAAGAAAATAAGGCAATCAGGTCGAATGTACCCCCCCCTGCACACTTGGAGTTCGAGCCGCTACGCGTGCCGCAACGATTGCTTGCGCTGGCTTTTCTGGCTGTGGCGCTATGGTACTTGTTCTGGCGTTTGGGCACATTTAACCCAGATGCACTAGTGTTTTCCGCAACGCTTTACGCCGCTGAATGCTGGGGGCTAGTTAGCCTTCTATTACATCTGTTCATGACCTGGCGGCTGAGTGTGCGTCGAGCGCTCCCGGTGCCGCAGGGTCTACCAGTGGACGTGTTTGTCACCACCTACAATGAGCCAGTTGAGGTATTGCGTCGTACCTTGCAGGGCGCATTAGCCATCGACTACCCCCACCAAACCTGGCTACTTGATGACGGCAACCGTGCGGAGATGCGCGCGCTGGCGACAGAAATCGGGTGCCTGTATTTGGGGCGCGAGCACAACACCAACGCCAAGGCCGGTAATCTTAACAACGCACTGACACACAGTACCGCCGAATTTGTGGCGATGTTCGATGCTGACCACGTACCCAGTCCACAATTTCTCAATCGAACACTGGGCTATTTTTCCGACCCTTTGCTGGCGTTCGTACAGACTCCGCAGGGATTTTACAACCTGGACTCGTACCAGAACCGCGGTAGTGGGCATTTGCGCTGGGGCGAGCAGGGCCTATTCTTCCGCGTGATAGAGCGTGGCAAGGATTATTGGAATGCAACCATGCTCGTCGGCACCTCGGCGGTGCTACGGCGTAGCGCGCTGAACGAGATCGGCGGATTCGCCACGGGCACGGTCACCGAAGACCTGCACACTACACTGCGGTTGCAGAAAAAAGGCTTCCGCTCGGTTTATCACGCGGAGGCTCTGGCTTTCGGGTTGGCGCCACAAAGCCTGCGCGCTTTTCTGACCCAGCGGCTACGCTGGGGGCAAGGGGCGATGCAGGTCTGGAAGCAGGAGGGGCTAATTTTTCCCCGCGGCCATACTCTGGCACAGCGTATTTGCAATCTTGCTTCGGTACTGACTTATTTCGACAGTTGGCCGCGCATTTTCCTCTACCTTACCCCAGGCTTTGTCCTTATATCTGGGATCATGCCCATCGCGGTATTCAATACTACATTCCTGATCCATTTCCTGCCATATTACCTACTCAATTTCTGGGTGTCCGAAGAGGTCACCCGGGGCTATGGCAACACCCCGTACATTGAGCAGTACAATCTTTTACGCGCGTTTGTATACGCACGCGCCACGCTGGCACTGTTCCGCCGCAAACACATCGCGTTTAATGTGAGTGATAAGGGGGCTATGCAGCGTCCGGCACAGGACAGACGTCTGTTGTTTCCGCAGATCCTACTGGTAGGGTATTTGCTGGCTTCTATTGCCTGGGGGCTGTGGCACCAATCGAACGAATCCCAACTTCCTTTCGCAGCGCTGGTTGCAAACCTGATCTGGGCCGCATTAACAGTGCTGCTAGCTGGTGGGCTGCTGGCGTTTGCTCGGCAGCGGCTGGCTCGACGGCAGGATTACCGGTTTCGTGTGCCCGTGCCCGTGCGGCTGGATACTTCCGCAGGGCCAGTGTTCGGCGTGGGCGATGACATTTCGCCGGGCGGTATGCGCTTATATGCGATCTTTTCCGAGGCTGCCGGTGCGCTCGTGCAAGGCAAGTTGTACCTCCCGTCGGCGGAGCTTGGCTTTCAGGCGCGGGTGGTTTCACCGCCGGAGCCCAATGACAGGCATCTGAGCTTGCAATATGTTTGGCCCGGATCGCATGCCCCGACACCCTTGCTACATTTTCTTTATGGCTCGGATCTGCAATGGCGGATACTGAATTTATCTGATCGATTCCGCCCCCCGCTGGAGTTGTTGTCTGATACTTTGAATCGTCGGCAGAAATTCTTGTTGCCTGAAGCCAAGCACTGGACAGCCCTGATGAGAATGAATGCGCAGGATCGGCCTGTGGGGCTGATCACCGACTTTGGCGAGAATAATGACGCGCTGGTACTGAGCTATGCGCCGCTGAGCGCGACGGATCTTGCCGAGTTAATCCTCTGGAATAAAGACTATCAGCAAAGGGTGCAGGGCAGTCTGCTGCCGATCGATCTGGGAGGGGCGCTGATGGATCAACATCTCTATCTCTACCGGCTGGCGAAATGAGGCCGGAAAACATGTGCAAACTCGCTGTTTCGATGTTTCTGCCAGGAGATGGGTGCGTCACGGCCGGACATCGGCGCCATGGCCGACCCGGACTATCAGGATATATGTCTGAAGCCCATCAGACCACAGTGCAAGGGCGCATGGCAGTCAGGGGTAGTGCTCGTCCAGGCGGTAGGACAATATCTCGAACCAAAAAGGAGGAAAGGTTATGCTGCGCGCTATACTTTGCACGGCTGCGTTGATGGGCCTGCTCGCGGGGGCGGGTCCAGCCATGGCTCAGCCATTGCTACTGGGGGGCACGCAATTGGCTCCACAAAACTCCTATAGTTATCTCGGGGCAATCTTGCCTTTTGCCGGGTCGCGCCTGGGGTCTGGCTGGTATGGGACGGTTTTTGCCAATTATCTGACTTATCATTACGCCACCACGCAAAATAACACACCAGTGACGGTGGGTGTCACGGCCCCTGGCATACAGGGTGGCGTGGGTTATGTTTGGCAGGGGGCCACCTATCAGTTGGCCTTATCTGGCGCTTTGGGCTATCAGTACTTCTCGTCTCATCCCGACTTCGCAGCGGGGGGCCCGTTGGGCAGCACCGTAACCTTCATGCCGCAAATCCAGGCGCGTTATGATTTTACTTCGACTTTATATGTCAGCACCATAGCCAACTATTCCTTTGGTCAGCGTGCATACTGGAGCCGTTTTCAGGGGGGATATCAGCCGGTGCACTGGTTGAGCTTCGGGCCTGAAGGGATTTTACAGGGCGGGGTCGATTATCGCATTCGTCAGGTGGGCGCCTTTGCCTCCATTGCGCTGGGCGATGGCTGGAATGTGGTGGGGGAAGGGGGCGTAACCTACACCAGAGGTTTACCCAGCACCGGTTATGCGAGTTTCTCCTTTGCCAAAACGTTATAGCGCGCTGTTGCTGACCATCCTGCTCTGGGGCACGGCATTGACGGCTTGTGCAGATGCCGCGTTTCCGCCCTGGGAGACCCTGTGGAGCAGCTATCAGCAATACTTCATCGACGGTCAGGGGCGAGTGGTCGACGCCAATCATGGTGGAAGGAGTATCTCCGAAGGTCAGGCATACGCCCTCTTTTTTGCCCTCGTCGCCAACCAACCGCAGACCTTCGCGCGCATCTTGCAATGGACCCAAAACAATATGGCTCGGGGTGACCTCGCCCGGCATCTGCCGGCTTGGCTTTGGGGGCGCAATGCTCAGGGCCTTTGGGGGGTGCTCTCCAGCCGTTCCGCCAGCGATGCCGATTTGTGGATAGCCTATACCTTGCTGGAGGCAGGGCGTCTGTGGCACAACACCAAATACACTGCCCTGGGACTACAGATGGCTCGGATGGTAGCACACGACGAGCTCATCTCCGTACCGAACTGGGGTCCCATCCTTCTGCCTGGTCCTTCACCCTACTGGCATGCGGGTGGCCGGATCATCACCAACCCCAGTTATCTCCCGCTTTTCATCCTGCTTGCACTGGGCAAAGCCCTCCCCGATGGCCCCTGGTCCGTCATGGCTGCGCACCTTCCCAAGTTCATGGCAGCGGTAGCATCTCAGGGAACTGCACCGGGCTGGATCGCCTACCGCCCTGGCACGGGCTGGGAAATGGCCCCTGAAGGATCTAATGGAGGCTACGACGCCATCCGTTGCTATCTCTGGCTGGGGATGACTAACGCCCGCAGCCCTGGTGCGCAAGCCCTGCTTGATGCCTTGGGCGGGATGGCAGGCTACCTGCGGACGCACGGCATTCCGCCTCTGAGCGTAAACACGCTCTCCGGGATAGATACCGGCGAGGCACCCATCGGTTTTAGCGCGGCCCTGCTACCCTACCTGAGCAGATTGGATCAAATCCACGCTTACGCTCAACAATCCGCACGCCTGAACAATGCCCTTGATCGTCGAACGCTTTTATATAGCCAACACTATTACGCTAACAACCTAACTCTCTTTGCCCTAGGCATGATGGAGGGCGCCTACTCCTTTACGCCCGAAGGTGCCTTGCGGGTACGTTGGCAAGGTCAATCCAATGCCTGGGATCCGCTTCATCTTCGACTACTTGCGGATAATGAAAAAAACTCAGCAAGTTGATCCACCATACTGGGCCGGAACCGGAAGCCCATGAACGGGACGTGCAGAGATCAACACGCCGTCAGATATGAAAAAATCAGGAGGTCCAACAGCGCTTGCTGGGCTTTAAATTCCGTTTTCTGTGGACGTGCAAAAACGAACGTTTTGTGACACTTCTATTTCTAGGCGCATTTGGGGTCATTTCTGGCCCTGAATTTGACAACCAACTAAACCGTCCATCTTTACTATGGCTAGTAAGCGTCACCCAAGCGCGCTACGTACTGACCACCAATTTCTGGATGACCGCTTCCGCTGCATGACCGCCCATTCGTCGGCCAATAAACTTACTGAGGGCTGAGGATTTCGCCCAGCAGGTTCATCAGGTGCGTTGCTCGGCCCTCTGTTTGGACGTGGACCAGGCCGCTCACATTTATTTCGAGCAGGCGCACGGACCCGTTCAGGGTGGCGCGCGATCCTGTAGCTCCGTGTAACAGGGCCGTGATGGATTCTGACTTCCTGTGTCGCTAACCGCCGATCGGTAGAATCTGATAATCGAGCAACT
>JAJYPA010000259.1 GCA_021795795.1 Pseudomonadota bacterium | reverse complement strand
CTGGCGCTGCGAGGACTGTAATGCCCTCTTTGGCGACGATGGCGGCAAGCCCGGACGACCCTTCGGCGACAAGGCCGCCGCGGGCGACGCCGCACCGGCCGCCACCGGGCCGAAGTGCCCGAAGTGCAAGAAGCCCGTCTTCAAAAACCAGACGAAGACCGGCAAGGATTACTACCGCTGCGGGACCTGTAAGACGGCCTGGTGGCCGGACCGCGACGATCCCGGACGGCTGGGGGCGAAGTGGGTGCGCTAAAAACACACCAATCAGTACCCAGCGCACCGCCTGGTACCGTCTCGCAGCGATCCTGGACTTCACGTTCAGTCTCGTGGCAGGGAGGCTACAGACCTCGACGCTGCGGCAAAGAATCAACCAATGGCACTGGCCCGCCGCTGCACAAGAACCGCGTCGGTTGGTCCATGGCGGTGAGTGAGTATTGCCGAGACTTGTGGCCCGTAGACATGCGGAATGCTTACTGTTAGTCGTGAGGACTTGAAAACATGCCGCTCAACCATTCCCTGCACGAGGGCAGACGTGTAAACTTGCTCTTATACTCGGAAATGGCGAACATTACAAATACCAAGAACATGCCACTCGCTTACAGCAAAGAAAATGCACTGAACGCAATTTGTCCCTATTTCACAATGTTTCCACTCGAGTACCCATCGAAGGTGCTTCGGAAGCATAAAAAGGACAACGTGGTTGTCCTTGACCCTTTCTGCGGTCGTGGCACTACGTTATTCGCCGCCCGCACTTTTGGATTAAGTGCTTGGGGAATAGATTCCTCGCCTATTGCTGTCGCTATTGCAAAAGCCAAACTCGCTACCTGCGACCTTGAAGCCCCTATTGGTCTAGCGTCCCGCCTGATCGCCGAAACGGAGCCAGCCGAAATACCGGATACACCATTCTTTCGAGCAGCATATCATCCGAAAACATTGAGAGATATTTGCGCTCTGCGTGAATCTCTTTTGCGGCTAAATAAAGACTCTGACGAGTCCGTCATTCTTCGAGCTGCTACGCTCGGCTGCCTTCATGGGCCTCTGTCAAAAAATATCGAAAATGCCGGGTACTTTTCGAACCAGATGCCGCGAACCTATGCATCGAAACCAGATTATGCAGTTCGCTACTGGAAAGAAAGAGCATTGAAGGCACATAAAATTGACGTTCTACGAGTTCTTTGCCGCAAGATTGAACGTTTAACAGGCTTGCCTGAGAAATCACCAAGTTCGATAGCCCAGGTATTGAATGGCGATGCCCAATTGCCAGAATCGTTTTCTGCAATCGATCCTGCACCGTCGATCGTAATCACGTCGCCACCTTACTACGGGATGCGTACATATGTTCAAGACCAGTGGCTGAGAAATTGGTTTCTTGGTGGCCCTAGTCAAGTGGACTACTCAGCCGGTTCACAACTTAATCATGGAAGCCAATATACATTTGCCAAGTCTCTCGGTTCTGTCTGGAAAAACGTTGGGCAGAGCTCCTCTGATACGCTACACATGTATGTCCGCTTCGGGATTATTCCCTCCACCTCCGTAAATGCGAAGGAACTCTTCAGGAAGTCTCTGGATGAGTCCGAAGTCAACTGGCGCTTGGTTTCAGTTCGTGCCGCCGATTCTGCTAATGCCGGGAAGCGGCAAGCAGATCAGATGAAAACTGATTCTGCTGCCGCAGTCGAGTTTGATTTCCACATTGAGCGCATTTAAGTCGACACAGGCACTACTGGTGATAACGCAGCTTCGCCTGCTTTGACGTTGCCCCAGACGTGATTTTATCTGCAATCTCCTGGTTACAAAATTCATCGACGTAGTCTTTGATGGCGTACGCTGTTTCTAGCGCTTTCTTATCCTGAGGAACGTGTCCGGCAAGCGTCATCGGCATGATCACAAGGCACTTGGCCATGGCGCGTGAAATCGCCACGTTGGTGCGCTCGAACTGCATAAGGAACGCCTCCTCACCCATGATCACGTCGGCGTCGCCGACACCGAACGTGACGATTATGGTGTGCCGCTGACCACCCTGGAACTTTTCCACAGTGTCGACCGCAGGGTCGATTAAATCAGGAGGGTCGCCAGGGAAAATCGCCCTCAGCTCGCGTACCACCAGCGCACGCTGTGCTCGGTGCGGCGTGACAATACCGATACACTGTCCCCAAAACTGATCAGGGGTTGGTGCTGTGTGAATGGCGCTGCCTCGCCCATCAAGCTCTGCGCTCACCGTATTCCTGAGACAGTAGGTCAGTGCTGCGACGATTTTTGCTTCAAACGAGTTGCTTTGCGACGAAAGATCGTCGTCATGTAGCAAGGCCAGTACCTTCCTGTCGGCATCCAGGGCTTGCAGCCAAAGAGGAGACCATGGTAATGCACTTGGGAAGCTGGTTGTCGGGGTTGGTACCGCGGCTAGGAAATGTAGTGCCGTCGCCGGGCTTGAGGCCTGTAGCGTTGCCCGATACCCGATTGTTCGCGCATAGGCCACGATATCTTCGGCCGAACGGTAGTTCTCTTCGAGCGGGCATGTATTGACCTTGCCGGCAAATAGCCGCGAAAGCAGGTATTTTTGGATGCTACCCACCAAATACTCCGCGCCGACAGGAGCTTCAAGCGCCATTATTGGCGGCATCTGGAGATGGTCTCCAGCGATAATCAAGCGAGAATCATTTTTCAGCGTGGCTAATGGCGAAATGGCCGTAGTTACAGGAACCTGCGAACTCTCGTCAACGATAACAACATCGAAAACTGGTCCAACGCAACGGCCGCATGTCCACTCAGCCAACTTGTAGGACTGCATCGTTGATGTGGCAACGATCGTGATGGTATCGGTATTCGCCAAGCTTACAAGGCAATCCTGGGTTTCTTGGTTGCCCTGATGCAGATTGAACGACTCAATCCTTAGATGCGAATTCACCGCCGAGAATGATTTCGGAGTTTGCGAGGAAGAGTAAGCGGCGAAGATTTCGGCAGGACAGGTCACGTCATTGTCCAGCGAGGTCACTATGCGACCGATGAGTTCTTCCACGGCCTTGTAGGTGGGCCCAGCCACCAAGACCTTCAATGGTTGTCTACGCCCTACAGCATCATGAACTAAACCATGAATGCAGCTGGCAAGCGTCTGGGTTTTCCCTGTGCCAGGTGGCCCCCAAATGATCGTCAGACCCTTTTCTGCCGCATGCGCGACGGCATCAGTTTGACTGCTGTTCAGGTTGTGTTTGGCCTTCGCGTAGGCCGCAACTGATGCGGCTTGAGAGGCGACAACTACGGAAGTTCTGTGAACCGAGTCGGCCTCCCACAGTACTCGCGCGAGCGGGGTGAGGCTATCTGTGCCGGGCCTCGACGGCCTGGCGCCCATTGCGATTGCCGCATTGCTGTCGGGGGCCGCAATGGGTGGGTTCCCGACAGCGCTCAAAATATCCTTAGCCGTTTCGTACCACTTGAATGAACTTTGCCCCTTGGTGATGAAAATATCGTTCATCAAATCAATGGTCGAATTGGCGAGCAGGTATGAGAAAAAGGCCAGTTCGCACCGATTGGTTAATATCAACACGGCCTTGTGTGTACTGCGATCAAACGACACAAGCGTTACTGATAATGCCGACCACAATGGCGTAGCGAGTGTCTGATCCGATCCTAAATACAGTGGAGCACCGGGCGCGATGATGTCTTTTGCACGTTGTAATGGGAGTCCTGGATAGCCTTCCTTGCCCAAGGCAAGAAACCCTTCCTTGTTATCAAGTTTTGCCTCGGTCGATCCCACCAATACGTCAAAAACGTACTCGTTCGGCGATCCGGTCGGCTGGCCATTGGTGAGACGAATTGCCTCGTAGCTCGCTTCCAATGTTTCGGCATCGAGCGCCAGGCGCTGGTGAGATTCCAACTTCCTGGTGTGATACTGCAGCTCCTCCCACCAAATCCAAAGCTTGCTGTCGAAGGCAACATTCCGGGCACCTTGCGGAATTGAGAGAGTCAGTTTTGGCGCATTAGCCTTGAGTTGACCCCTGAAGTCCGTGCGCAGCTTCTCGACGACGCCGTTCAATGCCCGACACTGCTTTTCCAGTGCATTGCCGAATTCTTGAATGACAGTATTTCGCGGGACAGTGACCGAGCCGCGCTTGATTGTGGTCACATTGCTCCAGATCTCATAGATACGCTCTCTTGGAATACCGTTGGTCAGAAATTCACGATAGAAGGCATCACCCTGCCGGATCGGCCCCGGCCCGGAATAGTAGGTTTCGGCGGTGTCGAACAGCGTGATGACGTGGGGTGTCGGCGCGAAAACAACCCGCCGAACAATTTCATCCACAAAGACAACGCACGGACTGACCGCGCCGTCAGGCTTTTCGATGAGCTCATCGGCAGGGAAGAGCCATGCCATCGCCTTGGTTTTGCGGTTTGTGAGGCTCAACACTTTGGGCAAATGACGCCCCAACGCTGCACACAGTTCCTCGAACTGACGCTGTTCCCAGAACGCGATTTGCGCGGTAAGAGGTGTTTTGCCGGCTGCGCGAACGAACGCCTCTGACTGGTCGATCATATCGGACAGGGTAGACAGCAGACCTTCAAGAGCAACCCACTCATCGGCGAGGTTCTTCTGATCTACGACAAAACACTTAGTCGCGAACTGTCGCGGAGTTTGTCCACTCACATAAGCCGTTGCCCTGCCGAATACTGACAAGCCGGTGAGCAGACCTGCACTGGAGTCGAAGTTGACAGTGATGGCCACATGCAATTGCGGCCAGGGAGCCAGACTTGCCAGTACTGCCGAATTGTCTACACTGGTTGTCGATGAGATCAGGGCTTTGGCGCGAATAGGGATACGGCTTCGTTCCTTCTTGAGGTGGCTATGTTGCTGAAAAGCAGGATGTGTTGATGGCGCACCGGCGGCACCCGTCGTATCCTGAATCGCATTTATCTGGAGCGTCTTTCTCGCACCACGAGTCATGCCGGCGATCTGACTCAGATGCCCAGTTAATTTTGCTGCGGGATAACAGTAGTGCGTGGGGTGCGCAGCAATTCTCGCCTTATCCTTCTGGTTGGCCCATTTTTCGTGCCCAAGCCAGTCACACGCGCTGCAGCGACCATCGACATGCCACTCGAGGTTTTGCCACCCATTGACCGAAGCGTCGCCGATACTGATGACCCGAAGCAAATCTTCCCGGAAGAAGTGCAGCACGGTGGGCAAGTAGAAGCGAAGGTTGGCATCCTCGCTATCGGCAATCAGCGCATCAAGATACTGAGTCGGGGTTGTTGACGAGGACCCAGGCATCAGACCATCGAGGGCGGATTGTCCCTGCTTGAATCGCGTCCACAAGTAGCTGCGAATCGTCACGAAGTATTCGTTCTGCAACCCTTGATCAACAATCCAGTTAGCAAGAAAGATCGCGTACAGCGCGACTTCAGCGGAATAGCTCGGGTTCGCCTCGCTCGTATGTTTGACGTCTATGACGCTCAACGCTCGACGCGTTTCTGTTGCCGAATCGATGGACTTTCGGCATCCGTCCGCGCCAACTTCCTCGTCATTGGCCGTTGCCTGGCGCACGACAACGATGTCCGGGATAAGACCCGCAATCGGCGGCACCTGGACGATTTGTCCAGGCTGGAGCCCGATCTTCGCCATGACTGCGTTTTGGAACTTTGTGGGTTCGAACTTCCCTTGCAGGATGACCGAGGGGAGCGCTGTAACCTTCCCGAGCAGTGAGCCGAGCGGGGCCTTGACTGGCTTGTTCGCTCCCCCTTTGTCGCGCTGATAAATGACCAAGCTGCCGAAGGACTGGATTAATTGCTCATTCCGCACATCCTCAAAATCCCGGCCCGCAGTTTGCAGAACTCCAATGCCTGGACGCGCCCGCAAAGGAACAGGCATACCATGGGCCTCTAGCTCCGAGTCTTCGTGTAGCGACAAGTAAAGCTCACGGTCGCACTTTGTGCGCAGAAACATTGAAAGTGTGCTTTTTGAGATTCTTTTCTTTGCCATCAAGTTCTTCCTGCCCAAAAATTGCGAAATTTGCCGAGGACCGTAAGCTCTACAGCAGCACCAAGAAGTGGGGCTTGCCCGCATCGGACAATTTGAAAATGCGGTACCCCATCTCACTGGCCGCCGCAATCTGCTGGGCAAAATCCTTCTTGGCCTGAACCCGAGCGCCTTCGATCTGGTTGTCGGCCTTCACCTCGACGTCCGAGACAGAATTCCTCAGTGAGCCCTGGTCAGTATTGATCGGCCCTGATCTATCATTCCCGTACCACGCCAACCTTGTTTAGTGTGGTGGCTCAGTTTTGGCAATTTCACTCCAACCACGGTCAAAGGTGAACGTCCGGGCGTACCCGACGGGGTTCTGAATTCTAAGCACGCGGGCTTGTGCCGAATCGATCGCGTGCTCGACGACGTACAGCCAATATGCATCACCCTTTTCGCGAGCGCAGTCGAACTGCGTGTGTGACAGCCCAACAGGCCGATCTACCAGGCTACCCGTCATCGACTTCACTTCAACCCATCGAATCTTCTTACCGCTGCTATCAGTCTCGTAGAGGTCGAAACCGGGGTTGCCCTCCGGTGTGCGGCGCAACATCGGTTCGACTGCTGTGATCAACGCGATGGCCTGTTCCTCAATTCGCATCCGTGCTGCCTTATCGAGCCCGTCCGGATCAGGCTCATTGTCACCTGGATGCGCTCCGACGTAGGAAATGAACGGTCGCCCTCCACCTTGGCCTGGCGACCGTTTGCCTTGGCCTCCCCCACCGTTGCCGGTGCTATTGCTATCGCCGCTACGTGCCCTTCCGTTGCCTTGATCGCTACCGGATGGCACAGTGGTGCCCGAACGACCCTGGCCACCACTACGTATTGCGCCGCCCGTAGCACCATCGCTACCATTCGGATCCGGCGTCCCAGGTGGGATGTCCGGTATGTCGTCACCACCGGACGGCCTTCCTTCCCCTGGCTTCGCGATTGGTTCAGGCTCTGTTGCTGCCTCGGGTGGCCTACTGGGGTCGCAAAGCGACGATGGCAAGTCGGCTATTCTGGTGATGCCGAGCTTGTGCAGATAATCAAGGAGAGCAGGTTCGAACCCACCCGCCTTAGCCAACTGGTCAAAGATGGGGGGCTTGAAGGCGATCTTGCTCAGGAGGAAGGGATTGGGCCTCCACCCTAGGGTGTCGAACACCGCTAGGTTCGGACGCACCAGCTGACCGTTGGCATCGGGCACCCAGGCTGCTTGATTCAGCATCCGGATGAAGCGCGCGTCAAATCGCGCCGTCTTCGTCTCAAAGGAATAACCCCATCGGTAGGATCCATGGAACGCGGCAGTCCCGCGCCCCTCCAGATCAGCCAAGGCATCCCACAGGACACCAGCCCTGGCTCTTGCCTCGGCGGGCTCCAAGGTGGGCAGGCACTTTAGGAGTTCCGTTAGCCCACGAATGGTGAAGTCCTCAGGCGCGTGTTCCCAGCTCGCACGCTCTAGGCCAGCTTCCTTGCGGATCTGCGCCTTGTCGGTCGGCCCCAGCCCGGATGGGACTGCTCGGAGGCTGAGGTAGCGACTCGCTCCGCAAGCAACGAGCAGATCACGGATGTCCTCGCCGCGCAGGCACCGGTACTCGTTGTCAACAATCAGAACACCAGGCACCCCTACAAAGAGCTGTTGTAGGCGTTCGGTAGCGATGTACACATCGCCGGGCTTGGCGAAACAGCCCTTGCCGTCACCAGCGTCCACCACCCTCACAAAGGCGGTTTTACTCAGGGCAGATCGCAGCCTCTCCTTCTGGTTCTGGGTGATCGAATCGGTGTTGAACGCGGTACGGATGCACTCAATGTCGGCGGCGTAGGTGTCATCGTCCACATCGACTTCGTCCTTTTGGTACTTCGGCAAGACGTTCCAGATCACGTCATCTACCGGGTCGGGCTCTGTGATGCCCAGCGACTTCAAGAAGTCGCGTGCCTCTGGCGTTGCGCACACCGCCCGACGCATCGTCGGAAATCTGGTGGCGGTGGCGCTGGGCAGGAACGCCCTGGCATTGCCGTCCTCTCGAGCAACGACATGAGCACCGTCATCGAGGCGAATGAGAGGAACAATGTCAAGGTGGCGGCGCAAGGCCTTCTCTTGGCCACTCAGAAACTCGTACAGCCGCAGCACCCACTCGTCGGGTTGTGCCTCGAGAAATGCCTTTGTCAGTCTTTCCACCAACTTCTCTGGCCTGATCTCGTCAATGTCGAGTTCGCGCATCAGGTACTGGCGAATCTCTGGTGCCTTGTCCTGAGTGATGTCTTCCGATAGCCACGCGGCATCTCGAAAACCGAACAAGACCGCAACCTGTTCCGGGCTGAACAAGTCGCGCAGCTCTTGGGTACGCGCTAACTTTGCCTGCGATGCAGGGACGTAGTCGCCACCATAGGCGGGCAGCAGCGCCTGTTCCAAAAATGCCTGCTGGACAGCATCGAACATCGGCGCAAACCGTGAGCCTTGCGAAAACTTCTCGCGGTCAAGGGGCAGGCAGCGCAGCGCCGAGACATCCAGCATCCCTTTATCGTGCATCCATCGCATTGCCTCCACCAGCAGGCTGGCCGTTTCCTTGACCAGATATTGGTTCCAGGGGTCGCCGAGAGGAATGTTGTCCCGGCTGGGCGTGGTACGATACGGCCCCTGCACGAGGAAACCAAGGTGGCTCTCAACTACAGTCGGGAAAAACACCACCACCGATGACTTGGCCAATGACTGAATCGTCCAGCGACCGGGAGCGCTCTTGACCGTGGCCAACGAGAAGGCAATTTCTACCCGCCCGACCTTTTTTTGTTCGCGAGAAAACACATCGTGATGGAACACCAACCAGTTCTGATCGACTTCTGCTTGGCCACTTTCCTGGCCGATTACGGTGACGCGCCGAACATTCGGGCCGAGCGCCTCTGAGCTGTTGCGCAGATAAGACCCGGATGCGCCGCCTTCGACGTTCCAGTTGATCTCGTCTATGTGACGCAGGAACAGCAGCGCGTCGGGGCCCAAGTGCCGAAACCCCGCCGTTATTTCCTGCATCGCGGTCATATCCTCTAACTTCAGCGGCAGGATGATCTGCGTCTCGTCTGGTTGGCGGCGCGTTCGAAATACCTGCTTGGGAAAAACGTAGCCCTCGATGGCGAAGTCCTCATCGCCAGAGTGGATCTCTGGAAGATCTGTGATGGTATAAACGGACTTGAAACCAAGGCCGAAGCGGCCAATGGAGGATTCATTCTTGGTGCTCTCGGCGATGTCGCAGACGCTTCGGACGTCGGCCACATCGAACGGCTTACCGAAGTGGGAGAGCGCCAGACGCGTCTGGTTCAGTGAAAGCGCGATCTTGCGCGACCCGTTCCAGCCGCCACGCCGACCGAGGGCATCTTCGGCGTTCTGTAGCAGTTCGAAGATGAAGTGCGTTCGGTCGTCGTACAGCCCCTCCGCCAACTTACCGGACTTCTGAGCGCCTTCGGTGCCGTAGCGGCGCCGGTTTTCCTGGCAAATTCCCTCATAATTCGATGCCACAGATCCCCCACTGCCGTTGACACTTTAGCCATCCCGTTCGGACACGACCCTTCACATCCACCGGCTCGATGTCTGCCATTACCGACAAACCCGCGTACTTATCCAGAAACGTGCGGATCTTGGTGATCGCCTACACACATGGCAGGCATCAATGAGGCGAGCGACTGCACCGCCAGCTGCAGGCCCGTCGTCCCGGGGTGGCGTCAAGCTGTGCAACGCCGGGTTGCCATGTAGAGGGGGCGTAGAGACGCAATGCTTACTGCGCGTGTGGGACAAACAGCGGCAGGACCAGCTTCACGATGGCCCATACGACACCCAATGTGCCACCGATGCCGACCGCAACCCATAGGGCGCGCATTACGATTTTCTCCGCGGCCGTCGCTTTCACAGAGGACTCGGCGATCGTTTTCTCTGCTGCATCGGCTTTCTTATCGAGATCGGCGAGTTGAGTCTCCATGCGACTTAGGCGCAAGCCGTGGTCATCCAACCGACCCTTCACTGCGCCAAGCCCCTCTTTGATGTCTAGGAGAGCCTGTAGAATAAAAGAAGCATAGCTATCCAATCCAGCTGCACTGGACCCTTCTTGGTTGACCGAAACCCCTCCTTCGGTCTCGGGCTGCGCTTTGCTTCGCTTGCCCAAATCGCCCATGTTCAGCCTTTGCCGTTGAGCTTAAGCCATTCCCAGATGTCAGCAGGCGCAAACCCCACGGAAGTATCGGCACTGATGACCACTCCCCGACCGTCGCCATTCTTCACCATCCCGAGTTTTTCTTTTACAGTGCTACTCAGGCCGTCAAAGGCGACGTAAAAGCCCGCATCTCCGACAGGTTTGACGTTGTCCGGCCCAAACACCTCCTGCGCTCTAGCCAAAAGCGCGCCAGAGGCTTTTGTGGGGGCTATAAAGAAAATCGCCATGATGAAGTGAATTATTGCACTTGAAATGGCTGCCACACAACCCACCAGACCCCCACCCTCAACCCTTGACTCGCGTGTTTCCAGGGGCTAAGTTGCACACAAATAACCGAAAAAAAGGGGCTGCGCCATGGGTGCGAGTTCGCCAGCCGGTCTTTTGAATCCATTTCAGGGCCCGAACGGCCAGTGGTACG
>JAJYPA010000258.1 GCA_021795795.1 Pseudomonadota bacterium | reverse complement strand
CCGCAGACGGTGTCCGATATAGCTGTGAATCCGTACTTCCGGGACGCCGAAATAATCCCGGAATGCAAACTTCAGCACCGCGTGGGCCGAAGCGCCATCCACATCAATATGTATTTATTTTGTTCACAATCTTTTATTTATAACAATTCAATCATCATGATATGTAAATAGAAATTATAATACGTGTTTATGAACACCAATATGAAGGTCGCGGTAGAGACAGTAGTTACCCACCGCGCCCCGCACAGATCCGTACGAGCGGAATTACCGCATACGGCTCCTACCTCAGGTCATGACGCGAAATCTTTGCGATGGGTAGGGATGAGCCAGTTTTACGGGAGGAAGGTATCGGTTCACTATCGGTCCAAAAAGCCGCCAGGACATTCGTACGCGCTGACTGCGTCGCCTTAACGCATGCAGCCATGCGCGAGTCACTTCCGTCCGGAAGCCAATCAACGCGAAAGCCGATCGTGTAAAGAGCAAGTCACTGATCAAGCGACACGCAATAGAACCCGACGTTTGGGTGCTCATTACTGGACAAGCGACACACTTCCTGAAGCCCGCGCCGGACATGGCGTGCGGATACCATCGGTGGAGTGCCTGCCACACCGCAGGTGAGGCGATCGGCACGGCCGCAGTCTCTATGCCGCAGATCGCTCGGCCAAGATCCTTCTTCACGGACGGCCAGCCCCACCACTGCGCCCACCAGGGGCTGAAGGACCGCCGCGAAGGGCGCTGTCAAATTCCTCTCATTGATGAGCGGCTCTGCTGTAAGTCCTGCCTCTTTGCCCCTGTCTGTTGGCCCGGCGCTCAGCTAACGCCGCTATCGTGCGGCACAACGTGATGAGTGAAATGGCGCACTTTATCGACCCCGACCGCAAGAATAGTTACCTCCTGCCCCATCCATGGAAGACTGGCTCCCTGAAGATCATCTCGCCCGCTTTATCGTCGAGGTGAATCGCCACACATCACGCAGCAAGCACCAGAATAGACCGCCAAGAGACCTTACACATGCACTCGGTACAGACACAGATCGAATGACCACTTCCAGTCTCACCTGCTTTGATCAGGCTCAATTGTGCAGTACCGCTTGCTCTACCCATGCGGCGAATGCGCGGTCTTCCACCAGATATTCTCTGTGGCCGGTGGTAGCGATTACGCCCTTTGCGCACATTCTGGTTATGCTCCGTTGAATGACGCCCGATGTTACGCCTTTTACGGCAATCTCCATACGCTCTGCGATGAGTTCCCGGCTTTCTTGCGCATAAGGTTTCTGCCCTCCCACTATCATACTGAGCACGGCTTGGTCGATGGGAGTCAACTCCGCCCATCGGCTGGGGTATTCGGCCGACTCCTGTATGGCGGCTTTGACTTCCCGCAGCGCGGTGGTGATATCGGTGCTGCCCAACTGGACCATGTTGGCCATCATCAACCGGAAATGCTCTGGCACCAGCGCCAGGTCGATAAACGCCTGCCATGTCTCCGCTTCATTTAATTGGCGTTGGGTTGCGTTGGTAAATGCGCGAAGCATATGCCGCACGAACTCTGGACCCATCTGAGGGAATGGGATTTGATGGCTGAACTGGAAGAGCGGCGCCTTTTCTTTCTGAAACATGCGCTGCAGCCCCTCGCTTGATGACCCGGTGAATACGGCTTTGATCTGGTCTCCATGCTTGTCGAGGGCGCTTCTCAGGGCGGCTACCAGTGCGCCGTACCGCTTCTCGTCCGCCAGCGACTGGATCTCGTCCACGAGCAACAGCGTGGGTTTTTTCTTCCGGGCCAGGGTGTTCATCCACTGGCGGAGATCCAGCATGCGGTTGCTGCTGGTTTCTGAGGTCCCTTGCTCCCATGATGCCTGGGCACCTACTGTTCCGGCATTTGCTCCGACGCCTATTTTTGAGCCTGGTCGTCCGAATCTGCGCCGGATATCGGGTATAATTCCCTCTCCTTCGGCGGCTTTTTGGATGGCGTCCAGCAGCACGGCTTCGGGATCTTCTCTGGACTCCCACAGGGATACGTAAATCGTGATGTACCCCGCCTGCTCGGCAGCCGGGATCAGGTCTTTGCGGAGAAACTCCGTCTTGCCCATACGTCGCTGGGCGAAGAGCGCCAGGCTCTTGATGAGCCCGATTTCCAGCGTTTTCAGGTATTGATCCGCCAAATCCGTGCGGGGGTAGTGCCAAGGGTCCCTGGTCATATTTATCCCGTTTTATCGATCAAATAGATAATTATCTATTTTACAGATAAAACAAGATAATTCAACGCATGGGGTCCGCCATCTCGTCGAGAATGGCTCCCTCCCGTTCGTCGATGTAGGTATGACCGTCCAAATCTGTCAGCGCCTCAGTCAAATTTCGCACCGCGCCATCATCGTAGCCATCAGTTGGTTGGTTTCCTCTGCCGGTATTATCTTGGTCACTCCTCGACCCATGAGTCCTGTCATAGCCAATCCCTTTGATCTGCACTCAGGTCTTCCCGCTTGGCGTCAACCTCGTAGGTCGATGCAATTCGATCGAGACAGCCTGCTGTTCGAAGCCAATCGAACCTCAAGGCCTCTGCGTCAGCGCGGTAACGGGCGGCAAGAGATCGCTCAAGCTCACCGCCATCATGTGGCATGCGAACTGTGACGCCACGGCGGTTGTACACGCCGACCTCGAAGCCTCGCTCTATGGCCCGGCTGCGAACCATCTCAATGATTTCTCGCACCGGCTCCGGCGGCCATGGCTGATCTGGCTCGCGCTTCGCTGCGGAAAGGATTTCACCGATTTTGCTGTCGCCGATTTCGCCTCGGCCAGCCTCTGCCAGAAGCTTCCTGGCCCGTTTGATCCAATCTTCCAAGGCGACCAGGTCGATGACACCTTGATCGTCGGTGCCTGGCACAAGTGCCCAGTCGTGCAAGACGTCATACGCTTGGGTCGCCAATTGACGTGCGCCGTCGATGTCCTCCGGCTCGGGTTCTTCGACCCCGCTGTCCTTGGCTGGCAGGAAGATCAGCTTGAGCAGGTACACATAGAAGTCGGGATCGCGGGCCAGGGCACGGTGCAGGGTGCGGGCTGGTCGCTGCGAATACCGTAGCGCCTGAAAATAGCTCCACTCTAGCTCGACAATCTCCTGCTCGGTGACCTCAGGAATCGTCTCCAGATAGTCAAGAATAATCCCGAGTGAGTAGCTCAACATGACCGCGTTATTGCTGTCCGTCGGTGCAGCAGATTGCGCTGCCTTACGCAGGGTTTGCACAAGAAGAGGGCCTGGAGGTTTGGCAGCGATGTTATGGCCGAGCCAACCGATTGCGTCACGGCTCCGATCCGCCGCAGAAAGGTGTTCCGCTATATAGACCGGGTCAGCATCACCGGGGATGACGTAGGCGGATAGGGTCTTCCAGTAGGCATTGGCCAAGCTCACTGACCGGGACTCGATCTCTGCCCAAGTCTCCGGCGCGGGGGGGAGTGCATGAACGATTCGGATCTCGGCGCGCTCCCCCCAATTTTCTGCAATTGCCTGAGCCCAAAGCTGATGAATCCAAGCGTCTCCTCTCGCCCCAGCCTTCATTTTGAGGCCCCACATGATACCGCTCGCGAAATCCGCCTCACCCGCGTCGTCGGCAAGCAACCCCCGTTTCAGCAGCGTGCGCTGAGTCGCTTCGGGTGTGTGAGACATTGCGACTGCCACACCAAGGGCGTTGCGCATCGTGATAGTCGCAGTGAAAGCGAAGAGGGCATCTTCTGACAGATCTGCAAGCAGAGCCTCGGCGGCCTGAACCTGCCTGGCCTCCAGTTCGTCGTGCTGCGCCTTGAAATCGACATTTGGTCGAAGATTCATAGCACCCGGTCGGAAAAGCCAGCGAACACGATCCTCCACCCCGACGGGCTGCAGGATGTTGAACACTTGATCAAGTGGCTGCAGATCCTCTTCGGCTAATGCCCATTGAGCGTCTTTGAACCCGCGATGTTTATCCAAGAGGCCACGTAACTTGTCGCGCAGGATCCCAATCTCAACCGGCACGGACAAGCCGGCAACAAACCTTTCCAATTGCACTACCGCTTCCCTGCGCCACACTGAATCAAAGTTGGCCCATAGATCCAACAGGGACTGCCAGCGTTCGATGCTACCTCCCACTTGGGCAAGCAGCCGCTTTCCAATGGCTCGCGACGCCTCTGCGACAGTGGACCAGGTGATGAGCTCAGGCTCGTCCAGAGCAAAGTCGCGCCAATTCGGCATGGATGAGGGCCCGGAGGTATCATGGAATTTTGGTGCGAGCGCCATCAGAAGATTCCATCCGACATCCGGATATTCTCGCACAACGCGGTCGATGACTTTCAGCCGTTGTGCCGGGGTCGCATAGGTCTGCGGGGACCATGTAACGAAGATCCGGCGCAGCGTCGCGGAGGGACGATTACCCCACTTGCCACCCGGATCAAGCTCATCCAAATGCGCCAGCAATAGGGCGGCACGCATCACATAGTCCGGGCTGCGTGCGAGCATCTCCAGCGCCCACAGCAAGTTAGAAAGGTATTCAGCTGAATGAAAGACACCTTCATCATTTCGGAACAGAGACATAACTGCGGGGTCGCTTCCTTCCAGACCAGCCTCAAGCGCATCAAGGAACGCGTCGGGATCGGCTTCGGCGATGTTGTGAAAGTCGCGGGACAGGGACCACCAGAGCGCTGCAGGAGCATTGTGCAACAGCTTATGGACAGCGCCGCCCACGCGTCCAACGACATCGGTGATCAGCACGGCCTGATTGGGATAGACCGCAGGAGCAATCATTGCTTCAGCCAAGCCTTGCCGTAGCGCGCTGGAGATCTCCTCACCAAACTCGCCTTCCTCCTCGTAGTACTTGCCCTTTGGACGAGTGGCAAAGCGAGGGTTGATGGTACCGAGCACTTCTTGGTAAGCGGTTTCGAATCGGGCGAATTGGGTAGGGGTGACCTGCGCGCCGATCTGGGTCCAGAGATCGCGCAATGAGACGACCTTCCAGATGTTGCCTAAACGTACAATAGGACCATCCAAGTTGGTTGCAAGCGGCGCAAGCACTGTCTCGAACTGCTCATAAGAGCACCCAGCCAGCTTGCTAATAAGCTTTCGATCAGGCCCATTAGTGTCCATCCAAGCGCCGGCGAACATGGCTGCGATTAGCTCGGGTGGCGCCTGCTCGGCCCAGCTTGTCCGATAATTCGCTACCGCCGGCATGAGACGGCGCAGAACGGTGATGCTGCGCCCAGATGCGCGCGCGAACTGGTGAGCATGCTCCTCGGACAGCCCCGTCTGCGTGAGGGTCGCTTGCAGATGGAACCTCCAGGGACGAGCCAGGCGAATCGCGTTGGCAGGATCGCTGATGCCTGGCCCGTAGGCGGCGAACACGTGGTGCCCGGCATCGACTAGGCGTCTCGCCAAGCCAGCCTCAGGGTCAGTCATCACGATGATCAGAGGGGTGCCCAGGCCAAGTAATTGTCGGGCGGTCTCGTCCGTGTCCGTGACCACGCACCGACTCAAATAAGAGAGGCGATAGGCTTCCGGTAATGGGCTGATCGTGGCGTATAAGAAGGCGATTGCCTCATCCGGAGCGTCGGCTTGAATTGAGATAAGTTGAGGCGCCTCACGAAGCCATTTCAGCACGGCCATATGGTTTTCATCGCGGTCAGTCAACAAGACGTCGGGGGTAAGCGGTACCTGAGTCGTGCGCACCCACTCTTCCCAAACCTCATCCATATTGCGCAGGCCTTGGGGCCGACGTCCGATCTTTACAGAGAGCCACTGAGCGACGGCCGGATACATCTCTAGCCAATGGACAAGGTCGTCCCCATCAATGGCGACAATATCGCGCCAGATACCGAGCGCTTTCTTTTCAGCAACCCATTCTTCCTTACCGACGAAACGTTGTGGCGTGACGAAAACGAACGCGGTCCTGCTGCGATCATGACCCATCGGATCTTTGGTCCGCTTGTCGAAGTCATCCCCCGCCTTCTTGCGGATCCCCATACGCTGGGCACCAATCTCCCACACCGAATCCCCATCCGGCACGAATTCGGACCCTGCAACCACGGTACATATGCCGTCCCACCCACGATATTGTATGCTTTCGTCAGACGGAAAATGGACGGACGCGGCTGGGCCATGCGCCGCATAGATCAGGCGCCGCAGAAGTTCTGGCATTCCACTCTGTCCATCGCGGCGCTCTCCCCACTGGGAAAGGTGTGTTGCGTTGACCCACCGGACCAAGGAGCCGGGATGCGGGCTTGGGGGCGGCGGCGGCAGCATCGCCTTTTCCACAACTCCGCCTGCGATGAATTCTAGGCCTCTTGCCTCAAGCGATTCCCGGATCGCTTGGGCGTTGTTCGCCATTGGGATCCGCACGCCGCGCTCGAAGTCAGCCACAGTTGATGTCGCGACCCGTGCATCGGTCGCCAACTCCTGCTGCGACCACGCCAATAAGGCCCTGGCGGCTTTAACTTGCTCGGAACTTAGCATCTCATTCATATATGATGTCCTATTAAAAATATGATGTCATCATACATGATCAAACCTAGCAGTCAAGATGTGCGCGACTTTCCGCGCTCGCGACCAGATTAGAATGTGCGTGGCATGCCATCGAGCAGCGTGCCATCCGGCCGTGAGCAAGTGTTTCGCTGCGTATTCCAACACGCGATGTAGGTTGTTCTCAATCATATATTCTGGAGCTGCTACGTCCGTCGGATGAGTTCATAAGACTCGGCTATTTGATATCTCTCAGTTTTTTCGTCGATTGGGTCAGCAGCGATGACGCCGACAAGCCGTGAGCGTCTACGAGCTTCTGAATCTGGGTAGCCGACAGATCTTTGAAATTGAATGCCTCGAAGGATTTGAAAAACTCCCGCAGTTGCTTAATAAGTCGTCTAAGTTCAACTTCCCGCATTGCCTCCACTTTATGAGTGAACGATGCTGCGCTGGCTACCGTGTGGGCTGGGTGAACGATGATGCGCTTGACCTTCATGCCAGCATAGTGTTTCTCGAACCAGGCACTTGAGCGATTCATCTGCTCGGCCTCGCGCTTGTTGATTTCCGAGCGACTGACGTCAACTTCACTTTTGCATTCCCAGAGAATGTACTGTGTGTCGTCTAACGCCCACAAATTGTCTGGCCCCTCTTTCCATTCCTTATCTGGCCGCTCCCCGGCAAACCCGATGGCCCGGCTGATCTCATCCAGTGCCTGTTCGAACTTGTCTGCCTTGGTACCAAACACCAAACGCCCCAAGATGTCAGACAGCGCAATATCGAGTTGTTCATAGCTCTCGAACTTGCTGACCCAAGCAGTGATTCGTTCGATCCGCCCTTGGCTGACTACAGTCAACTTTGCAACGGTCACACCGTCGGACGGTTTCAACAGCAGCCGATTGTCTTTGTGCGCGGCGATCTGAAGCCTCTGAGATTCAGGACGATTAACGCGATACTGATAGCGCGCCATCTCTTGCATATACCAACCTTTGTCCTGCCCATCTACCAGCTTCTTGTCCAAGAGGTTTTGAAGGGACTCGGTCGCAGTAGCGTAGTCTCCATCGCGGTACGCCTGCTCAGCCGCGAGTTCTGCTGCATACGCGCGAAGAACGCGTTCATTGGCCGCCGATGGCTTGACCGTGGCCATCTGCTCGAAGTAGAACGCCTTCCAATCCTCGTCACGCCCAAGGCACTGCCGAACTAGGCCGATGAAGGCATTGGCAGGCGTTTCGCCTGCCTCGATATCCTGCTTTGCCATTTCCGCAATCTCAAGGCCAATCTCAATTTGCCGCGACATCTGAGAAGATAGAAACTTTCTGGACTCCCGATCTCGAACCAGCCGTGTAATGTCAGAGCCGACGATGATGACCACCGAATAATCTTTCTCGCCACGCACGCTACGCCCCATCCCTTGCTCCACTGTGCGCACGGTCCGCATCAGCGTGGTCACGCTGTCCGGACGACACGTCTCCTCATACAGGTCGATCAGGCTCTCGGAATATGGCTTGCCATCGAAGATCAATATACGGCAGGTGTCGTCGGGCAGATCAATGCCGTCGTAGCGATTGACCAGGACAACCGCCTTTTTATACTCACCCTTGCGGAGGTCATCGATGACATCGCCTACAGACTCTTTATCTGCTACTACCGCGCCGTAGGACTCCCAATCCTTGACCCTTGCAAACGCGGTAGCCAGCGCAACAACGCCATACCGACGTTTAGGTTTTGGCACAGCATAACCTTGGACGATGCGCTCGCGGCCCAACTCCTCGTGGATTAGCGACGGGAGAAGCACCATTTTTTCGCCTGACCAGCTTTCATTCGCATAGGTCAACGGGTGAATGATTGTCTCAGGCTTGAGCTGCAACCCCTTGATGAGGAAAGCATCATCAGTTACCGTCGCCGACATGAAAATGCGATGTGATGCATCCGCGTAGCTGCCGAAGGCCGTCAGCGGTGGAATGTGGGGCTCGATTTCAATCGCTACGCCAGATACTACGCACTGGCAATGTCCAAGAATGTTCTTTAGCAGCGGCCATGCGAACTTGATCGATTTACGTTCAGTACCGGCGGACAGAATTTTGGCAACTTCGGCTTCCCTTTCGATCCACGCCCAGTACGGCACTGGAAGCAGGGCATCGCGCTTGTCGTTATTGATGTCCGCGAAGGTGCCGAGGCCCTGCTGCTCAAGATCGTCGGCGAAAAGTGCCTTCAAGGCGTCGTACGCTGGCTCCTCTTTGGGAATGCGAATGCGGCATGCCTCGCGGATCGTATCAGCACAAGCATGCGCATCGTCCATCAGCAGAGTGCCGACCGGTATGGATTTCCGGTTCAAGCCGAATTTCGTCAGTCCGTTGAATAGCTTTTGCACCGATGTGACCAGAATCTTGTCACCGTTCAAAAAGTCATCTGGCAATTCAGGATCAGCCTGACAGGTGGCAATGCCGAACTGTTTGGCTTGCTCAATCGTTTGAGCGATCAGAAAATTGTCTGGACACAGGTAGATTACAGGTCCTTTCCCGCTGTTTAACTGTGCCTGCAGCATCAGCAATCCGATCAATGTCTTCCCTTGACCAGTGTGCAGTTTGACGATCACGTCACGGTCATCGCGATGGCTGGCAAACCAGTTCTCTAGCACGGTCAACTGAGCGGGGCGCAATGGCCCCTTGTCATGCGCACGATCCAGAGTGTCATAGAGTTTGACCGGATCGGTCGGACGCTCTGCTTTTTTTCCTGCCAATCGCTTCTTGAAGTCAACCAATTTCGTCTCCTAATATTTAGTTGCTATTTGCTGCTTGTTAATCAGCGTCATTTTTTTATATGTCAGCATTATACTTTTACCACGCGACTCCGTTGAGAATGAATACTCAACCGACTGATAGATTGAAACAATTTACGGAATATCGGTCCGGTCATGGGTAAACCATATTGACGCTGTTTTCTGCTTAAAACTGATAAATATCAGGCGCTTTTTGCGCTACCAGCCGTGCACTCTTCAGGTCGTAGACCACATCGGTAATGGATCCATCCCGAATGCGCTGAACCGCTTCGTCAATCACGTGGAGCGGTACCAAAAACCACTCCCTTGGTTTGACCGGATGCCCGAAGCGATCTTCGATGGTCAAATCGAGTTGTGCTGCACCGAATAGGCGATGGAAAATATTTTCCAGCCTTGTGCGATTCAGGTTGTGGAGCTTATAGGTGGCGACCACCTCTACGTCGGCTAGCAGATATGTGGCATCCTTTTCTGCGCCTGCGATGCGGGTCTCCACCTTGCCGCCAGTCACGCCGATCTTGTGAATCAGTTCGCGGTGCTCGACGACGAATGGGTGGCTGGACCGACTGCGCAGCACGTAGATGGTCCCCGTTTCAATATCGTCTTGTCCTGGCGCGTCACCAAACAGCGGCCCTATGCCTGGTATGCCTGGGTCGCTCAGGCGACGGCCGGTGTCATCCTTGTAGAGTGCCCTTTGTAGCGAGCGGCGCAGTAAGTTGCTTTCCGTGCCGTTGGCGTAGATGACGCGAAGACGTGCGTCGCTTTCGCCGTTTGGCGCCTTGATGGTTTCGCCAATTTCTGCCACGTAGGCAAGCTGTCCGCCGAGAATGAAGTAGTCCCCGCTGGCAATGCTGGCATTTCGTCCGAAGCGCTGCGCCATGCGATAACCTGACTTCAACTCTCGTTCCGCCTGCTCGAACAGCGGTTGGAACTGATCAAAATCCGGGCACGACGTGCGGTCGGCCACTTCCTCCGCCGCACGCTTTTCAACGTGAGAACGCACATGGCGCAGCACGGTGACGTCATTCTGATCAGCAAGGCCATCACTGATGCCCAACTCCGCAAGCAAGGTGTCTTCGTCCATCGCGTCCACATCGACCGAAGCTGCTGCTGCGCCAGACAATAGCCCCGGCGCATCCAACCCGGCCAGGAGCGTTTGCGCTTCCGGCAACTTGCGTATCTGGTCCAAACGCACGGCATACAGGCGCTCAAAGATGTCGCGACCCTCGCCATGCAGCGGGGCGCGGCCATGCGCTTGATGGAAGCGCAGGATGTCCTCAAAGCCCGCGATGATGCGTTCCTCGCGCGGGGTTCGGCTGGAGACCTTGAGCGGGGCGACTTCTACCCCCAG
>JAJYPA010000257.1 GCA_021795795.1 Pseudomonadota bacterium | reverse complement strand
TTCACAGGGTCCGAAGAGCGTATCCGCAGACGAATGGACGCTCTGGTGCAGCGTGTCGCTCTGGGCGACCACACCATGTAGAAAGTTTTCATAGGTTCGCATAATACTTATTATGTAAAGTCGCGCTTTGGGTCCGAGAAGAGGGCATAGAATATAATAATACCCTGCTACTCTTCACAAAAAAGGCAAGCTATGGACCGCAATCAAACCGTCAGAATCAAGCAATTCGGTAACGTGCTGCAGATCACCGTAGAGATACCCTGGGAACAAGTACACGGCGAGAACAACTGGAAAAGCCACTTCGAGAACAAGCCCCCCGACGAACCCCGACCCGACTACTGGGCAATGACCACAAAGAAAATCCTCAAGATTTACAAAAAAACCAAGAACATCAGCGAAACCGCCCGACTCACCGGCAAGGGCTACTACATCACTGAAACCATCATCAACGAAGAGAAAAGCCGCCAGAACAAGGCAAAGCGTCAAGAGGCCATCACCGAGGCCCGCAAGCTGGCAGAAAGCAAGGTAGCCATTAAGGACATCGCGCGTATGCTAGGCAAATCGCCGGAAACCATCCGGCTATGGCTCAAGTCCTAGCAACACAATATGTAGTACCGCAGCGAGCTGCCAGGTGCACAACATATAGTTGCGCTTCCCTTTTTTAGATCTGAAAAGAGGCTGTTACGCCCGGCCACCGACTGGACACCATCACCAGCGGGGCGGGCTTTCATCGAATCGACCGCACGATATGGCAAAAGTGTCACGCGATATTAACGCTTTCCGCCCTTCCCTCCCTGGTTTGTTCGCCAAGTGAAGGGGTTGATTCAAGGGAGTGGCCGGGCGAAGCCCGGAAAACTAGGGGTTGCCGGACGTGCCTGTAACCGTGGTGCCGTGATACATGCAATAGGGGCCACCGTTCACAAGCTGGCAATCCTTGGCAGGTATCAGGATATAGGCGCCTTGCAGAGACGTAGCGAGGTAATCCGATGTTCCAACTGAACGCACCAGGCCTTGCAGACGATATGCCGTGGACAGGGGCAGATGATAGGGGCCAACCGAAGGCGGAGGCCCAGAAGGTGCACTAAGAGGGACCTCTTGGACGTGCTCAGTCGGCAACACAGGGAACATACTAGGCAACGCTTTCTCAAGGCGATGAAGCTCTTGTGAATGGCGATATGCACGAATCCAATGCGTCACCAACCAAAAAGCCAACAGCGCGGACAAGATCACGAAGAACAGCACAAGAAACGAAGGCCGACGACGTGCCACAGGATAATGCACAACCTCAAAGCTACGACGCGCCGGGATGTACATAGGCTGGTCATCTTCCGGGAACTCGTCCATAAGCATTGCCCTCCACTACCGACCGAACCAGTAGATAGGCGAAAAGGCGAGCAGCGCAAGGCGCGAATCCTACCGCGTGAAACCCCAGGCAGTAGCCCATGAATCGGCGCGACCATCCATCAACCAGTCGGCACGTATTGCCTGGCGCAAGGCATCGCCCTGCTCTGCCAGCGCATCACGGTCGGCAATGGCTGCAACAATGGCCGCAATCCACGCATCAGGGCGATTTTCAACGCGTGTGACTGGCAGATCATAGTCAAAGGCACCCACGCCGGCCGAGCAGATCACCGGGAAGCCCATAGCGCCCAACTCCAAAAGACGCAGGTGCGACTTGGCATCGTTGTAGGGGTGAATCTCCAAAGGAGCCACGGCAAGGTCAAGATCGAGGCTTGCGAGTTTGGCAGGATACAGGTCAATAGGTACCAACTCATGCACTTCCACAGCATGACGCCGTAGGACGTTAGGGATTGCGCCCAAAAACACCCAATCAACCAGGTGCGAGGTAGCCTTGACCACCGGATACAAAATCTTGAGATCGCCTAGGTGCGACGCGGAACCCGCCCAACCCACGCGAGGCCGCGGACCACATCGGCGACCGCCAGACAATGACGCCCAGGGCACGTCCGGCAAGGAGTTCGAGCACACCACCACATCAGAGGCATAAGGCCCGTAGGCAGCCGCCAACGCAAGCGTAGAGACCACAAGACGATCACAAAGACCGATAGCCGCTTTGAGACGATCCAACGTTTGACGCGGGAACAGACCAGCAAAGCGATTGTCACCGGGAATGTCCGAAATAAGATCGTCCAACTCAAAGACAAAAAAGGCGTCTGTTTCCTTCCGATATTGCTTGAGGCGGGCAATCTGGTCCAACTCAATAAGGCGCTGGAATACCACCACGTCAGGGGCCAGATCAGCCAACGTCTGAGCATCGAGGAGGTAGGCAGACTCCACGCCTTGCGCCTGGCCAGTACGTACCAGCACATCGAAAGGCCAGCGAACCCGATAATTGCCACAACCGTATTGATCGGCAGGATGCAACAGAACAAAGGGGTTCATTCCGACACCTCATGAGCCAATATGGCAAAGCTCCGGTCAGTCTGGCGAGACAGCGAGGCGTTATCCCGATCAAGCAAAGTGCTAGATATCTCCGCTTGGTGGTTCGCACGAGCGAACCAACCGCGACGATGCAGGCCATGCAGGCCACAGCCAGAGAGCAGCACGCACACCGCGAAAAGAAAGCCCTTCATTTTAGTATCTCCTGTAATAACGCCGACCGAACAGCAAACGCCACACAAGGCGGAACAACATCAAACCCACGATCAAGGCGATGATGCATATACCCACATCCAAAGCAGACAGGTTTTTACCAACCTTCCATATCTCCAGATAGATCAAGCCACGAAGCAGCGCACCAAAGACAATATGCAATAACCAATGTAATGACATAACAAAACCCCCTTGGGTTGCACCTGATTTTTAATTTTTCTAAAAGACACCATCACGGAAGCACGTTTGCAGCCATAGGCTGGGTAGGTAACAAGGGACGCGATGCAGCCACTCGTTTACGACGACGACGTACCCGGCCCCGGGTTGGGTTGACGCTGACGTAGGCACCGGCAAAGTGGCAGACCTCAAGGCCGTCGAGGGTTTGGCAATGCGAGGCCGGGACGGTGACGTAATGGCCAGATCGGGAGACAAGCACGTAATCTTGAACAGGACCATCCGAAACGCTGCCAACAATGCGGAACTTCTCCGAGATACTCGGCAACTCTTGAGCCTGGACACGCTTGAGCTTCAGACCGTCCTGGTCATATTGCTGCAAGGGATGCGTAGAACGGAAAACGATAGGCTGAGGTCCGAGGGGAACAGAAGGGGCAGAGGGAACGACAGATCCATCAGACAACTTTTGACCAGGATGAAAGGTGGCAACATCAGCAGCAAACATGCCAGAGATATGGTGATAGGCGAACCAACCGATAGGACCGAGAGCGAGAAGAACGGCAAAAGTGGCCCAGACACGGAAGGGAATCTTACGTTTAACGGTGTGAATCTCAGCAGACTTGTAACATTTGTAAATCTTCTTAGGGTACTTACGACGGACCTTCTCCGCTTCCTTCTTGGTATGAAAATCAAGAGGGTCATCAACGCACCGCTGCCAGCGATACATAGTGATCGAGGAAAGGCCAAAGGTACGCTTGGCATGGAAATGCTCACCGGCAAGACGGCGCACATGCTTGTCAATAAGCATGGGGTCTTGAGTAACGAGGACAAGATCAATGCCCAAATGGCGATGAGTCTCAAGAGCAGCGACATAATCAGGAACAGTGGCACCGGGAGGGCGATTGCGGAAAAAACGTTGAGCCTCATCAATGATAACAAGAGAACCGGCAGGACAGTCCATCCAGCGAGTAGGTTCATCAAGAGGGATAAAAGGGACAGAATCGGGAACAAGATCAATGCCAGAAACATAGACCTCACGGACAGGGGCAGAACCCAAAGGAGGACGGGCAATATAGTCATGAACCGTGAAGAGGGTTTTACCAGCGCCGGGGAGACCAGTACGTATAGTAATCATGAAGAAGTCCTAGCAAAAAAGACACGCTTAGAAACAGCAAGAGAAACTTTGATAGAAATAGCAGCAAGAAAAATATTCAAACCGTTCACAATACCAAACATATGAATAAGCGTATCACAAGAAGAAGCACCGGAACCGATATCATTAATAGCAGTAGTCAGATTAGCAGAAAGAGCCGAAAAACCAGTAAAAGAAACAAGGCCAACACCAACAGATAAAAGCATCTGAGGGAGAACATTCTCCATAAGCCAAAGGCCGACAGTCTGAAAAAGCATCACCAAGAAAGCAGGCATAAATCACCTATTTGACGATAAGCAAAAGGGACGCCATCGAAAAAACACCAATGACGATAGGCCGAACTTTAGCAGCCAAAGTACAAGCGTAGGTAAAGGTAATACTAAAAGTATGATTCATGACAGTAAAAGTAACAGGTGAAGGACAAGATTGAGAGGTAGATTCCATAGCACCAGGAATAGAAGAAAGAGCGGTAGTGACCACAGAAGAAGAAGGGAGAGAAGGTAAAGAAATGGAAGTAGGGTAAGACTGAGCGGAAGAAGTAGAAGAAGTGGGAGAAGTACCAGAGGAAGTAGGTGAAGTAGAATCACCAGGAGTAGCAGGACCATAAGCAATACAAGTAAGACCAGAACCACCGGAACCAGAAATAGAAGAAGTACCAGAAGGACAAGTCAACTGACCATTAGAAGAAGTAACAGGAGCCACCGTATGAAAAGAAGAGCCACCACCACCGCCACCAGAAGGAATAGTGCCAGATGAATTATTATTAACAGCCGGAGGATAAACGACCTGATAACAAGAAGTAGAAGAACCAGAAGTAACGGTAGCAGACCCAGAAGGACAAGAAGTAGTACCATTAGAGGTAACAGGGGAAACAGGACTTAAAGTCGGAGCAGTAGAAGAACCACCATTGCAAGAAGGATTAGTAGAAGCAGTATTAGAAGGAACAAAAGAACCCGAAGAATTAGAACAAACACAACCAGAAGAATCAGCAACAGAATAACCAGAAGGACAAGACGAAGAACTAGAAGAAGTAGAGGAAGTAAGAGCAGAAGGAAAGCAAGCCTGACCATTAGTCATAGAACCAGATGTAGACGTAGTACCAGGACCAGAACCAGAAAAAGATTCAGTATCGCAATCATCCGAAGGATCACAAAAAGTATTAGGCAAAACACCGTCAGCATTAGGAGTTAAAGAAGAACCAATCTCACCAACAGGAACACCAGAAGGAACAGAGCAAGTAAAAGAAGCAGTGCAAGAAATAGAAGAACGAGAAGCATTATTAGAACAAATATACTTTCCACCAGAAGCATAACCAGAACCATAACCACTATGCTCACACCAAGAATTAGCAGCTTCGTCAGCAGTAGGAAGACAAATAGCATTATCAGCAGGAGTTACACCAATAAAACCAGAAAAAGAAGCAGTAGAAGAACCATAAGAAAAAGAAGAAAAGAAAAGAAAGAAAAGAAGCAGCAGGCGGGCGCGGTGCGCGCACTCGCGCCCTTTCCTGCTTGCTTTGCTCAGCACAAGATCACGCAAGCAAGTAACCAAACGCCACCACCACAAAGATAAGCAGAAAGAACCAGAGCACGTTAGCGCCTCCACGTTAAGCCACGAACTGGACAGGCCGCGAGGCCATGCCATCCCCATATTGCTTAGCCCACTCTGATGCATTCTCAGCAAGGGCTTGCTGCTTCATCTTGGAAAGTCTTGCAGCATGCATATAAATGACGCGCTTAGTGGCATCATCGACATTAGAAGCACTAGCCAGATTTCGAATACTGCCCAAGTGGGAAAAAGACCGACCCCAATAATCAGAGACCGATTTTGCATGATAATAAAATAGGCGAGTGCGCTCATCCTCAGCTTCAGGTTCCGCAAATTCATAATCTAATTTATCTTGGAGAGTAAAACCCGGCTCCAAATTTTCAAAAAAAGCTAAATCACCATCAAGGTGCTCAGTCGCAAAAAGCAAATCTAAATTAGTGTCAGTCCATGCAGCAGGTTCGGTCCAAGGACTCTTTGCGTCAGCTTGACGACCAGTAACACGACGACGAACCGCAAAAGGGAACTTGCCCCGTTTCCGTTCACGATTACGCCGTACCCTTTCCTTGAACTCCTCAGACAAGCCAATGCGAAAACCAAAGATCGTTAAAAGAAAAAGTACGCTTGCAACAGCCACCACCAGCCCAAAAATAGCGACAGCGATAACCGGCAAGGCGCTTGACAGGATGTTAGAAAAGGCAGCAACAGCAATAGAGCCAAAATTCAGCGGATTAGCAGGCATGATTCACCTCTTAGATAATTGGGGGGAACCAGTCCCCCCGAACAGATGCAGACCGCTTATACCACCAGAGACAACAGCCACTTGAAGCCGTAGATCGCGGCAGCAAGGCCCATCAACGCTATAGCGATGACGCCCACATCGGGCAGAATCGAACCCGTGATGTAGCTGGCCGCAGCACTGGCACCGACACCGGCACCCGACGCGAAGGCCGTAGAGGCCGAGACCAGCCCGACAACCGCAGTAGCAGCCGCTACACGGCCAGGAGTCGCCAGCTGGGCAACGCGAGCCATTGCGCGATCACGCAAAGACGCCCTGGGCAGGTAATCACCCTCAAGAACCACTTCATTACTCGCACTCATAGATCACCTCATGACAGCAATAAGCCGGAGACCGTCCGGCACGGTTTTTTATGGCGTCAACGCCGACCGCGCATAAAATTGATTAAGTACTTAGCACCGGCCACCGCCGCCATAACGCCCATGAGCGCGGGAGCCAGTACCAGAAAATCCGACTCGGAAAAGCTGAACGGAACCACATAGGGCACCCACGCCGGAGACGCACAGGCAGCGACAATCTGACTGCCCGTAGGACTAGCGGTTAAAACGTTCTGTCCACTGGCAGCCGTAGCTGTAGCGTCTGGGATGGCGTAATAGAACGTCGCCGGAGACGTACAGGTGAGGACGTAGACGCCAGTCGAGGACGTGGGAGCCGTTGAGGACATGCGTTAACCGTTGACCACTTTCGGGGCTTCGACCTTGACAGCCCGATGGTCGATGATCTTGACCGCGATCTGCCCCCGCCGGTCTTTCTCAAGGTAGTAATTCACCTCATAGTCACCAGCAGGGAGCACGTCGCCACCATTGGCATGCATCATTTCCGCCTGCAAAGGCCGGACGCCGTTGCCCTGGTCGAGATCATAGGGCTGTTTCCATAGGCGTTTGATTGCGCCCGTAGTTTTATCCGTATATTCAAACTGCTCAGCAGGAAAAAACCGCACAAGTGCCTTACTCATAACATTCACTCCTTTCTAGGTTAAGAAACATCACGCAACCCGTTTAAATTCGGTAACGGGGGAACCGAGCACAACCGCTTTACGACGCAAAGGGGTCACCTGACCTACTGCAATATCCGTCCAAGACAGGCCAGCAGCACGAAGAAGAGCCGTATGACGGCGCCAAGTCCGACTAGACATAGATTCTTTAGCGGAGGATTCACCAATCTGTTGAATGAGGAGAAACGTGCGAAGAGCAGAACGAGCCATATCAGCGGAATCCGTAACGTTAGACAAAGCAGGAAATAAGTCTTTCATATCCATAACCTCCACACCGCCAATCAGGGCGCTCCAATAATCATTGTAAATTGTTGATAATTCATCTTCCGTGACGGAATCCCATACAAGCTCTTTGCGAGCAATAAAGCCGCGACCTAGGCGCAATTCCAGACGTAACAACGTAAGTGCGAAAGCGATAAACTCGGCAGTTATGACGTTTTGCCGCAGGTAATTTTTCATGACAGGGTCAGTGCCCTTGATATACGCAGTGCCACTTTGCCACTGCTGAGAACCCCAACGCAGAACCTCATCCGTAGGGGAGCATTGACGACGACGCGGAACATTGGAGAGACGCAAGGCACCCAGAGCGGCGCGCGCCTGTTCTTTGGAACCCATATCGAAATTGGCCGTAATGTCGAGGCGGGACATGCTCCACTGCGTAGAATCACCGAGCAGATCACAGCCCACCGCGTCGGACGCCGCTACCAAGTGTGACAGTGCCGCCTCTTTCGGGTCACGAATGCCGAACACGTTATGACGCAGGCCCGCCGAGTAAGACGGAGAACCCGACAACTCGATCATGGTGTCAGTGACATGTATCCCGCAGCGATCACCGGCCAGGTGGTCCGTGCGCTTGCGACGAGACGCAGAAAACGCGGGCACCATGCCGGGGTTGTACACATCCGCCCTGCCCTCATGTATTGCAGACCAGCGCCGAATAGAACGCTGAGTGGCGCCCGAAAAGGACATGATCGACCGACGAAGCGTCAAGGAGTCGATCAGGCTATATTGAGGGTTACTCACAGCGCACCATCTTGGTGCAAAAGGGATGAATCGTGGCCACTATGGCCAGAAGTAACGGTAAGACTATAACCGTTACTGGACCCCCTGGCGGGGGTCCGGGAAGGTGCCGCATCTGCGAGCCCCGAAGCAGGGGCCAGAGCCTCCCGATAATCGGCCAAAAGGGAGACCACGGCAGAAACACCAGATTTGCCCTGTGATGAATTTTCAAGGGTGACTGGTAGGGATGCACCACCCTGCCCCTTTGCATTCAACCTAGCGCGATTTGCGGCCAACCACGCGGGGTCTTTGTAGTCCCTTGTGCCATCCGCACGAACTGGAGCGGTTCCACGCAAAATCGGATAGCCGAACTCGTTGAGACCTTCCACCGGATCCACAAGCTCATGACGAGAAACAGGTCCATTGACCACAGCCCCGGAAGTTTCAACAGCCAGATGCCAGCGAAAAGAAAAGGTCGTATCAAGATCAACCTCTTCCACGCGGACGAACTGAGACGCGGCAGCAATCCAAGACGACACAATGCGCTCAGCAAGTACCGCGTCGAGGCGATCAATGCCGGGAAAGACGCCAAGGGGAGCACCAAAACCACACAGGGCAAACTGACGAAGCAAAGCCCTATGCGGGGCATGAATGCGGAAGGTCATCATTTCGGCATCCAAGCAATCCACACCGGAATATTCAGCATTAGCCACCGTAGAACGCCCCGCCTTGTCAGGAGGACGAAAGGCACCAGCGGGGCCAACATCTTGAGCAGCTTTATCACAATCAGCACGATAACGAGCACTATTAGCTACCCAATCAATAACGTCTGATTCAACGCTCTGTATCATGGCTTTTGCTCCACAGAGAGATCACAAAACGAGACGCCACCTGGACAACATCCGGCAGCAGTTCAATCACAAAATGAAAGAAGTCATAAGCGAAGAGGGCCAGCAGGCAACCGCCAAAACTAAACCAAAAGAAGCCATGCAAAAGGGCCAATTCCGAAAGGTTCAAAGCGCACCCCCTAGAATCATGTTTGCCACAAAGGCAATGCAGAACCCCATGAAGAACCACGGGAAGCCGATCATGACGAACCAGACAACGGCATGTTTGAGGGAGGGAATCACCAGACACCCCCTAGGCCGCCAAGCTGATCTAAAACATCACGCGCCCACATTGAACGCAGACCAAGAACATGACGAGCATAACCATTACGAGACACTAAAGGGGATATATAAAATACAAGTTTTTCCCGCAGTTGGGCATTACGAGCCAACAAGGCGGCAAACTCGAAAGACGAAACGCAAACATCAGAGGGAAACAGATCAAGGCTGACTGGTTCTATCACAGTCCACCCCCTGCCCTGCCCTCAAGCATCGAGGCAATCAGCAGGCCAAAAAGGCCAGAGCAGCAGATCATGGAAAGCACAAACAGGGTGAAATGAACAGCCAAGGGCGTCATAGGACACCCCCAAGAGGACCAAGTTCATCAAAGAGGCGTATAAACCGACGCCGGGCGGCAATAGAGGACTTCAAACGATTAAAACTAAAATCAGGCTGCCGATCAGCCCACCGATCGGCAGCGATACGAGCAAGACGCACCTGGTAGGCTTCGAGCTTCACGAAGCCGGGCCAACGCCGGACAAGACCTTGAGCGCAGGAAGATGACTCAGGAATGGCGACCTCATGAAGAAAAACGCCAGCAGGGTAATAGAAACGACAGGCCATCGCCTGACATGCGGGAATGTGAAACGGTTTATCTTTTATAATCATTCGTCTATCTCCTAAAAAGGGGAACCCCGGAAGGGTTCCAAACTGGGCAGCTAACCCAGACCGCTACAGAGAAATCATTGGCAATCACCAATGGTCAATGATATAGAGAAACCATTGGCAATTGTCAATACCCAAAGAGAAACCTATATTGAAGACAGGAGGTGCCAAATGGACACTCAAGAACTTATCGAACTAGCAAAGAAACAAACAGGAATCAAAAGCTTGACCGGAATAGCCGAGGCAATCGGAATAAACCAAAGCAGCCTAAGCCTACTGAAAAGCGGCAAAAGCGAGCTATCCGACGAGACCTATATCAAGCTGGCGAAGCTGGCAGGAGTGGACCCCGCTGAGGTCATAATCGAAAAGCACATGAGGAAGGCCGGACCAGAGGGACAGAAAATCTGGGCACACCTGGCGAAGGCACTACCCAAGACCGCGGCCCTCTTCATCATCACACTGATAGTTACCCCGACCAATCAGGCACATGCGGGAACCTTCCAAATTTTCAAAGTTATCAAATACTTATTATGTTAAATGAACTTCTGGAGCCGTTTCGAAGTCTGAAGATGCGGTGGTACTCTGAAAAGTTTAAGGGAGCGTAATGCCTTATTATCAATCATTCAGCGGTCGGGGTCCTTGGTG
>JAJYPA010000693.1 GCA_021795795.1 Pseudomonadota bacterium | reverse complement strand
GTAATCACTATCGCCATGGAGCACGGAATCCAGGATGCCAACGATCCGCTGTGGGCGCTGGTGGTCATCGCCTGGCAGGCGACCCAGTCGGCTGAAGGGGCCAGGCAATCGCTGGCTGAGATCGCCAGAACGCTGAACGCCGGCATCGACCGGATCCCGAAAACCATTCAGGATGGGACGATCCATGCGGTCCGGGAACTGGATGATAAGATGAGCCGGTTCTCCGCTTGGCTCAACCAGAACATCCAGACCCATCAGCAGCAATTGACCCAGGTTGCAGGGGCTGTGGCCCAAGACTTCGGCACACAAGTCCAGGACGCCGTAAACAAGACTATGCAGGAGGCCGAGAGCCGGGTCAGCAGTGCCCAATATACGGCGCGATCCGTGTGTTCTGACGCCGCCGCCACCGCAAGAGAAGCCGCCAGCGCTTTCGAGAAGACCGTAGATGCAGCGATTGCCGTCCGCCGGGACGAAGCCATCGCCCAGTGGCAATCTGCGGCATCCGATGCACTCAGAAAGGTCGGCACCGGATACAACCGGAAATGGACCAGCATCGGCGCCGCCGTGGCAGGCGCCGTTCTTATTGCCGTGGGGGCTCTGGCCTGGGGTTTTGGACACGAGACGGGATATTCCCAGGGCACGTCGTATAGCCGGGAACTTCAGTTTCCCCAGGTGCAGAAGGATTTGCTTTGGCTTATTCCGTCGAGTCATCAGCGCGAAATGGATTTTTATCGAACCATCCAGGGCCAACAACTGTATCAAATGGCACAAACCAACGGAGCCGACATGCTTGTGAACTGTAAGGGCAAGGGATGGCGTGTGATCAAGGGGTATTGTTATCCCAATTATAAACAGGATGGTGACCCTAAATACCCCAATCTCTACGGCTGGAAGCTGCCGCCCTCACGATTTGATCTGTTGCTGCACCATTGAGTCGAGAATTCGGAGTCTCTCCGGTATCAGGGGGAAAGACAAGCAGCTACAGCGTGAGAGCGAACCATTCCGGGGCTGGCGATGTTGCCGACCACTTTTCAACAGCCAAGCGGCCCCTGTCTTTGTCTGTGGGTGTGAATGCTTAAAATGCTGAAAATTAACTCATGAAAGTGGGGTAATGCAAAAAAATGCCGAAAGTGTCGAAGGAGAACAACCATCTTCCCTTTAAACGACGAAATTTTTGTTATTCGAAGTTCTCATGAGCCATAAAATAAGGAGTTAAACAATGGCGGTAGTTATCCAAGGAATATTCTACTTTCTGGTTTTCGTGTTCGGTTCTGCCAAGCTCCTTAAAATCGACATCAATCTGGACGCCACGGAACTATTCCGGAAGAAGGACACTGCGGCCCAGATTTTTGAGATGAAAAACCTGCATGACGAGGTACTCAACTGTAAGGGAAGCGTTGCTGCAAAGCAGATGCTCTTTAACCGACTCTTCGGATTTAGGCCAGAAGAAAACGAACTGGAATATCTAGTCAGAAAAGACAATATTAATCTGTTATCGCGCATGAAGTATGCGCGATCCGTACTGGAGTTTGACGATGCCGGACAGATATATCGATTAAAGGCCAGATTTTCTGGTGGGTTGCTCTTTTACTACGGAGTATCAGATACTTTCTTCTGGCTGATCTCCGGAATGTTGGTGGGCTTCCTGTTGGTGTTGGCTTTTGCTCTGTATATCCACAACACCATCTTCACGTATAGTATGTTGGCATTACTTATTGAGATGGTGGTGGGCTTGATTCTGTTCGCGCCTATTCGCAGGGACTGGGAAGCGGCTATGGATGTCGTTGAGAAATATCTCCCGAACATCACGCGTCATCATCGGTGGCTGGGTGTGTTCAGAAAGAGAATTCTGTCAGGACTCAGTGGTGTATTAGTAGCTGCAGGCATTTTTCTGGCCATTATTATTGCGATTAAAATCGCCGATCCCCATAACGACATCGCAAAGATTATGCCTGGCACACAGACGAAGATTGTTCAGGGCCACAAACCACAAACGGTCCTTCCAACCATCCGGCACGAAAACCAGCGCGCACTTGTTGCACCGACGGTCAGCCAGGGCCCGAGAATGCCTGCATATCCAACGAAGGCGCCTGTCAGCGCGACGCTCAGCGCGCAATAGCCCATCCTGTGTACGTATGAAAATATTTTTTGGGTAGATAGTTGCCTATAGGGAGACGATATGGCCCCCCAAGGAGGGCAGAAGGGCCCTCCTCCTGGGATGCTCCAGGGCCCTGCAAAATAGACGCTTAATTACAATCAAAGGAGATAGATATAAAAGATCACTAGACAATAAAAACTACTAATAGTGGGAGGCGTTACGGACTCCCAGGCACGTTTGCAGAAAGCAACAGCCCGAGCGCAAAATCCTTTTCATGCCTCAGTCGGAGTAGGAATGTCAGTCACCCAACACCCCCTCCACAGATCCGTACGTGCGGGATTACCGCATACGGCTCCTGCCTCGGGTCGTGACGATCAGACGCTGGTTCGGGTAGGGGTGGCAGAT
>JAJYPA010000256.1 GCA_021795795.1 Pseudomonadota bacterium | reverse complement strand
AAGGTGGTGGCCCCGAACTCCCTGGCGAAGCGTTCCATGCCGGCATACCCCATGGCGTGCCGGAAGGAGTAAATGCTCTGATCGTCGTCCCCGACCAGCGTCACCTCCGCGTTGGTCAATTCGTGATGCAGGCGTATCCAGGCATATTGGGCCTCGTCCGTATCCTGGAATTCGTCCCCCAACAACCAGCGCATGGGGATGGGCTTCACCTGCCCGGATTGCATGCCTTCGACGGCGAACAGGATCATGTCGGAAAAGTCCTTGAGGTCCTCATCGTCCAGCATTTTCTGGTAGGCCAGAATGGTCTTGGCGCCGGGACCGGAAGGACTGCGATGGGTCATGTAACTTTTGTTCTTTTCCAGAATTTTGGCCATGTCGTCCAGATCGATGGGTTCTTCCGTTTGGGCGAGCGCCCTGGTCAGATACATCCGCTGTCCGCTGGGATCGAGGGTCTTGAAATGGATGCCGGCCCGCCGGAGTTGGCTCATGGCGGCGGCATGAAAGGTGCTGGCATAAATCCGCTTTTCGTTGCCGGGCGCAAGCAGGCGAATGCGATTACCCAATTCCGTGGCGCTATCCTTGGTGAAGGAGACCGCCACCAGATTGCCGGGACCGGAAGCCAGCAAGGCCGCGGATCGGTTGGCGAGTACCAGCGTTTTTCCGGAGCCTGCCCCGGCCAGTAACATCAGGTTTCCCTGATGATTCACGGCGGACTGTTGTTCGTCGTTCAGTGCCACACCATCTCTCCCGTGGCGCCCCGATCGGAGTCAGGGCGTGCATTGCGGTCTAAAGGCGCGTTTAGGCGCTACCCCGTTTGCGCGGATGGGCCTCTTCCGTGCCCTCGTCGTCCGGAGATGGGTCCATGGGTGTTTCCGGATCGGTCGGCGTCTCACTGGCGTCGGCGCTGGGGTCAACCGGTTCTGACGCATCCGCAGGCACGGGCGGTTCTGCCAAGTCTGGTGCCGATGTTTCCGTTGCCTCAGTCGTCGCGGTACCCGCCGCATCCGGCACGGGACGTGGCCGATAACGGCCCATGGCCGCCTGCATGGCGATACGGGAATTACGCAGCGATGTCCGGTAAACGGACAGGATTTCGCGCCGCAAGCTGCGCTCCATGGCGCTCATTTCGTCCGGACTGAAAACGGAAAAAATGGATCCGAGACCGCGTAGTCCAACCAGCATATCCACACTTTCCAGCAGGCTCAGAAACTCCGAGTCGAGTTGGGACGTGATCACCGCTTCTTCGTTCAACGGTTCGGTAAACACCATGGCATCGGGATCCGGATCGATGCCGTTATTTTCCATGGCCTCCCGCACCATCTGGGTTTGCTCCGCCACGCTTTCCTTGACGCTTTTCATGGTGTCGCGGGTCAATTCCTGAAACTGACGGACCAGGGCCGCATGTTCCGGCTTATCCGGATGCGTGGAGGCAATGCCCGGCGCCACGATTTCCAGAAAGTAATTCGCTGCGCTGAGGAAACTGTACGTACGAAAGAACACGTCCTGCGTATTTCGGCTTTTGAGGGAAACCGTCCGTTTGATGCCGGCGCGGCTGGACGTTTTCTTTTCACTGGGAATATCCGCCATGGGCAGCATGAATTGCGGACGTTTTTTAGCCGCACGTTTATTGCCGGATGCCGGATCGGGTTTCTTCTCAACGCGATCCGCTACGGTTTCTTGCGGGGAAACAGATGATTCAGCGAGGGTTTCGACTTCCATGATGGTCTCCAGGTGGCTGAGTGACAACATTTCTAGCCTAACGAAAACCATCGCTTTGGATGCCGTTAAAAAACATGGTTATTTGGTCGTAATAATCCGCATGAGACGGTTTCTGGTTTTGCGATAAGATGGTTGCGCATCCAAGAAAAGATGGTGCCGAATTATGGGTGTTTTTGTGGCGATGGATGGTATTGGGTGAGATATGGAATGCGGGAATTGTGATGAAAGCGATAAATATGAGGAAAGCGGTCAATAACCGTAATGCGCACCTTGCACCAGCGTAACGGACAGAAGGTCATCGCCCAAAAGGTCTTTGGCGCGTTGGCGGAGCGTGTCGATATCGAGATGCGTGCGAACGAACGTCTGCCATTGGCCAAGATGGTTGATGGACGCGGTGCGGGTGATGGCCATGAGGCTCTGGATGGTTTCCGGCAATCGGCTTTGCGTGTAGAGGCTGTATTCCAGCAGGTTGTTGTTTTCGCAGGACAGCAGCACTCTGCAGACGGATTCCCACAACACGCTGACCGAATTGGCGATCCGGACGGCCAATATCTCGCCGTCCGTGTGGAGCGTGTCGGATGCGCCTTGGCCTTGTGCCGCGCGGGACAACCAATCCGCGGAAAAGGGCGCGTCACGGTACACCCGGTCGAAGAGTACGGTGTCGCCCAGCACGCGGCAAATGTCGGATGGCCGGTTGTCGTATGCGGTATCGAGATCGGCGCGCAAATTGGTGCGATGGTCGTTCACTAATGGCTCTGGCAGGAAAACACCCATCCGGCTTTCTCCCGGCGTCAAGGAGACGGAGACCAAACCCTTGTAACCGTCCCCAAAAGGGGATAAATCGCCTTCAGCCATCCATAATCCATGTCCGCGGAGCGACTCGATGGGCAACAGTTTGGGAACATTGGCCGCCCAGAAGCAGCGGCCCGGCGTGTTTCGTTCGCGGAGCAGGTGGTCCACGTGGGCGAAAATCGCCGTGTACAGATGATCCATCATGATCCGTCCTCGATGTACGGTTTTGTCCACAAATACCCCTGGCCATAATCCGCGCCGGCGGCCAAGGCGATGTCTCGGTCTTCGGGCGTCTCTATCCATTCAACGATCACCCGTGCGCCATGAGAACGTAAGGAATCCACCATGCCGCGAATGAAGAGATGTTTTTGCTCATCGTCCGACGTGCGGGCGCGTTTCAATATTTGCCCGTCAATTTTGCCGAAATGCGGTCGGCAACTGTGCGCGCGGCCCATGCCGTCGATGCCGGCGCCGATATCGTCCACGGCGATCTGGAATCCTTTGGATTTCAAGGACGCAATTTTGGCGAGCACGTCGATAAAGTGATCCGAGTGGAACTGCTGTTCCGTCCATTCCAGCACCAGACGCTCCGCGAAGGGCTTCATACGGAGTATGGAGGTGCTTATCCTATGATCCAGCATTTGCAAGCCATCCAGATTCACAAAAAGCAATCCTTCATTTTGCGATAGGATGTCCGGGATTTCGTGTTCCAGGAAAGCGTAGAATGCTCTCCAGTCGGGCATCTCGTAAGATGGGCAGCCGTCGTCGCCAGCCAGCAATTCATAGCCGATCACCTGCCCGGATACCAGGTGGACCAGGGGTTCCAGACGATAAGGGTGATGATCGTTTGCTGTGCACATCATGTCTTCCTTTCTTTGGCTTGCGTTGGTGTTCTGGCGTTCAACCTACAGCGCGGTCATGATAAAGTGCGATCATCCCATGCCGCCCGTATGGAATTTCTGGTAGTAGCGCAGCACGATCGGCACGTAGTGTTCGGTTTGCCGGTAGGGAGGGATATGGTATCCCGCATGGATAACCGCCTGCCCGCCAGCGTTATACCCCGCGATGGCCAGACGCTTGTTCCCGTTGAATTCATGCAGCAGATGCGCGAGATAGGCCGTGCCGCCTCTAATGGACTGTGCGGGGTTGAAGGGGTTGCTCACCCCGAAACGCGCCGCCGTCGCCGGCATGAGTTGCATCAGTCCTTCGGCCCCTTTAGAGGAAACGGCGTTGGCATCGAATCCGGATTCCTGGGTGATGACGGCCGCGATCAACGCCGCCGGAACGTGGTCCAGATTCGCATAATGGGTGATGAGCCGCCCATAGCGGGCGGGCGGGTTGGGCAGGTAACCGGATCGCGCGTGCCACACATCGCGGCTTCCGGCCCCGCGGTGATCGGCGGACAAGATCCATGCCCCGGCGGCGATATTCCAGCAAGCATTGTGACGAACCTGCCACTCCGGGAATCCGGCCTCGCGTAAAATCGGCAACCAAGCGGAAGGGATGCCCATAGGGCCGATGCGGTGTGGCGCCGCGGACATGGCTCCGTGTTGGAAAGCCGCCAGCAAGACATGGGACTGTACATGGTATGCCTGTGCGGCGTTGCTCAGGCAGGATGGGGCGGCGCTCGTCGGTCCGTGGAATACCGACTTCGCCGCGTCCTTCGGTCCGGCGGCGGACAGGATCCAGGCGGCGGCGCGGATGTTTTCACAGGTATCCGTTTTGACGGCACGGAGAGAGAACCCCGCCTTTTCCAGAATGGGCGCCCATCCCGCGGCGATATCCATGGCGCCCATGCCGGTGTGACGGGCCTGGTCCGATGCGTAAATGCGCGCCAACCGGGTTTCCGATATGCCGAAGTCGTGCGCGACCTGGTGCAGGCAAGTCAACATGCGTCACCTCGTCTCCAAATCATAATGCCTCGCTGACTTCCGCGATCGGAAACGCCACGCCGAAACTGTTCCACCATTGGGCGACGTCCTCTATGGCGTTTGCGGACCGCACGATCCACTCCGGATATTTTTCCCGGACGGTCCCATGCACGAAAAATGGTTCTGTGCTCCGACCGGAAGCGAAACGGGCGTGCTGGGCGCTGATATAAGCCTCGAATGCCGACCGATGATAGGGCAGCACGGTCAGCCGCCGGTTCCCCTGCAGGATCCCGTTCACCGCCATGATCTGGTGATAGCGCAGCCAGTAGTGCAAGTAGGCGTCAAAGTACGGCATGCATCCGACTTCCTGGCGGTTTACGCCATCGCTTTCCCAGGACTCCACCACCCAGCGTTCGATGACGCTGCGGGGTTGCATGGGGAATTTCCCGTCAGGCGTCATCCCTCCCGCCTTTTCCACCAAGGACAGGCAGGCGGCGGCGGGGTGGCGCACGGCGACAACCCATTCGGCCAGCGGTCCGAACAGATCCCGGAAAAAGCGGCCCTCATAGACCATTTTGGTGCCTTTTTTGGGGATGGTGCGCAGTCCGGCCAAGGGGTGCGCATCGCGAAAGAACCAGTCGGCCATGGTGAGCCATTCGGCGGTCTGCTGGAGGGTGCGGCGCGTCATGGGCATGGTTTCAATGCCGTCGTTGCCGATCCATGCGTTATGGGCTTCGGGAAATCCGTCATGCGCGAAGTAGTTGGGTAGGGCGCGATGGTCCCGTCCCACCGCGCGGAAAAGTTCCTTGGTCAGATAGGATCCTCCGTGACGCGGCGCGCTCACCACCAGAATGAAGCGGTTGGCGGAGTGCATCCGGCCATAAAAGTCCGTGTTGCCGGTCAGCAAGTGACCCAGCAGATTGTAGGCGCGCAGGGTGAGGTCGCGGCCCAGCGTCGTTTGAAAGGCCGTATCGGAGGCGGATTGCACGACTTTACGGATCTCCGGGATATTGCCGATCCCTTTACCCATGCGCTCGGTGATCTGGTCGCCCCAGTCGTTCTCCTCCCGGACAATGCGCTTTTGACCGGTCACCTCGTCGAGGAAATTGACGAAGGCGGATGACACCGGAAAGTGGTGCGCCGTGAAGCGCAGCTCCGGAACGGGGACGACGCTGGAGCGCTGCGTCCGGTCTGCGCTTGCCTGCTGGTTCAAGGGCGTATACCGGGGGTCGGGAAGTGGATCATTTGTGCCCCGTTATGGGATGGCGCCTGTCCAGTGGCACCCGGCAGCGGGATGCCGGCCTGCTGCGCTTCCCGCATCAACCCCGCCGAGACCGAAGATTGCGGCGGGATAATGCCGCCGCCGGCTTGGGTGCCTTTCCAGGAGGTGGCCGCGTAATGCCCAACCCCGTTCGAGGACACGCGCAATTGCTCCCCATTGCTCAGTTGTATGGAGTTCCTTCCGATGAACTGGAGGGTGGCATTTCCCGCCATGCCGCCTTTGGAGAGGGTCAGCAAATGCTTTCCAACTTGCAGTAAGGCGTACTTGTCTCCGTCGTTATGGAGAATGCCCACGAGCACCATGGATGGATGTGCCTTTTTCTTCTGGACCGCCTGGGCCAGGCGCACCTGCGCCGTGTGTCGGGATTCCAGTTGAGCCAGACGGGCTTTCATCTGGTTGACGGACCGGGACAACGCCTGCATTTGCGGCGAATTGTTTTGGGAAAGCGTCGTATATTCCGCCCGGTACTTGGCCCCGGTCGCCTCTGCCTTAGCCAGGGCGTTTTTCAGTTTAACGACGGCCAGACGATTGGAGAGCTTTTCGATCACGCCGGGTTGACCGACGAAGGGGTTGACATACCCGGTCGCGGCGGGGCTTGCAGCCGGCGATGGGCTTGCAGCCGGCGATGGGCTTGCAGCCGGCAAAGGGTTCGCACCCGGCACGGGGCTCGCACCCTGCAAAGGGCTCGCACCCTGCAAAGGGTTTGGCATGCGGGTTTGCGGCGATGAAGGCAACGCCATGGCCTGCGGCATTTTCTGCCGTGGACCGTGCTTTACGGCGCCCATGGGCACGCCGCGGGGTGCTTGCGCAACAGGTGCTTGTGGAGCGCCCACGGGAATGGGTGGATGCGAGATCGTGGCGGGGCTTGCCGCGGTGCGTGCCGGTGCCGCCGTTTTCGCAGGCGCCAAGGCGGGCGCCTTGGGTGCGGGCAAGGTTGGCGACTGGGGGTGGGAAGATTTGACCGGCCCGGCCATCGGTGTCGCCGCGTGCATGGGCGACTTTTGTCCACCCAGGCTGGCGGGCAACCCTTTGATGGCAACCCCCGATACCGGCAATTTGCCTGCCTGCATGGCGGGGCCGCTGGATGCGGCCTGGAGAATGCTGTTGAATCCACCGGCGGTGTCCGCCCAGGCGTTGACGCTCAGACTGATCAGGGCCACGGCGGAAAGGGTTCGTAATATGCAGCGCATCAATGTACTCCTCTTGGGTGAATTAGTAGGTACCAACAACAGGAACGCTTAAAAGCACTTGTCCAGGTGCCCAGGCCTCGATATAGGCCGTATAAGGTGGACTTTGCAGGTTCGCGGAACAGGACAGTGGATCCCGATCGATCTCGCCATTGACATTGGGGGCGTTTGGCCCGTTCGCCACCCCCATCAGAAATCCCCAGGCCGTGGTGGCTTCGGAGACGGAGATGCCCAGATTGGTAGTGAACGCATCACCGTCCCAGGTGGCGGGTTGGGTGTCGTTCAGTACGGTGCCTCCCGTGATCGCGTACGCATAAGGGTTGCCATTCGGGGTTTGACCGGGAAAAGCGTATCCTGGGCCGCCATTACTGCCATCCCCACTGTTCGGAATGAGGGAGTTGGTGTCCATGTAGGCGTTGCCGCCCCCGCTGGGGCCGCATCCATCCCAAGCCGTATCGATGTTCGCGAAATAATCGATGTCGGCGTTGCGCTGCGGATTGGCCAGATATTGGGTAGTGAAATAGCTCTGGTAGTCGTCGGCGATTTCCCGCATTTGAGACAGCGTGCTTTGGTATTTGGCCGCTTCAATGGCGTATCCGGAGAAGGTCGCCACCGAGTCGTGCTGCCCGCCTGCCGTGCCCAAATTCAGCGAACACCCACTGGATTGCGTCGTGGCATTGGCCGAACAGGTGTAGGTGACGCCTTGGGACATGGGCGTGACGTTGGCCGGCGCGCCATTCGTGGAGAGAAAAGCGACATCATGGTAATACACAGGATAACCATCATAGGCGCCCTGTATTTCCGGGCTCACATAGACCCACACCGGAACCCCGTCGCCGTTCTCAGCGAGGGACAAAGGGGAGTTGCCGGCGGCGCTGGCGATGGCGGTGAACCCGCTTTCCAGGGTGGATGGCTTATCCGGCGTCATGGCCTGCACCGGTGTCACGGGCACGGAGCCATTGCTGAGTACGCCGGTACCCAATGGATCACCATACGCGCCCAGCACCTGGGTTCCGCCTACATTAAACACCACGTTGCCATTGTCGCCCGTGCTATCAATCACCATGGCGTCCTTTTGATAGGCGACGGTGAGGCCCTTGACCAGTTCCTGAAGCCGGGCGCGGGTACTGACGGTCGCCGCATAGTGCGCGGTCTGCGTAAATACCGGATAAATGATGGTGGCGAAGATCGTCAGGATGACGATGCCGATGATCAACTCCAGCAGGGTGAATCCGGATTCTCCAGAACGCGGTTTGTGGCGATGCATGGGGTGATCTCCTAGTAGTTCAGCCGCTGTGTCAGGGTTTCGGTATCCGGGGCCGCGGACATGGCCGCATCCCGGGTAATGGCGCCATCGCGCACCAGGTTCGCCAGGCAGTTTTCCATCCGGATCATGCCTTCATCCCCGCCCTGAGCGATATCGGAGGGCAGTTTTTCGTATCGGCCACTACGGATATTGGCGCGCACGGAACTACTGGCGGTCATGATTTCGTAAGCCAGCACCTTGCCCTGTCCGTCCGCTCTGGGGACCAGGACTTGCGCGATGACCGCGAGAATGGAATCCGCCAACTGGTTTTGCAGACTGGGACGGGAGGATTCCGGAACGCTGTCGAGCAAGCGGCGCACGGTTTCCGACGCGGTGCGCGCGTGGGTGGTGGCCATGAGCAGGTGCCCGGAATTGGCGGCGATCGCGGCGGTTTCGATGGTTTCCGCGTCGCGCAATTCGCCGACCATAATGATGTCGGGTTTTTCGCGCAGACCGGCGCGCAGGGCGGTACTGAAGCTCTCGCTGTCGACGCCGACCTCGCGTTGGGTCACCTCTGCCGCGCCTTCGTTCGAAAGCAGATATTCTATGGGGTCCTCCACGGTCAGCATGTGAATGGACCGGGTGTTCTGCGCGGACATCCCGGCGGCCATGGTCGTGCTTTTCCCGGAACCGGTGGCGCCGCTGAACAGCAGCATGCCGGACTTGCGGGCGAAAAGGGGCAACATGGTATCCATCGGAAGACCCAATGTGGCGAAATCCGGAATGTGCGCGTTCAATTTGCGCATGACCTGGCACAGATTGCCGCCCATGTAATGGAACAGGTTGCAGCGGAATCGTAGTCCGCCAAGTATCGCCGCATAATCGAGTTCTCGCGGCCGCCCATTTTCGCCGTGCATGCTTTGCAGCGTGAAACGGAAATCCTGACGGGTTTGCGCTTCCAGCAAGGCATGGAAATCGTCCCGGTCTGGCTTTGGTGCGCCGGGAATGGGCACAACCCGCCCCAATGCGTCCGCATATTTTGCCGTCAGGCCTTCTTTGAGTATCAGGTCGGACCAGTTGCCTTCCAGAGTGGCCGCGTGCTGCTCAAACCAGGGTACGAATGCCGCCATAATGATCCTTTCCTTTTTGAGAGTGAGTTACATGGGTTCAACGGCGGTCGCCAGCAGCGATCCGCCCCAGGGCAATGCGCTTTCCAACACCATCGTGTAGGGGTTGGCGACATCGTTCGCCGGAGACCCGGAGTTGTTTGCAGTGACGGGCAACCCCCAGGCGTTGGTCGCTCTGTTTCCGGCGGTAAAACTGCTGGGAATGACGTTGGAAATGGATTCAAATCCGCCGCCAGAGCAATTGAATGGACCCACGCCGTTCGGAACGCCGCAACCGGAGTTCGGGGCAGGGGCAAACCAGTCCAGATTGATGTTATGCACCCCGCCAGATGACTCGTAAGCGGCGTAGCCCGCATCGATCCGGGTCACGAGACGGTCCAATTGGTCCAGGCTTTGTCTGTAGAGCAGACTTTCTATGGGTTGCCCGGATACTTCGATATACTGGGACGATCCAGGCTGGAACACATTGTTGGTCAGCGTTGGGGCGGCTCCGGACGTGGCGGGGACCGCCACCCAGATATTCCGATAGCACAATTGTCCCTGGGTGGCGGTCTGGCACTGTTCCGTGGAGATGAACGCCTGAGCGTTCCATCGCTCGTTAATGCCTGCCGCGGCGAACAATCCGCTGGCGGAGACCGGGGAAGCGGAGCCGCTGCCGGCGCTATCCAGCAGTGCCGCCTGGGTTTTGTACCAGGTGATCAGCCGTTCCCTGGCTCTATGCAGATATTGCTGTTGGGCGAGCACCAGCGACTGATGGGTGGCGATCGGGACCTCCGACGCCATCAGCACCACGGTGGACCCCATGACCAGCATCAATCCCAGAACAAAGAGCAGGAACGCCGCTCCGGATTCGTTATTGGGTCGCGAAGACATAACCCACCTCATTCGCGCCCAGGGTGAAACAGGTGGACTGACCAGCGGCGGGCGCACAGCCGCCGCAGCGCCGGCAAAATGCGGCCTGCACGTCGGGGGTCACGGGTCCGGCCAGAAGCGCGATTTCCGTATTGCCGCGCCCGGCCATCGACGCCACTCCAGAAAGCCACGTTCCGGTCTGGATGGACAGGGTGCCGCCCTGTTCGCCGGTGACGTCGTCTCCCAGTGCCACGTTTTGCCCGTTGGTGAACGCGCCCTGCAAATAGGGTCCGTGCCAATGTGCGAGAGCGGCCTGGCAGCCGCTGAGGCCAGTGCCGCCGCCGGTATTGCCGGGGTTGATGAGTATGGCCATATCGGCGGGATAACATCCCGTGTCACGCGCGAAATACTGGGCGGACTGAACGGTGCCCAGGACCTCGTGGTACAGCGCGCGGCCGCGGGAGGCACCCATGTTGATGACAAATAGGGACACCGTGGCCAGAACCATCAACACCACCACCACCACCACCAGTTCCGCCAGCGTGAAGCCGCCTTCCTGGCTGCGGCCTTCCGTTCTGACGGCGAGCAGCCTGGAGTGGCGCACGTTGTGCTGACGCGGTTCTGTCGTGCGGTGCAGGTGCATTAGTAAGGCGCGTACTGGTTTTGTGCGAACACGTAATACACCGTGTCCGTGGCGCCTTTGGTGAGCGAGCAGAC
>JAJYPA010000255.1 GCA_021795795.1 Pseudomonadota bacterium | reverse complement strand
CAATCAGAAAAACATGACGGCGTGTCACTACAAGACTTTTCTGGCAGAAAACCCAACTCTATGATTTTATTAGGGGGCCATGGTAAAAAACGGCGGTTTTATAGGCTCAACTGTCGAACTCGGGGGGTCTTCATCTACGGTCAACCCGTAGATGCACGCAAGTCCTATGACGGGCTCTATGCCCTGGCACGCAACGAGATGAAGCAAGACCCAGTAGTCCCCTCACCAAAGCGGTGTACTATGCCTGTGAGCGGGAGGCAGCCTTGCGCGTATTTCTGAACGATCCAGAAGTATCCCCGGATACCAACCATCTGAAACGCGCCCTGCGGGTGATTCCCATGGGCAAAAAGAATTGGAATTTCTGCTGGACCGAGGTGGGGGCAGAACTGGCAGGGGGGTGGCACAATCCCTGATCGTGACCTGCCGCTTGCAGGATATCGACCCCTATGACTACCTGGTGGATGTCCTGCAACGGGTGGGACAGCATCCTGCCAGCGAAGTGGCGCAATTGTGCCCTTGTGGCACGCAAAGCGCCCCAGACTGTGGAAACAGCACTTCGCCACCAATCCACTGCGTTCCGATCTCTATCCCCTCACCCACGTTCCCCACCCGTAACCCCTCCAAAATTTGATCTGGGGGGAGTATGCTGTGACCAGTGAGAATTGGAAATAACGCCGCTCAGTTACCGTTTACGGCTTACTCAACACATAGAACTGGACTCTGTGACAGGAAAGAGTTACATTATCACTTAGTATTACTATGTGATAAGAGGCCCACTATGGCAACGTCTCTCAAGATCGACGACACGCTGAAAAACCGTGTCCACCATCTGGCCGGCCAGCGCCACCGTTCGCCGCACTGGATCATGCTCGAAGCCATCCAGCAGTACGTCGAGCGCGAGGAAGCACGCGAGAGTTTCAAGCAGGAAGCCTTGGCCTCCTGGGCGGCCTACAAGGAAACTGGCCGGCATCTAACCTGCCAAGAAGTGCGCACTTGGTTGAACACCTGGGGCACCGAAGACGAAAGTGCGGTGCCTGTGTGCCACAAGTAATCGTCACCGAGGGCGCGGCCGAAGGCTTGGAGCGATGTCGGCAGTTCCTGGCAATTAAAGTTCCAGAAGCCACCAGACGGGCCGGACAGGCTATCGAGCGGCAATTCCTGCTGTTGGAGACGACCCCTGATATTGGCCGCCCGTTCTCTGAAATGCCCGAAATACGCGAGTTGGTAATTGCCTTCGGAGACTCCGGCTATGTGGCCCTGTACCGCCACGAACCGGCCGACGATGCGGTGTATGTTCTGGCTTTCCGACACCAGAAAGAGGCGCGCTACTGGTGATAGTTGACGTGTAGTCAAATAAAAACGCGGTTCCGGAAGTCCAGAACCGCGTTTTTATTAGCCCACCTTTAACGAAACAAACGAAAATACCGCCAATTTTTCCGAAGGAATTTCCATAATACATTGATTATAATGGTTTCATGTTTTTTGTTTTCGGGAAACCCCTTGTTTTTCTGGTAGCATCGTGGAATGTTTATTCGCCAAACCAGAACCAACAACAAAACCACCGGGGAATCTTACTTCACCCATCGGCTCGTGCGCACGGAGCGCATCGGTGGCAAGGTGCGTGAAATTACCTTGCTGAATCTGGGGATGAAATGGAGATTGCGTGATGGGAAAGGAGAAAGACGGCCGGGAAATTTCGGCGCAAAAGAAGGTGGAGATCAAACTGGTGGGTGAAGCACGTCAGTTCGAAACAGGCGGGCGCTCCGTGACCTTCGTGCCACTCAGCATCAAACGACGCCGCTACAGCAAAGTGCTGGTCCCGCCGCCGGGAAACAGCAGCGCCCAGGTAAAGTCATCATTTGATCTGCCCATGATCCGTACCCTGGGCAAGGCATTCTATTGGCAGAAATTGCTGGATACCGGCACGGTGGCCAATGCCACCGAACTGGCTCGACAACTGCGCTTGGAGCCCGGTTGGGTTGCCGAGGTGCTGAGGATGACCCGACTGGCGCCCGATATCGTGCAGGCCATCCTCGATGGGCACCAGCCACGCCACCTCAATCTTCATGCGGTGCGTGGACGGCAGACTGAAGTGCCAGTGATATGGGATGAGCAGCGAGTGCACTTTGGGTTTATGCGGTGAATTTATTCCATTCTTTGAAAAGAGGTTTGAATGGGAACCGCAACGGGTTGCTGCGGCAATATTTTTCGCCAAAAGATGGCGGAGTTGACTGATGTTACCCAGGAACAGGTGCGGTAGGCCGCTGATCGCCTCAATTATCGCCACCAGAAAAGTGATTGGATTCAGGCCATCATTTGAGTTATTCTTCGGGAATACGGTGCGTTACACCAAGTGGGATTTGGTGTTTCCCTTCGAACTTGAATGCGTGAGTTCAATCGTGCTACTTTGAGCAATTCTATAGACCGAATCGAATACGCACATGCCATCTAAGCCCTCGACAAAACACCCGGAAAACGCGGATATAAGCCTGCTGGCGGGCCTCCTTGGGTTTTCGGGGGGGTGATTGCTGCCACAAATCAAACAAACGGGCCAGGTTACCCGTTTGCTGAGCAAATTATCCGAGCCCTGAATCAGGCCGCTGTTGTAGCGGTGACCGATGCGCACGGCACCATCACCTATGTCAACGATCAGTTCTGTGCCATCAGTCAGTATTCGCGCGAAGAACTGCTGGAACAGAACCATCGGATAATCAATTCGGGATATCATCCTGCCGATTTTTTTCGTCAGATGTACCAGACCATTACTCATGGAGATGTAATGGCATGGGGAGGTGTGCAACAGAGCCAAGGATGGAAGTCTTTACTGGGTCAAGACGATCATTGTCCCATTCCTCGGGAAAAACGGCAAACCTAACCAGTATGTCGCGATCCGGGAAGATGTCACGTCATTGAAGCAGGGAAAAATCAGGATTGAACGGCTGTCAAAAATATATCGCGCACTTAGTGAAGTTAATCAGGCCATTGTGCGGATGGAGAATGAATCTTCATTGTTTCCGCTGGTATGTCGGATGACGGTTGATTTTGGTGACATGGCCCTGGCCTGGATTGGACGGCCGGATAAAACCAGCGAACGGCTTCAGCCGGTCACCTGCTATGGAAATCGTCAGGACTATCTTGATGGAATCGTTATTTCCTTGAACCCAAATTGTTCATTAGAGATTTTGGCTGATTTCTGGCAAACTACCAAGGCCATGGATTGTGGTGGTCTGGTTCGGTTAGGGCGGGTGGGTTTGGTAACTCACCCCAACCCTACACCTCTGGATGACCGAACGCCATCATGTTTCAAATTCCATTTTGGACAAGAGTGAGAAGAAGTATAATTTTGTATGAGCCCCTCTGAGACGCTATCTTTTCCTTGTATTCTTCGTGCCTGGAATGCGCATGAAAACGAGTTGCGCAACTACCTAAGACATCGCTCCAAAGACGCGCATCAGGCCGATGACTTGTTACAGGAGGTGTTCGTCAAGGCCATGCAACAAGGCAAACAGTTCTGCCTACTCGACAATGCCCGCGCGTGGCTGTTTCAGGTAGCGCGCAATGCGCTGGTCGATCATTTCCGGTTGAGACATGATGCAGTCGAATTGCCGGAAGACCTGCCGCAACCTAAACCGGCTCGCGAACCGATACAGGCGCTCAGTGCCTGCGTGGCACGCGTGCTGTCTGAACTCACACCGGAAGACCGCGATATCATTGAGCAATGCGACCTCGAAGGCGTGAAGCAAAAGGACTACGCTGCTACGCAGAATCTTTCCCTTGCTGCCGTCAAATCGCGACTGCTGCGCGCACGGGAACGGATGCGCGCCCGCATGAACACAGCCTGCCAGGTACGTTTCGACGAGCGTGGCCGCGTGACGGATCATGTTCAGCGCTGATCGGGTTGCATCCATAACCTGATCGAAAGAAAATCGCTGCATCCTTTTCCCGGTTCGTTCGTCTTCATAGTAGGAACACACCGACCCGGAGTAGAACGAATGCTTGCCAATACCTTGTCTCTTCCACGCCACAATCCGCGTGCCTTCCTGCTGATCGCCGCCGTGCTGTGGTTCATCCTCTACAAAACGCTGGAACCGCTATCGCATAGTCTGGTGGATATCCTGTCCGTCGAGCGCGGAAGCCATCTTTATGATTCACTGCAATTTTTCTTGTACGACACGCCCAAGGTATTGCTGTTGCTGGTCGGGATGGTGATGGTGATGGGCATGGTGAATTCTCATTTTACGCCTGAGCGCACCCGTGCGTTGCTTTCAGGGCGGCATGAAGGGGTGGGGAACATCATGGCTGCGCTGCTCGGCATCGTCACCCCATTTTGTTCCTGCTCTGCCGTACCGCTGTTTATCGGTTTCGTGCAGGCGGGCGTGCCGCTGGGTGTGACTTTTTCATTCCTGATATCAGCGCCCATGGTCAACGAGATTGCGCTGACCCTGTTGTTCGGTCTGTTCGGCTGGAAGATCGCTGCGCTGTATCTGGGGTTGGGATTGTCGATCGCCATCGTCGCCGGCTTTATCATCGGCAAGCTGAAAATGGAACATCACCTGGAAGACTGGGTGCGTAATATGGCCCATGTGCAGGCTACTGTCGGTGCAGATATGCTGACATTATCTGATCGCATTGATGCCGGGTTTGCCAGCGTGCGGGAGATCGTCGGCAAGGTGTGGCTTTATGTGCTGGCCGGTATCGCCATTGGTGCGGGAATCCACGGTTATGTGCCCGCGGAATTCATGGCAAGTTTTATGGGTAACGAGAACTGGTGGTCGGTCCCGCTCTCTGTATTGATTGGTGTTCCTTTATACAGCAATGCAGCCGGAATCATTCCTATTGTTGAGGCGCTATTGTCCAAGGGCGCATCATTGGGCACCGTGCTGGCCTTCATGATGAGCGTGATTGCGCTGTCTTTTCCGGAGATGGTGATCCTGCGCAAGGTGCTGAAACCCACATTGATCGCGACTTTTGTCGGCGTCGTGTCTGCCGGCATAGTCCTGGTCGGTTATGTGTTTAATGCGGTAGTGTGAAACTTCTAAAAAATGAAGGGGGTGGAAAATGCAACAATTCAACCTGAAGCAAATCCTGTGGGGCATGGTGCTAATAAGTTTAGCGACTGCTGCTAACGCCGATACCGATCCGACGACCAGCCCAGAGTATTGCGGAGGCTGCCATACCCGCATATACCAGGAGTGGCAGTCATCTGCGATGGGCAAGGACTTGGATAATTTCCATGTCTACCAGTTTTATACAGGAACCAACAGCAAAGGCAAAAGCGATGGAATTGGTTTTCAGCCTTTTACGCACGGAGAAAAGGGCGATTGTGCTGACTGCCATGTTCCGCAATTGACGCTGGATGAACACAAGAAGGGTCGCGAGGTTGATCTTGGAATAGCGATGAAGGAGAAGTTGGATCATGGTATTTCCTGTAATTACTGTCACACCATGGCGCATGCGGACATGAAGAAAAATGCGCAGGGCCGCTATGAGACCCGCATTTTTGATACCGTCACCCAGGGCGAAACGGGGACCAAATTAGGGCCGTTCAAGGGACTGAGATCGCCTGTGCATGCCACAAAATATAGCCCGATGTATCGGGAGAACAGCGAGTTTTGTGGAACATGCCACTTGAATCAGGAGAAATTTCTTTCAATCTCCACTTATGCGGACTGGAAAGAAGCCTATGATTTGGGGAAAACCAAAGACACCTGCCAGAGTTGCCACATGCCCCTGCATGAAGGCAAGACGGAACTTGTTGCGGGCGGTGAGTTGCGCGAAGGCGTGCGGGCTCATACCTTTATCGGCGCCAGCGACAAGGGGATGCTGGAAAAAGCCCTGAGCCTCAATCTTCAAACCCAGATTGTCGGCAATGAACTCGTGGTAACCACCACGGTGGAAAATGTGGGTGCCGGTCACCGCGTGCCTGGATCAGGGCCTATTCGAAATGTGATCCTCAAGGTGGATGCGACATTACCTGATGGCCGTGTACTCCGATATTCGGGCGACCCCAAGGGGCTACTGCCGCCATTGGCCGGCATGGGAAACACCAAGACAGGAAAACGTGACGCACTCGACTGGGCAGGCTTGCCGGGCAAGATGTACGCCAAGGTATACCAGTCGGCCGTCATGCCCAATGGCAAAAGGATGGTCGGCGTGGGCGGTTTTGCGGCCGACAGCATACTGTTCGATACGACATTGAAGCCACTTGAGCCGGACACAGCAGAATTCCGGTTTGCGTTGCCAGAATCAATGCAGGGCCAAGGGAAAATCCTGGTAAAGGCGACGCTCAGCTACCGTTGGGTGTTCAAACCCCTTGCAGACAGCAAAGGGTGGTCGGTGGATTATCGTCCAATGCGCGAGGCAAGTGAATCGGTTGCGTATTAATTTGAGACAGCTGAATGTTTTTAATGAAGAGGTGTCATTGTGTCATCTTGCGCCACACCGCCAACTGATGCGCCTGTGATCCGCCTCACTCTGGCGGGCACGGGCGAGCCGCTGTTGCGCATGGAGAAGCGCCTAACCTGTGCGGCAGGCGGTGCGGGTATCAGGCTGATGCTGGAGGTATGCAAGAATGTTGAGGCACTAGGTATTGCCTATGCGGATACGCCTGCGGTGCCGCATGAAGGAACGGTGATCTTCAGCGGATTGGCGCGCACCGAAGAGATTGAAGCACGGCTGAAACAATTGGTTTGAGTATCCGTTTGTGTTGCCCGGAATTTGGTGACACGCTTGAAGCAAGAGGGAACGTATCATGGAGATAAATCGCATCGTCAGTATCTTTGCTGGATTCATGGTCATGCTGAGCTTGGGGCTGGCCACTGGATGGGACAGGCAGACCTGTCGCATGCAAGTTGGTTATGGCTGACCTTGTTCGTGGGGTTCAACTTGTTCCAGATGGGATTCACCGGATTTTGTCCGCTGGTCAAGGTGCTGAATGCGCTCGGACTGCAAAAGGGCGAATGCTGCACTCCCTCAAAAGATGGCAAATCCTGCTGCTAAGTCTCAAGGAGCACAACATGAAAAACATCAAAGTTCTCGGCACAGGCTGTGCCAATTGCAAGACCACGATGAAACTGATCGAAGAAGCTGCGAAGGCAAAAGGCGTGGCGATCGATCTGGAAAAGATCGAAGACCTCCAGTCCATCATGTCCTACGGCGTGATGTCCACGCCGGGCGTCGTGGTAGATGGCAAGGTTGTGCATGCCGGCGGGGTGCCGAGCCGCGAAAAGATCGCAGGCTGGCTGTGAACGCCATGGATGGCACCGACCCCGCGGCATTCCATGCGCGATTGAAAGGCTCGTTCACGGGCATGCTGCAATGGCAACAACTCGACGCATTGTGGGGGAGAGTGCAAATCCGGCACATGGTATTTCTACCAGCTCGGGGAAGAACTGCCGACCGTAGCGCTGAGCGGCGATGAACTGGCGCGCCGCGTCGATGCGCTGGATGCGTTGCTGCGCAGGGATCATGGCTACAACTATTGCGGGATTGTCGTAAGCGTCCGGTTCAACGCCGAATTAGAAGCGGAAATTTCAAGGCGTTCAGCAAGCCATACTTTGATAATAGACTGCCGTGTAACGCCAAGTTTTTCTGCTTCTCGATCAAGAGAATCAATCATCCATGTAGGGAAATCCACATTGACGCGCCTTTGATTCAGCAATGCACGTTTTGCTTTGGATAAGTTCAAAGATGCGGTAATGTCAGCACCAGCATCAAACTGATTGTCAAAAGTTTTAGCTTTCATATAGTGTTACCTCCTCGGTTCGTGATCGACGAACAGAAATAAGCCGGATATTATTACCTCTGTAAGTGAGAATGGCTGACCAGTGCTTCCCGTTGATAAGTCCGATTACCAGAAAACGTGGCTCATCTTCTGTCTTTGCAGGAATTTCCAGTAACATCGGGTCATTCCACAACAACTGTGCATCAATAAAACTGATACCGTGTTTGGAAAGGTTCACCTGACTCTTGGACTCATCAAATTCAAAAATATGCATGGTATGAAAAATATACCATTATTGAATTTATTTCAAGTACGAAAAATAGCTTCTAACGTAGAAGTAACCGGCCTGCGCGGTTTTTCGCGCAGGTCCGCTCGAATGTAGTATTAGGGGGCGCATTGGTAGTGAGAACACGCAGCGCCCTCAAGAACTGAAGTGTTGAAGCATGAGATCGCCGTACCCCCCCCGGTGTCAGGAAAGATGTCGCGTCACCAGAATTGATTGAATTAATTTGGGACTGGGGAGGGCATATGGAGCGCTCACTGGTGTACCTGTCAAACCGTCCTATTGGGCACATGCATAACTCTTTGGCGGAAAAGGTGTTCTGCCTGTGCCAAATGTATGCGGTTCTCTATTATTTTTTGAGAACAGAGAGCAGGACAGGGTCGAACCGGGCGGGAAATGGTGCAATTTTTGGCTATCCGCTGGGTGGGTGGAACACGCAGAATGGGGCGGAAAGGCGCGTCCTTGGTGGAAACGGCCGAGAAGAAAAAGCCGACTGAGAACAGTCGGCTTAGGGTAAATGGTGGTGTAATCGCCGCTCGTTTCAAACCGCGTCTGTAATGCGATTGCGGAAATGTGCGGATTGGTGCGGAACGCTGCGGAATCAGCATGTTACTACCAGTCGCCCTTTGGGTTTTGCCGTCAATTAACGCTGTCCGCCTGTTCCGATCGGCCATCAGTTCGATTCCCATTAGCGCAATCGAACCCGCGTCCGCAATCAGATTGAAGTAAATCGTGCCGCACGCATCCCGCTCATCACCAACCTGCAGTAACCGGATCCAGCGGAAGCGTCGGGCGGAGAGCCGGTTGCCGGTGCGGATCGCGTTCCTATATTTCGTCTATCTATTGCATTCGACGAAATATAGGAACATATTGCGGTCGACCACGAATGATGTCACGCCGCCTAGGCGGATGGGATTCTCCTTTGTTTAAAAATTTAGTATGATGGTGGTTATTTTAAACCAAACCCAAGGAGGTGTCATGATTGCAGATCGCATTCGTCAAGCACGATTAGCGGCAGGTTTAACCCTGGGTGCATTGGGTGAACAGGTGGGTGTTTCTCACACCGCCATCCAGAAGTACGAGAAGGGTCTTCTGACGCCCTCGTCGACTCAGTTGCTCAAGCTGGCCCGCGCCTGCGACATTCGGACCGAGTACTTCTTTCGCACGCATACGGTCGAACTACTGCAGCCCGAGTTCCGCAAGCTCTCGACCTTTGGCAAGACGGCGCAGGATGCGCTGAAGATCAAGGTTGTCGAGTTGGTGGAAAAGCGCGTGGAGTTGCTCGGCGCTTTTCCCGAACTACCCTTTCCTGCGTTTGCATCGCCCAGGAATCTGCCTGAGCACATCGCCTCGCTGGACGAGATCGATGCGTTCACGGATACGGTCCGCAACGCTTGGCAGTTGGGGTTGAACCCGATTGCTGACCTCACAGACACCCTCGAAGGCCTTGGCTTGCTGGTCATCGTGGTTGATGAAGAGAACCCGGGCTTCTCTGGCTTGACGGCCAAGGCACGAACCGAAGATGGCCGTGAATATCCGGTCGTGGCTGTTTCCAAACGCTGGCCCGGTGATCGGCAGCGGTTCACGCTGGTGCATGAGCTAGGGCATCTGCTGTTCGAAGGACGACTAGCCGACGGCATCGACGAAGAAAAAGTCTGCGACCGTTTCGCCGGTGCATTCCTGGCTCCGCGTGTCGCGGTACTTCAGTTGCTTGGTGCACAACGTCATGCGCTGGAATGGCAAGAGCTGTATGTGCTCAAACACGAGTTCGGTCTGTCGATGGCAGGGTGGTTACAGCGCGCCAAACAGTGTGGCGTGATCACCGAGGCTGCTCACCTTTCGATGGTCAAGCGGTTTTCCGCAAAGGGCTGGCGCAAGAACGAGCCGGGCGACCCGCTGCCGCAAGAGCAGCCACGACTGTTTGATCAGTTGGTGTACCGCGCCTTGGCCGAGCAATACATTTCCGAAGGCAAGGCGGCGGAACTGCTGGGCATCCCGATGATGCGCTTCCACAAAGAACGTCAGTTGGAGTCATCGGATGCGGTTGCTCATCAGTGATACCAACATCTTAATTGATATGGAAGCGGGAGCGTTGATGGAGACGCTCTTCCAGCTTCCGATGCAGTTCGGCATCCCTGATCTGCTGTACTACGAAGAAATTGAACCGGGTAGTTCAGGCCTTGAAGCCCTGGGCTTGCTGGTCATGGAGGTCAGTGGCGACTTCGTGGAGTATGCTCAGCAGTTGCCAGGCCAGCACAACCATCTGCTTCCGGCGAAAAATGGACCAAAGCCCAGTCACAACGACTACTTGGCACTGGCGCTTGCGAAGCAGGAGGCCTGCACCCTACTCACGGGCGACACCAATTTGCGGATTGTTGCTAACAAGGAGCAGGTCAACGTCATGGGTACCATCGGACTGCTGTGCGCCATGATCGAGAACCAGTTGCTGACAGTCGACGACGCCTTCAAGGTACTCGACCGAATGAAGTCTGGCAAGCGACGGCTGCCCTGGACAGAAGCCGAAAAAGTGCTGAACGCACTGCGCTGATCGGGTGCGGGCCATCGGCAGCTAACACCATCGGTAGCCAACTACTGCAGGCCAGTTGGCTCTAGTCTTAACATGCCATATCTAGTGGCTGTAAGCAGGGGTTAAAAAGCGCGTAAATCTGGGGATAAGACGCGGATTGGTGAGGCTATGCATTTTTGACTGCCGTGCCAACCTCGAGCACTCCCCCGCGCAGTAACATTGACCACGATCACAGGAACGACAGATAAAAACCTGACAAGAACACCTTGCACAGAGAAATAAACGACCCAAC
>JAJYPA010000254.1 GCA_021795795.1 Pseudomonadota bacterium | reverse complement strand
ATGCGCTGTTTTATCACCGCGAGCCCCGTAAAGTGCGCAAGGATGGGACCGTCTCTTATCTGGGGCAGTTCTTCGAAGTCCCCTATGCGCTGGTAGGCAAGACTGTCACCCTCGTGGTCGACGCCCACGCCGGCCGGGTGGTGTCTGTAGAAAGCGCCGCAGGAGAAGATCTGGGCCGGGCCACGCCCCTGGACCGGGAAGCCAATGCCCATCGCAAACGCCATCAGCCGGGTGCAGCCGATACGACCGTGGAAGCGCCCGCCGATACGACCAATCTCGTGGAAATCGCCCATAAGAAGTATTACGGGGAGGAGGTGCAATGAGTCAGGTCCATCCAGCACTTTGGCTTCACTCGCCTGCCTCTGGACAAGGACACGGCGGAACTCTGGGATGATGGTGCCCTGGCACCTTTGCGGGAGCGCTTCCAGTGGCTGCTGCAGTCTCCTGGAGTGGGCTTGCTGACCGGTGAGCCCGGGGTGGGCAAGACCACGGCCCTGCGCAGCCTCACCGCGTCGCTGAATCCGCACCGTTATCTGGTGATCTACTAGGCGGATACAGACTTCGGGCGGATCGATATCTACCGCGGACTGGCCCGGAGTCTGGGGGTCGAACCCAGTTACCGCCGGGCCCAGCTCTGGAAGGACATCAAGGAGCATATCCATGATCTGATGGACCACAAACAGGTCCTCCCCGTCTGGGTCATCGACGAGGCGCAGAACCTGCCGCCGGAATTCTTCCGGGACTTCCCGGCCTTCCTGAACTTCGCCTTCGATTCCCGGAACCTGCTCACCGTCTGGCTGGCGGGACATCCGCATCTGGCCCAGACCCTGGACCGGGTGCCCTATGCCGCCCTGGCCAGCCGGATCCAGGTATGCATCCGCCTGGCACCGGTCCTTGAACGGGAACGCTTTACCGCCCTCGTCCTGCACGCCCTGAAATCCGCCGGATGCCAGCACACGTTGTTATCCGACTCCGGACTGGAACTGCTCCGCCAGGCGTCCAAGGGATTCCCCCGGCAGTCCGGCAACATCCTCCATACCGCCCTGCGTCTGGCCGTCCCCAAGGGACTCAACCATCTGCCGGATGATCTGCTGCAAGCGGCTATTGAGGCGTTGCGATGAAAGCCCATGAAGAAGCGGGTGATGAAGCCGATGTGCTGCTGGAAGAATGGGGCTGTTGTTCCCGCCGGACCTGTCCGATGAAGCGGCGGCGGCCCTGAGTCAGTTCGTCACGGCATTAGCCAGCCTGATGGAAAGCCGTTATGGGCGACAAATAAGCCACTCCCGGCACTATCCCCCTCAAGCGCAGAAAGATCCCTTCTGAGGGTAACCACCCCGGGCGGGATAGCCATCGTTGTCCCGCGCTTCTTCAAGTGCGCGTTCTTCCTGAGTGTACACCGTGGTCTGGGCTACCCCCGCCAAGACACATTGCCGACTGAGCGCGATGCGTTGGTGCGGTGCTATCCCCATCTATCCAATCCCATGTACTTCAGGCAAAATCTGCAGGATAACCTATGGATTACCGTAGCTCTGGCCGAGAAGGTTGGGGCCGTAGAAACAGCCGCTGGCTTTTTCAAGCCGCGGGCAGGTGGAGCAAAGCCAGCCGACCTCTTGCCAATTTTGGATAGGGTCGGGAATGAGCCGCCTCGCCCTGGCGACGAGATGTCTGACAGGTAATGGATTGGCGGTTTATTTTGCCGCATGATATAATAATAAAAATATGGGTTGATTTGGAAGCGTGATCATTTTGTCTGGAAACGGCACCCAACTGCCAAGCCATGAACTCGAAAAAATCAAGCTATCCGTTCAGCATGGATCAGCAGCCAAGAGACAAATTGACGTAAAAGGTCGCGTTGTGATATCTCCGCTATAAGCTAAACTACCGTAACAACATTGTCAGGAAGGAACGTGTCACCCATGCCCAGAAAATATGTCGCCGTACTTGGCCTGACGATGATCCTTTCCGGTTGCACACCAACCCTGTACCGCCCGCCTAAGTCGCGCCAACTGGCCCTGCCATGACCCCGCAAGACCACATTCTGCATTCCTATCTTGGGCAGATAAACCGCCGGTCAGGTCCTCAGAATCCGGGTTGCTCAGGAAGATCTGCCATGAAGCAGGCGGGACACCCGGTTGCCCTACCAACCGGCGTATGCCGGGCGGTGGCGGTAATCCTAGCCAACGGCACGGTAGTACGGGCAGAACTCGCCGGATGCGCCTCTCAAGCCCTCGGCAAGATAGAACTGGAAGCCATCCATGCAGCGCCCCCACTTCCACCAACACCTTTCGGGGCCACCGCCGGTGTCACCATTGAAACCAACGCTCCATGAAGTCTCGCCAGGGGTGAACGAACGGTGAGGAAACTGCACATCATATATATTTATAATTATATATTTTATATATTATTTAGGCGCGGTATTGAGGGTAACGTTTTATGGTAATCTCCAAGATAGCAGCATCGTTCGGTTTTCTCGGTGTGCTGTTTATAACCAGCACGAATGCCGCGACGCTCCAGCCAGGAGAATGGCAGATGCACGTACAAATGCCGGGCGTGCCCAAGGCGACACAGGAAAACATGTCTGCGCATCCTGTGCCCATGTGTGTGCATCCCGGTGAAAGCGCGCGGAAATCCTTTATGTACTATACCAATGATGGCTGCGATTTCAGCAAGAGCGGTGTCCAGGGAAGCGGTTTTTCAGGACATATTGTCTGTTACGAGGGGCCACACATATTCCGTGAAACCGTCAGCGAGACCATTGCGGCAGACGGCAAGTCTTTCGTGGCACACATTCATCTCACGCATGTTCCCGGCAATAACCCGATAACCATGAAGTTTATGGGGACTTCGACCTATAGAGGAAAATGGGTGGGAGGTGTATGTACGGGTGCGACCGTCCATTAAAGTGGAGGTGTTCATCTCATCACTTTCTGGCCCTGATTCGACAGACCGGAGCGTCTACGGGAAGGCCCCAGGCAGGATACAGAAGGGTGTGTATGAAATGTCTTTGTAAATTTTTAGTGGTAAGATTAGACGACTGTTGACTCATGGCCTTGTTCCTTTGGCTATACTTTGCCTTTCTAAGGTTCTGTATCTCCATGGATCTATCCAACCCCATGCACTTCAGGCAAAATCTACAGAATAAATAGTGGAGAGAAAAATGAAACTGAAGAAGACCACAATTCTTTCGGCAGCACTGCTCGCTTTTTCTGCAACAGGCTCGGCAGATGCCTTGACTAATCAACAGGTCAAGGAACTTGTTGCTGCTGCTAACAAAGGAAATTATGCAGATCTGACGAGGCTTACATCTAATGCTAAAGACGGAGATGCTAACGCGCAAACAGGGTTGGGGTTATTTTATGTAGAAAAGAAAAACTACGCCAAGGCTATCTCTTGGTTCCAGAAAGCCGCCAATCATGGATATGCTCCAGCGGAAGACGGATTAGCATTAGTCTATTACAAAGGACTTGGCGTACCACAAAACTACATCAAGGCAGCATACTGGTATGGAAAAGCGGCACAGCAGGGAGACGTTGCTGCGGAGTATACCCTGGGTCTATCCTATGCTAAAGGTCAAGGCGTATCAAAAAACTACGCCAAGGCTATCTCTTGGTTCCTGAAAGCCGCCAACCAGGGATATGCGCAAGCGGAAGACGGCTTGGGATTAATCTATTATAAAGGCCTTGGCGTACACCAAAATTATACGAAAGCCGTCTACTGGTTCCAGAAAGCTGCAAACCAGGGATTTGCCAGCGCGGAAAACAACCTGGGTAATGCTTATGTTTACGGTTATGGCGTACCAAAAAGCTACACTAAGGCCAACTTCTGGTATGAAAAGGCAGCTAAACAGGGATTTGCCAGCGCGGAATACAACCTGGGCCTTGCTTACCACAAAGGCCAAGGCGTATCCCGAAATTATGCGAAGGCCACTTACTGGTTCCTGAAAGCCGCTAACCAAGGACTTCCTCAAGCGGAAGAAGGGCTAGGATTGGTTTATTATAAAGGCCTTGGCGTACCAAAGGACACCAAGACAGCTGTTTTTTGGTGGAAAAAAGCAGCAGCACAGGGTGGAGCGTACGGAGAAGCAGCCCAGAATGACATCAATATTGTTGACAATGGCGGTTCCTGATAAGGCAATGGTTGTTGTATGCACCACTTATTGTGAGTCAAGATTGTCATGGAAACAGGCTGTCTGTCTGCATGATTCATTGCTTGCATAATTCACGCTTATTTGATAATTACGCATTCAAATATAATCATTGGTTAATCATTATCATATATGTTTAAAATAAAATTCTGTTTCTCATTTTTTTTGCGTTACAAAGAAAAATGATGGATACTTTTTCTCATGAAAATGCAAGTCAAGACGGTTTATTTATCAAAAAAAAATATTGCACAAATGAACAAATTTATCATAAATACATACTGTTTTTTTTGTTTTCTTGCCTGCTTATTTTTGCTAGCGCAGCAAATTCCAGCGACATTGCCACTATACGCAGCCCTATAAATATGGATTTGCATAGATTAAGCTTACTTAAGGCATTGGAAATTGGCCTCTCTCGGCAGATTGACATTGTCCAAGCGAATGGCGAAATTACTCAGGCGGAATCACAAAAACTCTTTTCAATTAGTAATTTTATTCCTGGCTTGTCGATTGATGACCAGGCAGAACTGTATAAACCCATAGGCCAATCAGGAAATACCTTTATTGCCGGGACACTGGTTCCAGCAACACATGGTTTTTACAATAATGCTGTTACCGCGAACTTTAATCTTAATTTATTCTCTGGTGGTAAAGACATCGCCACTTACCGCGCAGCTATAGATGCCATTAAATCCGCTAACGCATCATTACAAGAATCGATAAATAAGGTTTTTTTAAAAATTCTATCCAGTTATGTAGCGTTAACGGAAGATGAAATAGCCATACAAAAACAACGGAAGATTGTGACTATTGATCAAGACTCTGCACGGTTGACTAAGGCACGTTACCAACATGATATGTCTAGTCGGATAGACTCGATTGCTGCGGAACAAGCTGCGCTACAGGCACAGACTCAGCTTGATCAATATCTACAACAAGAAGCATCCGATCGAGAACGATTGCTGCGAGCTATGGGTTATACACAATCACTTGCTATGTTTACGACAAGCAGCCAAATACCAGGCGCGCCTAATTCATCATTTAGTTCTCCAGACCAGATGAATGATCCAGCCATTGAATCGGCTCGTGCCCGCATTGCGGAGGCGAGGCAGCAAGTCAACACTGCGCGCGCGGGCTTCTGGCCGACGTTATCTTTGGTTGCCCAATATAATTGGCTGGGGATTAATACTGGAAACACCCTGAACGCGATCACCGCGACCAAAGGAAGTAACTATACTGTCGGTTTGGCGCTCAATATCCCTTTGCTACCAGCTATGAATGTGGTTGCCTCTGTGCAATCGGCACAGGTCGGTGTGGTTGATGCGTTCGGTAACTACGATAATGAACTCGCTACGGTAAACAGCCGCAAGGGCTACGCTATCGAAATGTATCGAAACGCCATGGCTGCCCTGAAAACCGCATCACAAGAAAACAACCTTGCGAAAGAAAACGTATTGCTAAATAAGAAGCGTTATTTGGCCAAACAAGGAAACAATCTTGAAGTGGATCATGCAAGATCTCTTGAAATTCAAGCATCCATAGATAAACAGAAGGCAACTTTTGATAAAGCGCTTACCAAATGGCTACTATTTCGATCAATTCACCCGCGCCAGTTCGCACATTGTTTGTTATCATTAAGTGGAATTATGTAGTATAGCATATTAAAAATACGCCATAACAGAAATCCAATATCTACTGGCTTAGCCGTCCGTAGCCTGCGGCATTTATTTTTAATTGTTATGTCTTAAACATATCATATATGATACGACGCCACAATAGTTGTTCGCAGTGGCGCCGCGGCGATGAATAGAGTTGCACTATTAATTTTGTTTGCTAGGCAAGAGACCCCAATATGTCTGTTGGGAAACCGTTGAGCACGGGCGACGGGAAACCGCTAAGGACATGCGACGGGAAACCGCTAAGGACATGCGACGGGAAACCGCTAGGCACATGCGACGGCAAACCACCAAGAATTGGGTTATTTGTGTCAAAACCAGGGGTCTGCATCTGATTGTAAATTTCTGCACCACTAGATAGTTTTGATTGATTAGTATCAGCTCCAGAGAACGGTCCGCCCCCAGGACCAAAATCCCATCCGTAATATTGACCATTACTTTGCTCATACTCTACAGAAAGTGGAGATTCTCCGGTTGGCCCAAATGAAGAGCCAACCTCTACATTTCCGGAGCCATTTGGAAGCGCAGAATCGCTTCCGTATGAAAATTCACCATCACTAGACAGTGAATAATAGCTACCGTTATAGTCAATCCCAAGACCAACTGTTGCGCCAAGGGTTCCTGCAATGGCGTCTTGGACTGCACCAGAAAGCAGCGTGGTGAAGTTGATGTTATCTGCATCGTAATCCCCACCTCCTGTTTCACTACTATGCAATAATGCACTTGGCAAACCATCAACAAAGTTGGCAATAGCTGGTACAGCTGGATTTATTGCAAACCCGCCAGTTGGCGTTTTGATTATAGCCCCTGAAGATTCTAACGCATTAACAAAACTATTTATACCGGATTGCTCTTGGCTAGTCATTGATTTCTCCTTGTAGCAGATACATGGTTATCAAAAAAGCGACTCCTTATGTGGAGTCTTATAAGAACGCGTATGGCGGTCGTCTCATCTCAATTCAAGGCCGTCATTCAAATACTTAATAACAGGATCCAGGAAAAAGTCAAGCACTCGCCGCTCGCCTGTTCGAATGTCTACTGTGACCGTCATCCCTGCACTCATCGGATGCTTGATACCATCAACCAATAACCAGCGCTGCTTGGGTTGTATATGCACCCGGTAATAGAGTGTCGGGGGCGCAGATTCCGAAGCTGAGGGTTCACCATCCTGTGTCTGTGGCGCCGCTGAAGAAGCAGTCGATTCCGACTGGTGATTCTCTCCTGGTGGAGGTGCAGCAACGGTATTGCTCGCCTCGGCGGTAGGGCTGATCGAAGTGACTTTTCCGGAGATCATGCCATACTCCTCAAAGGGGAATGCGGAAACCTTGATCTCTACCTGTTGCCCGACCTTGATAAAACCCACATCCTGGCTGGAAACATCCGTATCAACGGCCAATGGGGCGTGGAGCGGTACTACGGTGGCCACTGTCTGTCCAGGTTGGATCACCGTGCCCAAACTCGCCACACTCACCCCCTGCACTACACCGTCAACGGGTGATCTCAACCAGTCCAAATGATATTGCTCCTTGGCCACCGATGTTTTACGAGAGAGGGCGTAGACTTGGCTTTTGGTGTTCTGCCAGTTCCTGAACAGCTTCTTGCTGAAATTGGTTCGATCCTGTGCGTATTGCTCCTGCGCAGCCACTTGAGCCTGCTGAAGCTGAACAACTTCTTTTTTTTGAGCGGCGAGATCCCCTTCTTCTTTTAGAGCCCTATCCTGTAACTGATCATAATGGTAGCCGGACAGTGCCCCTTGGCTAACCAGCGGTGCGGCTTCAAAGGCGATCTGGCGATCAAGGCGTGCGCGTTGCGCATACTCATTCAGAGAAGCTTGCCCCGCGGCAAGTTTCGCTTTGGCCTCCTGTATCTGCGCCAAATCATCAGCCAAATGTGCTTGATAGTGGGACATCTCCGATTGCTGCAAGCGCGACTCCAACGAAACCATTGATGTAGTTTCTCCGGAAACCGGGGCCATATTGGTTGCTCCAGACAGTTCTGCTTGAATACGCTGTTCTTCTAGCCGATCAAGAGTTAAGGAGTGAGACCTGGAGATTAGTGCGGATTGGTTAACTTCCGGGTTTAGTTCCACCAGCGTTTGCCCAGCTTTTACTATATCTCCTGTTTTGACCAATATGGCCGATACCGTTCCGGTATCCAGACTTTGGATTACCTTGGTGCGCGCGGATGTCACGAATTTTCCCGGCGCGCTGGTCATGATGGGGATGTGGCTCACATAGGACCATGTCAGCAGAACGATAATGAGTAACGCCAGCCCCCACAGCACCATTCTGGTAAATGGTGATGGCGGTGTTTCCTGGATGGCCAGGGTGTGGGCCTGAAAATCACGCGACAGCTGGACACTGGAGTCACGGGCGCGTTTCCACCACCATTGTTTCCGGGGGGCGCGGGCTTCCATGGGTTCGTTGGCCTCTGGCGCCTGCGCCTGCTTTTGAACGCTCATGTCGCCAGCCCTTGCTGGAGATAGAGATAACGATATAGCCCTTCTTGACCCAAAAGCTCATCGGGCTTGCCTTGCTCTACCAGTCGCCCATGATCCATCACGAAGATGCTGTCCGCTTGGCGCAGCATGGACATGCGATGGGCGACCAGAATTACGGTTCGGCCCTTACAGATATTAGCGAGGTTGTCTTGAATGATGCGCTCCGATTCATAGTCCAGGGCGCTGGTGGCCTCGTCAAAAATCAGGATGCGCGGATTCGTGAGCAACGCCCTAGTGATGGCGACACGCTGACGTTGCCCGCCGGACAGGGATGCGCCGCGCTCCCCCACTGGAGTGTCGTAGCCTTGAGGCATGTCCACGATAAAATCGTGCGCTCCCGCAAGTTTTGCTGCTTCAATAATTAAGGCCATAGGCGCGCCTGGAAACCGCACCGCAATATTTTCACGAATGCTGCCACCAAAAAGAAAACTGTCCTGCGGGACGACGGCGATCTGGCGGCGCAGCCAGCTGGGATCTACTTGCTGAAGGTCATAGCCATCCACAAGAACTCGCCCTGTTTCAGGCACATAAAGATACTGCATAAGCTTGGCGAGCGTGCTTTTGCCAGATCCGCTACGCCCGACAATACCCACAGTCATACCCTCCGGGATGTCTAGGCTGACATCTTCGATGGTCCGTGGTGCATCTTTGTGGTAGCGAAAGGAAACATGCTCAAAACGGATATGTCCCTGGAGGGCTGGCAAACTGGACTTGTTTGGATCCATTACGGGTTCGGTGGGCGCATTCATGAGGTCGCCTAGGCGGCGAACAGAAATCCCTATCTGTTGGAACTCTTGCCAGAGCGAGGTTACCCGCAGTATGGGGGCCATCGCCCTCCCTGAAAGCATTTGGAAAGCAATCAGCGCGCCAACGGTCATCGTTCCATCTAAAACCAGATGTGCCCCAAACCAGAGCACCGCGAGCGTAGTCAAGTTCAGCAAAGTGTGTCCAATGCCACCGGCAATCCCGTTCAGCCGGTCGGCCTGGTAAGCCGTAGTCACATAACGGGACAGTAATCGCTCCCATCGCTGGGACATGTGAGCTTCCAGCGCCATGGCCTTGACCGTTTCCATACCAGTCACCGACTCCACTAAAAACGCCTGACTATTGGCACCGCTGTCGAACTTCTCCTCCAGACGTGCGCGCAACGAAGGGCGAAACAGTGCAGTGCTCAAGGCGATAAGCACCATAGCGAGCAACACCACGCCCGTCAATTCTAGGCTATAGAAAAGCAGAATGCCGATATACACGAAGACGAACAGTCCATCCACCATGGAAAGTAGCGCCTGGCCCGTCAGAAAACTACGAATGGGCTCCAGTTGCCGCACCCGGGCGATGGAATCGCCGACCCGCCGCATCTCGAAATATCGTAGAGGTATACGTACCAGACGCCGATAAATGGCACTGCCCAAAGTTACGTCGATGCGATTGCCGACATGGGACAGCAGTACGCTTTGGAGGACACCGAAAAATCCGTTAAAGACAATAACGATGAACATGCCGGCGCCCACCACGGCCAATGTCGAGTAGTTGTGGTAAACGAAGACCTTGTCGATAATGACCTGAACAAATAACGGTACACCAATACCCAGCAGCTGATAGAAAAAAGCGGCGGTCAACACCTCCGCCAGTTCTCTTCGATATTTGCGCAACACTGGCAGGAACCAGGCGAATCCGAAAGGACGATTCGGATTGTTCAAAGCCAACCGGTCCTTGATGAGGACGACTTGGCCAGTCATCGCCTCTCGCCATTGTTCCTCATCGCAAAGTCGTGGTTGCCGTTCACCGGGGGTAATAATGGGTAGTCGTCCGTCCTGCGGTCTCGCTAGACCGACAATGGCAAAGGATCTGTCCCGCATTTCCGCGATAAAGGGTAGCTTCATCGCACGGAACCCCTCCCAATCGAGAGTGGCTGCCTTGGCCTTCAGGTGTGTTTCTTCCGCAGCAAGCAATATTTCGGTGATACCGATGGCGCGATGCTCGAACCCCATAGCGCGAATGACTTGATCGGGGTCAACGGGCCGTTGATGGTATACCGCCAATTGCGCAAGGGCCCATATGCCAGATGGCGGTCGGCTTTGGGCTGGCGTTATCGCTGCTGGGCGCGGGGCCTCAATTGGCTCTGACATCGACCGTCCTCATTCTCTTAGCCCTGTTCACGTTTCAAATTTTTTGTTTCGCATGAGGTGTTTTCGCCTCGTTGGGCGAGAGTGTAGGTGAGAAACGAATATCCCGCCACAGTGTGGCGCCAGCCGTCATGAAAATGGGCACCACAGGGGGTCGGCAAAGTCGCTTGTAGGGTCGCGTGGACATTGACTAGCTATGAATGACCAGTTTTAAGGGGCTGGCTCCCCGAATATTGGCCATTCAGATGTTAACGGACAAAAAAGTACCTGATATCGCGGTAGGGATACCCATTACTGGACACCCCCCGCACAGATCCCGGCGGGCGCAATTCACGCACCGGGCTCCCACCTTGGGTGTTTGGCGGCAAACCTTTGGTTTGGCCACGGATGAAGAAT
>JAJYPA010000253.1 GCA_021795795.1 Pseudomonadota bacterium | reverse complement strand
CTTGCACAGCCTGGTGGTCGATCACCCGACCGGCATCCACGTCGGCGAGGGCCTCGCGGGTCAGGCGGCTGCGTTCCTCCTCCTGATCGATCCACGCCGAAAGCGCCTGCTTCATGATCCAGCTCCGCGAGCGCTCCAGACGCACGGCCATCTGATCGACTTTTTCGGCGAGAGAGAGAGGAACATGTGCGGTCAAGACTTTGGTTTCGGTCTGTGTCATGTCCAATTTCCTTTTATGAAGCAGAATAGCTCACCACGAATCGTAGTGATTCATGGTGAATCAATCAAGCAGAACATCAGCCCTGCTTACCATCCAGAAACGCCGCCCACTCCCGCTCGACCAAGGCCGTGAACTCCGCGCGGAAGCGCTCCGGGGCGAAGCGTAAAGCGTTTTCGCGGCAGGCTTCCGGCGTGATGGCCGCACCAGCACTATTTTCACCGCGCCCCCTTGTCCATTACGACGTCCGCTACACTCCTACCCGCGCTTAGCCCAAAAACCCCGGTGCATACTCAGCTTTCGTTCAATGGACAAGGGCAACGAGGACGAATGCTGGCCAAGTTTATATCCCAGGTATTTGGCCAAGGTGCGAACAAAAGCAGAAGGCAACAACCAAGGCGCATGATCTTTGAGGTAGACAATCTCGGAACGCACAAAGCGTCCGCCTTCCCCTTCCGGTTTCCCAAAATCCCGAAGAATCCACGCCTGGTCCTGATGCATCACGCCGATATCGAAATAGCGCTTGAACTCCTGCAACAAGGTATATCCGTGCGAATGCCACACCTGGGCCTCGGCCACATAGGCAACCGCCCAACCCGCCTGCAGCATACGAGCGGCCACCACCATGTCTTCTCCCAGAATCAGGCTTGTGGGAAAGCCCCCAACAGCCGACAGCGCCTCCGTGCGGTAGGCCGCAAAGGAATTGGAGGTGAAGGCCGCCTTGATACCCATGTGCGCCTTGGCGGCAAGGGTCCGCGTATTCGACTGAGGTGGGTAGTTGAAAAGCCGAGCATGGGCCTCGATGGCGGCCGACCCCTGCCTAGGCAACTGCCGCCCATAAGCTGTGCCTACTTTGGGATCGGAGAATGACGCCACCAACCGCGCTAATGCATTGGGAGATGCCAGCACAGCATCTTGAGTGAGGTAAACCAGCACATCAAACGCCGCCAGTCGTTCGGCAGCCATCTGCCGCGTACCGCCGTGGTCGAATGTCCCCTTGGCAATGCGTACCAATTCAAAACCAGCTTCCACTGCCGCCTTATCCGTATCATCTGAGGAGCCAGAGTCTACGATCATCACGCAGTCGGGCTGGGGGACCTGCTGGCGCAAAGCATCGAGGCAGCGCAGCCATACTTCGCCACCGTTTAGCGTCGGAATAATCACTGCAACCGTATTTGCCGACATTAGTGCTCCAGCACCCGCTCCGCGCCGGCGTAAACCACCAGCCAGTCGTGCACTATAGCTACTCGTCGCATGTTATTCTCTATCGGAAATACTGACACTGAACCCTATAGCTCCGGGATGCCGAGATCGTTGCAAATCTTTTTCGCCAGACGGTCGCTTATCTCAATTGTGGCGGGGAACCGCGCTTCGCCTGTTCAGCGAAGGATTGTGCCACCAGCCATGCGTAGTGAGATGCCGCAGCAGATCGCGACGCTTCATACCGCGATACTGAGTTCTTCATAGTTCTTGCCTGCCGCAAGCCGTGCATCACTCCGGTTCATTTCAATGGCCTCCAGGAGGGTGACACGTAGAGACTGCAAGAGTTCGTCCCGAGTGATCTCCTGGCCATTGACGCCGGGAACTTCTTCAATCCAGCCGATCCACCAGGGACCGTCCTGCTTCACAATTGCCGTATACGTCTGGTTCATGTTCAACGCCCCGCACCTAGTTTGCGTGAAGTTCAAGCATACTGCTTCCACACCATGGATGGGAATCATCTGGCAGTGAATGAACTGCCGTGATTCACCAAGGCGCTTCCCAGTCATGGACGATGGCGAAGGGCATCAGTCTACCGCAGCCTCCGCAAGCACGCGCCAGGTCTGTTCGGCGGTTTTATCCCAGTTTCACGCTGAGTCATTTTATATCATCAAGCAACTGGCGTTGGAAATGTGTTGGCCCCATCTTGTCAGACATCTCTTTTTGCAGCACTTCAGCCTTAATCACAACATCATCGTAGGAGCGCATCATGCTAGTTAATAGCCGCACAAATTCATCAGCACTGGACGCAATATACATTTGATTCGCTAGCCATATAGGAAACCCCTCTGCACCTTTTGGTGTGGTTATCATGGGCTTGCCGTATCCAATGGCATCCAGTACCTTTATCTTAATCCCTGCGCCGGAGAATATAGGCGCCACAACAATCTGCGAGCTGCATACGAATGCGTCAATATCATCCACAAAACCAAATACACGCACGCGATTGTATACAGAAAACTGTTCACTACCCTTTCCGGCGACATGCAACTCAATACTATCTCCGCTTAATTCCGGCAGAACCTTGTTACAAAACCAATGCAGTCCATTATAGTTGTTTGGCAGTGTAAGATCACCAAAATAGGAAAGTATAAACGGCATATCCTCGCTTTGCGCTAGCAATCCACAAGGATTGTCAGCGGGAATAGGAAGGATTAACCTAACCTCGTCAGCAGACAAACTGTATCGCCGAATTAAGGCTTCCGCCTCTTTTTCCGAAATCGCATAGAGGTACGTAAAATCGGAAATAAGCCTATTTTCGAGAGGACGATATTGTAGCGAAGATATCTGGTGAGCCAGCTTGAGCATACCTCGTGATTCTAAAGCCACAGAATGATGGTATTTACTTTCAATATTGTGAACCCTAAGTATGACCTTTGCGGCCTGTGGTATGATGCTCTTGGTGTCCACCCACAAACCAAATAGTTGCATCCCTTCGACAAATATTATAAGACTATCCGTATTTTGAGAAATTTCCTGACGAATATCTTCTAACATGCGATGATTATACCGGCGAATACAGGCCAGAGGGTAAAGCCACCGCCACGGACGAGGGTCAATGCCTCTCTCGTATAAACGAAGATGAACATTATCGGATAGCGACTCCGGAGTGACAAGTTCGCCTGAATAATCGATAGCATAAACTGTTACGGAATCAACAATGGAAGCCGTCGCCAAAATGCGCCGTCGAATATCCTCAGATCCCCCATTGGAATGTTTCCGGTAGGGATTCACTAATGAACAAAATATAACATGAGTTTTCATATAGCATATCTATTGGCATTTAAATCGTGGATGGTCACCACCTGCCTAGAGACCGCAAGCGGACCCGTGTTGCTCGGGCTCCAGAGCAGATGCCCCTGTGGCCGCAACGGTAGGACCGTCTGTTCCCAGAGGTGGGCGCGGGCACCGCTGAGAGGATGCTCGGGGGCGACTTGCCGTATGCCACCAGCAGGCATTCGCTGCAGCAACTCCAACAGATAGCGTTGCACGCCGGTTATCGAGTGAGAGAGGATGCGGGTATTTATCTCGAACACTGGCCGTCTATTAGTAGTCACGAGATGTTATGCCTTCCTGGAAATAAGCCAGATCATAAATAACAATATATAATCCAGCGTGGTGATCCCAAATATGCTGGTGAATGGAAAGGTGGAGCAAGCGCTGACTACGCCGATGGTGAGGATGCTCTGCGGATGAGCTTGGAGTCCATTCACAAGAGTTTTCCACAACTGCCATATAAATGCCAGAATAATGAGGAACCCAATCAGGCCAAACTGAAACAACAGAGATAACCATGCATTATCAATAACAACTTGCCGGGTAAAAGCAAAGCGGCTGCTCTGCATTAACCCCGTGCCGAATAGCATCGTGGCCATGCCGTGGTTTAGCCATATTCCACCGTAATGCGCCCATTCCTCATAGCGTATGAGCAAGGACGCGTCGGCAAAGAGGTGATCCGTACCGCGTAATCCAGCGATGATCGCAGGCGCCACGAACGCGACAAACAAACCTATGCCCGCATAGACGCCCCAAAGCAGGGACAGTCGGATGCCACGCCACTTGAAAAATGTGATTAAAGCTGCCGTGGTCACAGCAAGCAGCACCTCCACATAGGTGGCTCTTGTCAGTGTCACGTAGGTAGCAACAAGCGCCAGAACCAAGCCAATGGCCGCTAAAGATTTACGGCGCCCCTTCCATTGACCTAGGGCAGCCACACCCATGGCCGCCACCAGCGCGAGAAAGTGCCCGAAGTTGGAAGCCGAGCCAAAAAGAGAGAAGGCACGGACACGTCCATAAAAATCCCAGGAGTACACCTGAAAATATTGATCTATAGATATAGTAGGCAGAATGGGATGGTTAGTGACGCTTTGCCAGATTCCCAAGATAACCAAGGGCACAAAAAGCCATGTGATCAGCGTAGCAATCTGCCGCTCATCAACGGTCTCTTTGAAAGCATACAGGAGCGGAAGTAACAATAAGAAATATAATGTTGACTCAAAGCTATAAGCAACATATATCAAGGAATAGTTGGCGGAGAGTGTAAATAATGCGGCTTCAAAAAGCAGATATGTTACTAATGTTACCCACGCAAGAAGTATCGGGATAGACGTGCCTAACTTGCGCTTGATCAGCACACCAAAGACAGCAATGGCTATCATGAGCCATTTAAGGACAACGACAGAAATCAGCACATGACCGGAAAAAAAGGCCATCTCTACCTGCGGCATCAATCCATCAATCATGGAAAGCAGGAGCACCAGGAGCAGGATGTATCCCAGCCAATGGCTGAGCCCCCAACTCTGCGCCCGCGCCTGCGGGCAACCATGTGTATACGCTACCGAGGCCCTCATCCCATTTTTCTCATCCCGGCATAGGTGCCGCGCAAGGTAGAGACGAAACCAGGGAGGTTACCTCGCAAAATTCGTTTAGCCAGGCGCCCCAACACGCCAATGGAAATTGACCACGCTGGGATAAGCGCGTAGCGTCGGAAAAAACGAACCGCCGACTCATTGAAGTAATAATCCAGCAATGGACTGCCTTTGCCTGTTGTCGCGTGTTCTCTATGAAGAACGATGGATTGATCGGCAACGGCGAGGCGCCACCCCGCCTTGCGTAGACGAAACGAAAAATCCGTATCTTCCCAGTACATGAAAAAGGTGCTCTCATCCAATAGCCCGACTTCTTCCAGCGCGCGGCGGCGTAACAAGATACTGGCAGCGGTAAGGTAGTGAAGCCTAGCGCTAGGTACCGGACCCAGGTGATGCCGGGTACGTCCAGACCAAAAACACACCCTTCCTCCGCCCCACGCCTGAATATCCTTGGGGCTATCCAAATAGTAAAGCACCGATCCGACAGCGCCAACCCCAGGATCAGCCTCGGCCACCGCGACCATGGCAGTCAGCGCCTGGGGATCGACTGTTGTGTCGTTGTTCAGGAGCCAGACATAATCGGCGCCTTCTTCTAACGCACGGCGGATACCCACATTGCAACCACCGGAAAAACCGAGGTTGCGACCTGTTTCCAGGATGGGAACTCCGGGATGGGCAGCACGGATGAGCGCGACGGAGTCATCCGTAGAGCCATTGTCGGCCACGAGTACGCGATAATTGGTATAATCTAGCGACGACAAGGACTCCAGACAGGCGATGGTGTCCCGCCAACCGTGCCAGTTGAGCAGGATAATCTCTACTTTGGGATAACGGTTCATTCCACCCCTTTTTGATTTGAGTAATAAAATATATAATATTTCATAATAACATGGAATTTAGAGAAAGTAATTTTCAACCTCATCAATAAATCCCATAACATTCTTTATCGATTTACCTTCTTCATTGATAACCCGTGCGAAAACCAAGTTACTTGTCATTCTAGCTTGTATAATATTTTCCAACCCATACGCTATCCCATACCTGTCTTCTGGATTCGGATACCACACCTCCTCATCAATTCCTTCGTCTGGAATAACCACGGAATCACAGCCACACAACACCGCAAATATAGAGTACGCAGTATAGGTATCATAAGATATAAATGTTTTTACGCTCTTAAATATGCGCGCAACCTCCGCATGCGGTTTACCGTCTATAAGAATAGAATCCGCAACATCATGTTGCATTCTTTTTCCCGCACCCTTTCTAAGAGTATACGCTATACCATATCGTTCTGAGGCGACACCAATCATATTGTAATACTCTAATGGATAATGAATAACCTTCAATTCATTTTGAGCCACAACCGAACCAGGAAAACAAAACGGCTTGATAGCCCCATTAAACTTAAAGTACAACTCACCACTCCCATAATATATTTTACCCGTGTGAAAACCAGGATTATGCAACAACCAACGCACCACGTTCACCGCTCCCAAAGGATTCCCAAAAACAATCTCTGGGTATACCACTACCCACTCATTCCAATCTATTACCGCAGATAAATTTAATACTGGCGCATTAAAATGCGGGTTTGTTTTGAATCCAAATACCAACGACCTCGCGCTTCTCCGTATAAATAGAGCAACAGTTTGCAGCGCATTAAGTTGATTCAATTCAAATGATTCAAAATAAGGTGTAATATACGCTTCTCTTCCGCACTGATTGATTAAATGACAAAGCTTATGTAGTACAATGCTTCCTCCATTAAGCTCATCATAAGACGGCGCAACGATCAATATTTTTTTCTTCATGACTGATCCATATCTGCGTTTTTCCACATGCCCACACCTAATAAGGCTTGACCCAATAAAGCCACAATCCTATCAATTGACGAACGTTCTAATCCGTAAAACATAGGCAGCCGTATCAGCCGCTCGCTTTCTTTGGTCGTAAAAATGTCTTCACCGTGAAAACGGCCAAACATTAATCCTGCTGGAGAGGAATGCAATGGCACATAATGAAACACTGCCATGACCCCTTTAGCATTTAACCTTTCAATCGTCCTGGTTCGGCTCTCTAGATCACGTACTTTGACGTAAAACATGTGAGCGTTATGCCCGCAGTAATCGGGCAATCTGGGAAGATCTAAGCTCGCGCTCATCGAAAATTCTTGTAGAGAATCATAATAATGACTCCAAGACATCATTCTTTCATTACGAATGTGTTGTGCTTGCTCTAACTGACCATATAGATACGCCGCACTCACGTCATTAAGCAGATAACTACTGCCAATATCCACCCAGGTATACTTGTCCACCATTCCGCGAAAGAACTGGCTTCGATTGGTACCCTTTTCGCGAATTATCTCAGCGCGCTCAACCATGCTTTCATCGTTTATTATAAGAAGTCCACCTTCTCCTGCGCTTGTATAATTTTTGGTTTCATGAAAACTATATGTACCAAGATGCCCGATAGTACCCAAGGGTCGCCCTTTGTACGTTGCCATCATCCCTTGCGCAGCATCTTCAATGACAAATAAATCATACTTTCTTGCTATCTCCATGATCGTATCCATTTCACAGGATACACCCGCATAGTGTACAGGGACGATAGCTTTCGTCCTGCTGGAAATAGCTGCTTCAATCTTGTTCTCATCAATATTCATCGTATCTTGGCGAACGTCTATAAACACAATGCGCGCCCCTCTCAATACAAACGCATTGGCAGTGCTCACGAAGGTATACGAAGGCATTATAACTTCGTCACCAGGGCTAATCCCAATTAACATGGCGGCCATTTCGAGCGCATGCGTGCAGGAAGGAGTCAACAACGCCTTTTTACAACCCAACTCCTTTTCGAACCACGTCTGACATAACCTTGTGTACTTGCCATCACCCGATATCTTTGAGCTTTTCAATGACTCTAGGACGTAATGATCTTCATGTCCTGTATATGGTGGCTTGTTAAATGGTATTGCGTGATTAGTCTTCATGCTTCAAATACTCTCTTACCAGTTTTAGAAGATTGGAATCCCTATCCTTAAGTCGTTTCGCCGGAATGCCAACATATACACCCCACGGGTCCGTTGACTTCAAAACCAATGTCATGGCACCTACGGCCGTACCCTCCTCAAGAGTTACCCCTGGCATAACCGTGGAACCTGCACCTACAATCGAATACTTCCGCACTATCACCTCTTTTTTTTCTTCTTGTTTATATTTTTTTGGTACCGTAGAATTAGTCATCGTATGGCCACTATAGTCATCTGACTGAGTGAAGATCATAACCCTGTAAGCTAGGGTGGTAAAATCCTCCAAAATAGCACCGGGAATTCCTCCAGCTATCAAACAATTTGGAGTAACATGTACGTTTCTCCCGATTATAATATTTCCTGATAGAACGCAAAAGTCGTCAACCCTGGAATTATCCCCAACTGAGATTTTATCGCAGTCGTATATGCTGGCCTTATCACTAATTTTGACATTCACCCCGAGCGACTTGAATCCCATTCTATTGAGCTGTTCTTCAGTATAATATGTCATATCTGTTCCCTATTTATATTTGTTTATTTCTTCAACCTAGAACGGCCGCTGTTCCATTAGTAGAGTCAAGCAATACATCTCCGCAGTATCATCAATTATGCCTTGCCGGATCGAAAATATAGATTGAATCCACGTCGGCGCAACGCGATGCTCATGGTTATCAGTAAAAATAGTTCCGTGAAAAGCATCGACATTGCCGCACCTTCTCCCGAGAACATATTCGTCAGTGGAATAACAATAACTATGTTGACCACGGCAGACGTTAAGACGATTTTACTAAACATTTTGTTCATCTTAAACGTGAGCATGGTTTGGGAACCATGCATATTATTTACCGTAATTATAAATGGCAAAAAGGCGAGCCATTGAAGAATGATTACAGACGGTCCATAGCGGGCTCCCAATACGGTGTTTACAATAGGTGCGGCCTCCAAGAAAAGTACGCTTGAAACCACTAGGCTAGCCACGCCGACATACCGTAATGCCTTGCGAATGAATGAGATCGCCTCTTCCTGTGATTTTTTTACCAACCCGCTTACGTACGGGTATATCGTCTGCGATATCGGAAGAAACAAACCTTGTACGGCCTGCGCTATCTTGTTTGCAGCACTGAAATACCCCACAGCTACCGGCCCGCAAATAAGTCCCAACACAAATATGTTGCTATTTGCATAGATGTTAGCTGCAACCGTAGATAAAAATACATGCCAACCGGAAAATAAATGACCCTTGATATCCGATATCGTTGGCCTCTTTAACAAAAATCTGCTAGACATAATCAGCAGCACCCATCCTGGTACAGATGCGATCACCAGCGACATCGTCTGAATCATAGCCGCAATTAGGTAGTCAGCAGGATTATGAACAAAAATAAATACAGCAGCAGTAGTGATGATACGCGCCAGGATACTAATCCATGCCATCTGCTTCATCAACTCTAGCCCTTGGATTAACCAAACAGGGAAAAGCGCATTACCTAGCACGGTAATGTATACGATGAAATACAATTTCCAATGTTCTCCTAAAGACGTTAGCGCCATCACAAGCGAAAGAAATACTAATCCTGACACAAAAAGAAACAACTTGATACTCATTACAGAAAAAACAATTTTCCCCAATTTCTCAGGATCGTCACGATTAATCGCCACATCACGGGTGGCACTAAGGTTGAATCCGTAGTCTGTTATTATAACAAAATATTGAATAAACGCTTGGGCGAAGGCAATTAATCCGAATTTTTCAGTGCCTAACACCCGCACCAGATACGGCAAGGTAATAAGGGGCAAAAGATAGTTGGCGCCTTGGAGCGTGAACAGTGAGGCCATGTTTCCGAGCAGTCGGCGCCGGTCACTCATTCGGATTTGCCAACCTGCTCACCACGCCTTTCCTTGCTGCCGCTGCCGCCCCCATTCCCACGCGTGTTCCACAATGTTTCCCAGATCCTCAAAACGCGGCTCGCAACCTAGTTCCCTCCGCGCTTTTTGGCTGTCGGCCACGAGCACGGCGGGGTCGCCGGAGCGGCGTTCCTGGGTCTGCGCCGGGATGCGCTGGCTCGTCACCCGCCGCGCCGTATCGATCACGGCCTGGACGGAAAAGCCCGCGCCGTTGCCCAGGTTAAAGACGTCACTATAGCCATCGGCCATCAGGTGCTCCAAGGCCAAGAGGTGCGCGCTGCAGAGATCCCAGACATGGATGTAGTCCCGAATGCAGGTGCCGTCGGGAGTGGGGTAGTCGTTGCCGTAGACGGTAATCTGCGTCCGTCGGCCGCTGGCCACCTGGAGCACCAGGGGAATCAAATGGCTCTCGAGGTCGTGCCGCTCCCCCAGTTCGTCCTCCGGGTCGGCACCGGCGGCATTGAAATAGCGCAGGCTTACATAGCGCAGGCCATAGGCTTGGTCGTAATCCTTGAGGATCTCTTCCACCATGCGCCTGCTACGGCCATAGGGGTTGATGGGCCGCTGCGGATGGGTTTCTGCGATGCGGGCTGTCTCTGGTTCTCCGAAGATAGCGGCCGTAGAGGAAAAGATAAACCGCTGTACGCCATGGTCCAGCATGGCATCCAGCAGGTTCAAGGTGTAGCTCACATTATTGCGGTAGTAGAGCGCAGGCTTTTGTACGGACTCCCCCACTTGGCTCAGGGCGGCAAAATGGAGGACCGCATCGATGCGGTTTTCCGCAAACAGCCTATCCAGCAAGGAGCGGTCGGCCAGATCGCCCTCGATGAGGCGCCCATAGCGCACAGCGTCCCGGAAGCCCGTCGAGAGATTGTCCAGCACCAGGACATCGTGCCCACTCTGCACCAACATTTTTGCCATATGGGAACCAATGTAACCGGCACCGCCAACGACCAGGATAGAACTACTCATCGGTTAGTCTCGCAGCGGAAGCCTTCCGCAGCACTCTGGCGGATTTGGGCGATTTGCTCGGGGCTGAGGCGCATGGTCAGTCCACCCATAGGCCCGAGAGGGAAAGGGGGATGGCGGCGAAGGGATCGATGGTG
>JAJYPA010000252.1 GCA_021795795.1 Pseudomonadota bacterium | reverse complement strand
ACGGTTTTGTGTATCTGGTGGCCATCATGGACTGGTACAGCCGCAAGGTATTGAGCTGGCGGATTAGTAATACCATGGAAGCGGAGTTCTGTGTAGCCTGCCTGGAAGAGGCTCTGCAACGCTATGGCGCGCCGGAGATCTTCAACACGGACCAAGGCAGCCAGTTCACCTCTGAGGCCTTTACTGGCGTGCTTCAGGCACATGATGTACGGATCAGTATGGATGGCCGCGGCCGGGCCTTGGACAACATATTTGTGGAGAGGCTCTGGCGCACCGTGAAATACGAGGATGTCTACATAAAGGGCTATGGCAGAGTGCTGGAACTGATGATTGGGCTGACCGCCTACTTTGAGTTCTACAATATGGTGCCTCGAAAAACCCTCCCTTTTCGGCTATATATGATATAATATAAATGGTTGAATGTTATGGAGGTATGCCGGATGACACCACGAAAGAGCGCAATCAAAACCGACCTATTTGCCGCAGATTACCACCGGCAGAAACTGGATCGGTTGGGTGATCCCTTGCTGCGCATCGCTTCCTGCATCGACTTTCCTGCCTTGGCTGTAGAGGTCGATCGTGCGGCCCATCGTCCGGTGAGTCCCCAGGGCGGTCGCCCTCCGTATCCCACAGAAACAATGGTGCGGATATTGGTGTTGAAGCGACTCTACAATCTTTCAGACGAGCAGATGGAGTACCAGCTTCTGGATCGCCATAGCTATCAGCGGTCTGGTGGATGCTGCGTGTCTTTCAGACCGGACGACCATATGGCATTCCGAGAACCGTATCGGAGTGGCCGGTGCCGAAGCGCTGTTCGCCGCAGTGGAGCAGAAAATCCTGCAGCACGGTTATAGGCACGGGGCGGCCAGATCATTGATGCCACGCTGGCACCGGCACCCAAGCAACACTTTTCCAGAGACGTAACCGTCTAAATTCACACTTAACCTGCTAATCGCAATAAACTTAAAAGGAGTACCCGAGCGCCATTCGCAAGGTCTTCTGATTTCGCATTCTCTGCTGGATTATGACTTATACCACGTTCACATGGTACAAATATCATCCCGGTCGGAGATATGTTGTTTAAATTTTGGGCGTCATGAAAAGCACCAGAGGTAATCTTCATGGTAGATAGCTCTAAGTTATTAGCCGCAGTTCCTATCAGATTTAATAATGCTTGGTCAAAACTAGATGGTGAGTGGCTTAGAGTTTCAACCACGATAACTTCACATGTAAGCACTACACTTTTACATGTCTTTTCAACTAAATCACTAAAATGTTCTAATGTTGTTGATTCAGGGTGTCTTATGTCTATTGTAAATATAACTCTTGATGCCACAGAATTTATAGAGCCCGGAGTAACATTGAAACGACCAACTGTAAACCTTAAAATGTCTAGTTCGTCTCGCATTACCTCTTGCAGAGCTTTAATGCATTCTACTGCTTCACGAACTGCATCCCTTCTATGGGTGATTGGTGTCGTACCAGCATGCGCCGTTTCTCCTATGACCTCCACAGTATACCAACGGCACCCTTGAACTCCGGTAACGACACCTATAGACACCCCTGTATTTTCCAAAATCGGCCCTTGCTCAATATGAGCTTCCAAATAACATGAGATTGGCGATGGAGTTTCCCGAATAACTAATTCCGGGAATTTATTTGATAAGTTTGATAAAGCGTCTCGTAAGGTGATTCCCTGATCGTCCTTATTCTCGCAGACTTCATTGATGTTGTAGTAACCTGAAAAAATTGCGGATCCCATTGCTCCGGGCGAGAATCTACTACCCTCTTCGTTCGTCCATACTACAAGCTCAATAGAGCGATTTAATTTTATTCCAGAAACATCAATAGCGCGAAGAGCCTCTAATCCTGCAAGGATACCATATATTCCATCAAATCGCCCGCCCATTGGTTGTGTGTCAATATGACTACCAGTCATTACTGCAGGCAAAGTTTTATCCTCTCCTTCACGCCTAAGAAAAAGATTCCCTATTGCGTCTGTATAACCGACAAGGTTTATTTCATTGGCCCATTCTAACAGTTTTTTTCTTGCATCAAATTCCGCCACTGAAAGCGCCTGTCTATTGACTCCACCGCCACCTATCGAACCAAACTCGGACATCACCATATGACGTGCCCAGAGTAGTTCTTCACTTATTTTAGATGTAACATTTAAAAAATCTGAAGAGAGAATGTACGGAATAGTGTTTTTAATATCATTCATATTATATCCAATTTTTTATTGATCATATAGCCATCGCAATTTTCTACTTTGAAAATATCAACGTTCTCGATAGTCCTGCATTATCTATTAACTTTTATGTGAGGCGAGGTGTTGTTAGCTAATTTCTGTGCTTGCATATAAGGTGCGAATGGCGGGCGGTCTATATACATGCCGGCTCCTAATGTTACCTGTAGGCAGCCATCAGCATAAACTACAACTCCATGACTAATGGTATAAACAGGCGATCCTATGACCTCTTGCCCTTCAAACATGTTGACATCAATCTTCTGGTGATGTGTTTCTGCAGATATCTTACGATGACGTCTGGGGTCCCAAACAACGATATCTGCATCGCTGCCTTTCTGGATCACACCTTTTCGGGGGTAAATATTAAATATACGGGCGGCATTGCTCGACGTCAGGGCCACAAATTCGTTGGTCGTCAGGCGGCCCATATTTACGCCATGGTGCCAAAGCACCGCCATACGGTCTTCGACACCTGCTGTGCCGTTGGGTATCCGCGCAAAATTTTCTTGACCCATGGCCTTCTGGTCCCCACAAAAACAGCAGTGATCTGAGGCAGTGGTCTGCAGGATACCACCACTCAGCGCTTCCCAGAGGGCCCCTTGATGTGCGCTCGGACGAAAAGGCGGACTCATGACATGCGCAGCAGCGCGATTCCAGTCTTTGTCGTAATACACCGATTCGTCAATCAGCAAATGTTGGGTCAGGCATTCGCCGAAGACCCGTTGTCCATTGCCCCGTGCCTGGGCAATGGCGTCTACAGATTCAATGGCAGAATTGTGCACTAGGTAGATGGGTACACCGAGAATTCCAGCGATTTGAATGACACGTTGCGCAGCTTCTCCTTCCACCTTGGGGGGCCGCGATTGGGGATGCCCTTCGGGTCCGACGATACCTTTTTTTAGCAGTAGTTTTTGCAGATAGTCAACCAGTTCGCCATTTTCAGCGTGTACTGTGGGTAGGGCACCGAGTTCCAGAGCACGGGGAAAACTTTGGGTAAGCACACCATCATCTGCCATGATAGCGCCTTTATAGGCCATGAAGTGCTTAAAGCTGTTGACTCCCCAATCACCTACCAATGTCCCCATATCCTCATGCACAGATTCGTCCCACCAGGTGATCGCCACATGAAAGGAGTAGTCGGCGCAACTTTTTTCAGCCCAGGCTCGCCATTTATGATAGGCATCCAAGAGGCGTTCTCCGGGGTTAGGGATAACAAAGTCGATAATCATGGTGGTACCGCCCGCCAGTGCTGCTGCCGTGCCACTAAAAAAGTCTTCGCTGGTGACCGTACCCATAAAAGGTAGCTGCATATGAGTATGAGGATCAATCCCCCCAGGCATGACCAGACAGGCTCTAGCATCTATTATTTCTGCTCCATGCGGGGCGTTAAGCCCTTTTTCGACCGCGACAATCTTCCCGGACTCGCAATAAACATCCGCTTCAAAACTCCGGTCAGCATTGACCACTGTTCCGTTTTTAATCAGCAATGACATTGTCTTCTCCTGCATGTTCGCCCATCACGGCTGCGGATAGATTTATCGCGTTTTTAGGATGTTGCGTCCAGTTCATGGAAGTAGCCGCGATAGGAGTTCCCGTGCGCGGATCAATCCCGCTTTTCATGGGCTCCATGCTGATACAATCAGGTACCGGACATATAGCAACACAAAGATTACAACCGACACAATCCTCAGTACGTACCATGTATTTTGAGCTACCAGAGATATGTCCAATGGCTTGGTGAGAGGTGTCTTCGCAGGCAATATGGCAACGACCACAACCAATGCAGCTGTCGGCGTTAATCTTAGCTTTCGTGACAAAATTGAGATTGAGATTGCTCCAGTCGCTAATGTTTGGCACAGCCCGCCCGATAAAGTCTTCTAATCGGGTATATCCCTGCTCGCTCATCCAAGTCTGCATACCCCCCACCAGATCTTCGATAATCCGAAAACCGTACACCATGGCTGCCGTACAAACTTGAATATTAGCAGATCCCAATGCCATGAATTCCGCGGCATCGCGCCAGTTTGTTACACCACCTATGCCGGATATAGGCATACTTCTTAGCTGATGATTACGCGCAATTTCGGCCACCATATGCAATGCGATAGGCTTTGAGGCTGGTCCACAATATCCGCTGTGCGTCCCCTTACCATCAATGACCGGCATTGGCGCCATTTGTTCTAAATCAACGCCTATTACCGAGTTAATGGTATTAATCAACGACACCGCATCTGCGCCTCCGGCCTGGGCCGCAGCCGCACTCCAGGTGATATCCGTCACGTTGGGTGTCAGTTTAACCATCACCGGTAGACGCGTATGGGATTTTGCCAAATGCGTCACCATTTCGACCAGCTCGGGCGCTTGGCCCATAGCAGAGCCCATACCACGCTCTGACATACCATGTGGACAACCTAGATTCAGTTCAATCCCATCGGCACCCGTAGCCTCAATGCGCGGCAACCACTCTGCCCATACTGATTCTTCCAGCGGAAACATGACTGACACTACCACTGCCCGATCCGGCCATTGTGCCTTGATCTCGGCAATTTCACTCAGGTTCACCAAGATGGAGCGATCGCTAATCAGTTCTATATTGCTAAACCCTTGCACCCGGTGATTATCGCCTTGCCAGAATCCATAACGAGGGCCGTTGACGTTCACCACCGGTGGATCAATGCCCAGTGTTTTCCAGACCACACCGCCCCAGCCTGCTTTGAAAGCGCGCTGTACATTCACGGCGCGGTCAGTCGGCGGAGCTGAAGCGAGCCAGAATGGATTAGGTGAATGGATGCCTATAAATTCAGTGCTTAGATCAGGCTTCATGACGATGCTCTCCGGAACCCAATGTGTCTGCCCGCAACATGGCGAGCATGGATTGCACTGCCTGCTTAGCATCGGCAACTGCGTAGACTGTAAGGTCTTCACTACGCCCCACGCAATCTCCACCTGCCCAGACTCCCGGTAGATTGGTATGAAAATCGGTATCTACGGCGATTTTTCCCCGCATATCCAGCTGCAAGAAAGCGCCATCTTCACCACAGGCTCCCGGATGGAAACGCTGGCCAATCGCCGTAAACACCTGATCTACCAGCCAGCGCAAAGGTTCTCCATGATCAATGCAGACCTCATCCTGCAATACCGTGGGCTGCAACCATATTGCTGCACAGTGACCACCCACCCCTTCAATCTGTAGCGGACGTAAGTAATGATGAATCAATACCCCTTGATCCCGTGCCAACTGTTGCTCTTTAGCACTGGCACCCATCGCATCAGGACCACGGCGGTAACACAGATGCACTTCCTCTGCGCCCAGCAAGCGGATTTGTATGGCAATATCAATGGCGGTCATACCCCCACCGATAACCACTATTTTCTGCCCGACCGGAACCGATTTACCTTGACGCATTTGGGCAATAAAAGGCACTGCAGGAAAAACGCCTGCCAGGTCTTCGCCGGGAACATTGAGGCGATTCTGCCCCTGTAGTCCGAGGGCTAAAAAAACAGCCGCATAATCATTGCGCAATTGTGCAAGTGTGATGTCATGACCCAGAGCCATCCCGCAACGCAAATGAATACGATCTCCAGACAGCAGCTGCGCAACTTCTTGTTGTGCCGCATCATCCAGCATCTTATACACAGCGATACCACTCTCATTGAGACCTCCGGCCAGTGCCCGCGCCTCGAAAAGCTCTACCGCAAAACCAGCAAGTGCAAGTAGATGAGCAGCTGTCAATCCTGCTGGCCCGGCACCTACAACCGCAATTTTTTGCGTAGGTGCTAGTGCCTTGGCAGCGGGGAAAAGGTAAGGCGATGCCTGCACCATAGATAGATGTTGCAAGAGTCCGATACGGACTGGACCACCCTCCTCGCTCTGGCGGACACAGGACTGCTCGCAGAGAGTTTCCACAGGGCAGACCCGGGCGCAGGATCCCCCCAGTGGATTTGCCTGCAGGATACGCTCTGCCGCTCGTGTAGGTTGCTCCATGGCAATGGCCCGGATAAAACCGGGAATATCGATATCTGTTGGGCAAGCGGCTACACAAGGGGCGTCATAGCAGTAGTAACAACGCGCAGCCTCCGTTAGTGCAGCCGCTGCCGGAAGTACTGCTTCTAGTGGACGGAAACGTGCTTCTAGCAGATCAGGGCTAAGTGTTACAAAAGATAAAGACATTACGCTCCTCCCCTGCCTATGGCCGACAGAGATCGCCGTACAGATCAGGACGCCGATCCCGATAAAACTGCCAAAGATCTCGCACCTCAGCAATTTGCTCAAGGTCAAGATCGCTGATCAGAACTTCCTCCTGATCGCGGCTCGCCTTGGCGATAATCTGGCCTCGCGGATTCGCAAAATAGCTTTGTCCATAAAATTCGCCGATGTTCCATGGCGCTTCAGTACCGATACGATTGATAGCGCCGACAAAATACCCATTGGCGGCGGCGTGTGCCGGTTGTTCCAAAGTCCAAAGGTATTCGGACAAGCCGGCCACGGTGGCGGAGGGATTCAGGACGATTTCCGCCCCGTTCAGGCCCAAAGCCCGGGCACCCTCGGGGAAATGCCGGTCGTAGCAAATATATATGCCAATTTTCGCATATGCTGTTTGGAAAACCGGATATCCCAGATTGCCGGGCCGAAAAAAAAACTTCTCCCAAAAGCCCTTTACCTGAGGGATGTGGGTCTTTCGGTATTTGCCAAGATAACTGCCATCGGCATCAATCACCGCCGCAGTATTGTAGTAAACCCCGGCCATCTCCCGCTCATAAACGGGGACGATAATGACCATCTGAAGTTTTTTGGCATATTCCTGCATGAGCCGAATCGTCAGACCATTGGGAACTTCCTCGGTCAATGCATACCAGAGAATATCCTGACTGGGACAAAAATATGGTCCATAAAACAGTTCTTGCATACACACAACCTGCGCGCCCTGCGCTGCAGCCGCCGCGATATGTTGTAGGTGACGCTCGATCATTTCTTCTTTGATTTCTGCTGGCGATAGGAATTCGGCCTGCGCCGTTTGCGCCGTTTGAATGAGAGCGGTACGAACAATTTGGCTCATGAGTTAATCTTCCTAAGCATTGAACATAAGGGGAGAACAGCGAATCTAGAGAAAATATCCAATTCAATATAGACTCAATTTCGCACATCGTCGTTTCTGACTTCGATAATCATCAAGCAAAGTGCATGCCGTGCCCACCATGTGAAACAAGATCATATCCTTTATTATTTCATAACATGTTGTAAACTATGTTTTAATTTTATTCATGACTTCGATTTTCGCGGAGTACACGTAGCGCGCACGCTTCTTTAATGTCTATTTTACTAAGCACCCACAGCGGCGATGCACTAAAACAAGGCCCCATTATGGAAATGTGCATCAACACAGTGCAATTATTCCATCGGTGCGCATCGAAGATTGATGGTTTACCCCCTCTTACCAGAAATGGCATAAATATTGCCTATTAACACCCTAACTCATTACTTCACTGGATAGGCCATGGACGATTCGCTTGTAACAAACTCCCTCATTGACACGGCCTGCTGGCTACCGTTTACCGCTAATCGCGCGTTTCTCCAGCGACCTCGGATCCTCAGTCGGGCTAGTGGCATGTACTACTGGACACCAGATGGCCGTCGCATCCTGGATGGCATCGCTGGTCTCTGGTGTGTCAATGCTGGGCACTGCCGTCCGGAGATTAGTGCGGCTATCGCAAGGCAAGCCACAGAGATGGACTTCGCACCCACTTTTCAGATGGGGCATCCTTTAGTGTTCTCTTATGCGAAGCGACTGATTCAGTGGATGCCAGATTCCTTAAAGCATGTTTTTTTTACCAATTCAGGTTCAGAGTCCGCAGACACTGCCTTAAAAATTGCCCGTGCTTATCACTTTCATCGAGGAGAACCCGAACGCACGATCTTTATCGGTCGTGAGAAAGCTTATCACGGGGTCGGTTTTGGCGGATTGTCGGTAGGTGGTTTGCCACGTAACAAAGAGGCCTTCGGACCTCTATTGAGCGCAGATTTTCTGCCACACACTTTAGATCAAAGTCGTAATCGCTTCAGCCACGGATTACCCGAATGGGGCGATGACCCATCTATCGCCCTTGGCGAACTCGTCAAACTCCATGGCGCCGAGCGCATTGCAGCGGTTATCGTTGAGCCCGTTGCGGGTTCCGGTGGTGTGGTGATTCCCCCACGCGATTATCTCACTCAGCTGCGTCAAGCGTGCGATCAACACGGGTTATTGTTAATTTTCGATGAAGTCATCACCGGCTTCGGTCGATTAGGAACACCCTTCGCGTGTGATTATTTTGGCGTCGTTCCAGATATTCTGATCACCGCCAAGGGCCTCACCAATGCTGCCGTACCTATGGGTGCGGTATTCGTGAGCGATGCTATCTATCAGGCCTTTATGAGCATTGCCGATCAAGGGATTGAGCTCTTTCACGGTTATACCTATTCCGGGCACCCACTAGCTTGCGCTGCGGGCATGGCAACTCTTGATATTTACGAGGGAGAAGGTCTATTAACGCGCGGTACGGAATTAGCTCCCTATTTCGAAGAGGCCGTTCACAGTCTTCGCAACCTTCCATATGTTAGCGATATTCGCAATATCGGGCTTATGGCGGCGATTGAGCTCGAGAGTCGCCATGAGGCTTATGGTGCACGGGGCATGGCAGCATTACAGAGTGCTTTCGATAAAGGTCTGGTCATCCGCATAACTGGTGATACTATTTCTTTAACTCCCTCCTTGATTATCCGAACCGAAGAAATCGATCAGCTAATTGATATCATTAGTAATGTTCTCACGACACTTCAATAAGGATCATTCATGAAAATCGGCGTTCCCAAAGAAATCAAAAAAGCTCCTAAGCTACTTACCCGAAATATGCTTGCAAGTATGCGTGCAAGAAGCGTTGTGGTCGACGTCGCCATTGACCAGGGTGGTTGCTCTGAGATAAGTCACCACGCTACCACCCACGCAGATCCCATCTACGTGCTGGACCACATCGTGCATTACTGCGTGGCCAATATACCTGCTACTGTCGCACGTACAGCCACCTTTGCGTTAACAACCGCCACCCTACCCTATATTCTAAAACTGGCTGACCGGCAATATGGAGCCACCGATGTGCGACGTAATGGCGCCATTTCAAAGGTGTCACTGACAACGGTTGGGAAAAGGCGCTGGAAGAGAATCCATACTTGCGAGATGGGCTCAATGTCGCGCACGGGGAAATCGTCCCCCACAGTTTATTGCGGCCACCATCGCACGGGCACGCTGAATTCCATACTCCGCGATTTACATATCATCGGTTCATTCATCTATAATAATGCGGGTGTATCTATCGTAGGAATTAAATTTATATGAGCAATATTGATGATCTAGGTCAACGTCTGTTATTAGTCCGCAAAATTTATGGCTTGACACAGCGCGAGTTAGCGCGGCGTGCTGGGGTTACTAACGGCGCCATATCCTTAATTGAACAAAATCGCGTTAGCCCTTCTATCAGTTCGATCAAAAAAATCCTAGATGGCATCCCCATGTCCATTGCGGAGTTCTTTACCCTAGACTTGGTCCCTTCGGATAAGGTTTTTTTCCGTGACGACGAACTGCCTGATATCGCCATGGATCCAAAAATTGTCATGAAACTTTTAGGCCGTCGATCTAAAGGCCGAGCTATCCAAATCCTACACGAATATTACGAACCGGGCGCAGACACTGGTGAGGCCATGCTACGCCATAGTGGTGAAGAGGGCGGCGTCATCGTTCGGGGCATGATTCAACTGACGATTAGTGACAAGATTCAAAATCTTACTTCCGGTGATGGTTACTACTTCGACAGCCAGTTACCACATCGTTTCGTCAATGCTGGACATGAGGTTTGTGAAATTGTCAGCGCAAATTCACCTCCCAGTTTCTGATAGAACCAAGAGCAAACTGCAACCGATTTAACTACTGCCGCATGTTCAGGTAAAGAGAATCAAGCCGTTGACATGCTTTTGAGAAGATGACCAAATTAGGAAATGTTTCCTCTGCCACGATAAACCAGATCCATACGCGCCTGATCTGTAGGCTTAATAATCAGTTGATCTACATTAACATGGGCAGGGAGACCGACCACCCAGCTCACCGACTCAGCAATATCCTCAGCACGTAAAGGCTGCATACCAGCATAGACTGCGCTGGCACGTGTTTTATCTCCAGAGAATCGTACTAGAGAAAATTCAGTTTCTACTAGACCTGGATCAATTTCTGTCACTCGGATACGCTTCCCCAACCACTCTAAGCGCATCGTTTCACTAATCGCACGCACCGCATGCTTGCACGCAGTGTAGCCCGCCCCCCCTACGTAAGTTTCAATGCCGGCAATAGAACCTATGTTAATGACATGGGCTCCATTTCTAGCTTGTCCCAATTTAGGCCAAAGTGCGTGCGTCACCCGAACTAGGCCAAGCACATTACTTTGATACATCGAAAACCATTTTTCTTCATCAAATTCGGCAATAGATTCCAACCCTAACGCACCACCAGCATTATTCACCAGCACATCTAGTGTAGTGTTGCATTCTGTTTGCTGCTTAAATGGCCGTTAGCGCGGATGACCTTTTGCAGGATATCCCGTGCGGTTTTGGTCCAGATGAAAGGC
>JAJYPA010000692.1 GCA_021795795.1 Pseudomonadota bacterium | reverse complement strand
GGTCTGCAACTGTTCTTGCGTGGTCATCTTTTCAATATCGATCGTATGCATGGTGACTCCTGATCGGGGCGGACTTGAGTGATGGTCATCAGTTTAACGCCTGGGTGCAGCGTACACCATGGAGGCGAGGGAATGGCACGACATCGGTGTAAACGACGCAATGGGCATCCGCGTTGTCACAACGCTGCCCGCACATCAATCTGGCCGGTAACGGCGGCGGAAATCAGCGCGGTACGGCGTTCTTGCAGGAGGTCTATGGCACGCTGGGCTTCGGCGGTGAGGGTATCGAACTTGGCGAGTTCAGATTCGAGGTGCGCTGAAATATTTCGCTGCTCTATCAATGGTGGGCAAGCCGCAACGACAGAGGAAATTTGCTCCACATTCAAATTCATCTGTGTGCTGACAGTTGCATTTCTTTCGAGCGGCTGCTTTAGCGTAATCATCATGTAGAACAAGAAATCAAGGTCCACGTCGAGATGTGGCACTAGACCAACGATGCTATCTGGGAAGTAAGCCGGAAAATTGAGTATGGCTACATCACCGATGTTTGCTGCAATCGCCATCACAAGAGAACCCTGGGGGAATTGCTTACTAACTGAAATGCCTTTCTCATTCAACGTCTGCTTGAATTCTGTGATGTAACGATCTGTGCCAGTAATGTCGCCCGTTTGGATAAATGGATAATCACCGTCATAAAACGCAGGGTCATTGCGAGGTCTATGTGTAAATTTCCCTCGCAAAATCTCAGCAAATTGGCGAAGTTGCTTCATCTCCCAATGCGCCGGCACATCCCCAAGCCATCCGATGCCGGAAGGCTTCATGGGGGCATCGGGGTTCAGGCCTTTAGTGACGGCGTGGGAGATAACGGCCTGGCGTTTTTCTTTCAGCAGTTCCATCAACCGCCGCTGCTCTGCCACCAGTTCATCAATCTTCGCCGTCTCGCGGTCAAGGAAGGCGGCGATTTGGGTTTGTTCGGGGATGAGTGGAAGATTGCAAAACAGCCGCCCAAATGTTTCAGGGTAAATGCGAAGGCGCGAGTCAATGACTCCTGCCGAAAACGCTTTGAAGTAGAGGGTGTAGCGGTCTGAACGAACGAGGTAGTTAAGGAACTTCGGTTCGCTTCCGTCGATGACATAAAATACGCAATAGGCTGGGCTGACAATGCCGTCATATGAAGTGAACGCGAGTCCGCGATTCCACGCGAGCATGATGTTCATAACCAAGTCGTCTATATGGCAGATCTTATACCCCTCCAATGACTCTGCGCGACTCAAGTGATCGCCATTATCAATCACCTCCGATCTCGGTGAGACCCCTGTGTATGCTGATACAGACAGAAGCAATTCCTCACCTTTGAGAGATCGTTCCTCACGCTCTTTGAAAATGAGCTTGAATCGTTTTACCTCCCAATGCTCTGGCACTTCCCCCAGCCATTCCACACCGCTGTCCTTGTATTTCGGGTAGCGCGGGAAACTCATGCCGTCAGCCCGTTGATCAGGGTCAGGATACGGTCGGTGACGCCTTTAAGTTCGGCATCGATCTCGGCCAGTGGGCGCGGGGGCTTGAATACGTAAAAATGCCGATTGAAGGGAATCTCGTAGCCGACTTTGGTTTTGTCGGAATCAATCCACGCATCCGGTGCGTGGGGCAATACTTCGCGTTTGAAGTAGGTGTGCACGTCTTCAGAGAGCGGCACATTTTCCGTGTCGCGCAAAGACGAATCCGGTACGGGCTTGCCTTTGGCTTTACCCTTGGTGGCGAGCACAATGTTGCCTGCCTCGTCGCGGGTGGGCCGTTCCACCGTGATGGTGCGGTAGCCAAAGTCCTCGTTCTTGAAAATGCGGCTGATGGGGACGGGGGTACCCTCTGCATCAGTATTGGCCTCTTCAAACTGACCAAACAGGCGGGTAATTTCGTCGATGTGTTCCGGGCTGAGTTCCTTGCGTTTGCTGCCCAGGCTCTTGCGCATCTTTTGCCAGAAGTTGCTGGCGTCGATCAATTGTAGCTTGCCTCTACGGGCGGCAGGCTTACGGTTACTGACAATCCAGACATAGGTGCTGATGCCGGTGTTGTAGAACATATCGGTGGGCAGGCCGATGATGGCTTCGACCAGATCGTTCTCCAGCATGTAGCGGCGAATCTCGCTTTCGCCCGAACCAGCGCCGCCGGTAAACAGCGGTGAGCCGTTGAGGACGATGCCAAAGCGGCTGCCACCATCCACGGCAGGACGCATTTTAGAGACCAGGTGCAGCAGAAACAGTAGTGAACCATCACTCACACGCGGCAGGCCTGGGCCGAAACGGCCATTGAAGCCCATTTGCTCGGCTTCCTTGCGGATGTCCTTTTCGATTTTCTTCCATTCGACACCAAAGGGCGGATTGGACAGCATGTAGTCGAAGTGCTTCCCAAGCAGGCCATCGGCAGACAGAGTGTTGCCGAAAATGATGTTGGCGATGTCCTGACCCTTGATCAGCATGTCGGCCTTGCAGATCGCATATGACTCGGGGTTGAGCTCTTGCCCATACATGACCAGCCGGGCATC
>JAJYPA010000251.1 GCA_021795795.1 Pseudomonadota bacterium | reverse complement strand
CGCATGCAGTCGTCTTTGCCGCTCATCCAGTATCCCTTCGAGCGCTTGGTGTCGAGCGGCTATCAGTACGTCTGCTTCCATGCCGCAAGACTATGCCTGCTACATGAAAAATACAAGTTATTTGCTAATGTCTCCTAACCCGATAAGCACGGATTTCACTAGGTGGGACCGAATGACGCAACTTGCTGCAGCGTGGTTACCATCGCCACGTATCCTTCACCCGTGGCTAAACCAAAGGTTTGCCGCCAAACACCCAAGGTGGGAGCCCGGTGCGTGAATTGCGCCCGCCGGGATCTGTGCGGGGGGTGCCCAGTAATGGGTATCCCTACCGCGATATCAGGTAGCCCTATGTGCCGAAGGGTTGGCTGATCGCCCGGACTCACTCAAAAACTATTCGGGGGAAGTAAAAAGAGACAACCCAGTGGGGTTGATCGACAATCTCACTGATCCGCAGGTCTCCGCAGACGCTACACAGCATATACGCGTCTTCAGCATTGAGATGTTGCGCGGTACAGAGCCAATCTACCATATAACGTACTGCTTCTCGGGAGGCCTGCATGAGATCTGGCCCTATGCCGGTGGTCACTTGATATCCATGACGGTCAAGGTGTTGGGTTACCGGTCCCTGCGTGACTAGGCGGGGAGAGGGCAGATGCATCCCCTTAATCAGATCAAACTGCAGAGCCAAAATCATGGGGCTCTCGATGGCCGTTCCACAGACTTCCCCGTCTCCCTGGGCCGCATGGGTATCCCCCACCGAGAAGAGGGCACCGGCAACTGCCACGGGCAGATAGAGCGTGGTGCCAACGGCAATGTCCCGTATATCCATGTTGCCTCCGACTGGTCGCGGTGGCACTACACTATGTATTCCAGGTTCTGCCGGTGCTACCCCGATGGTGCCCGTGAATGGTTTGAGGGGCACCTTGGCATGTTTGCCGAAGAGGGCGGGCATATTGCAGCTTGGGTCATAATTCCACTGCTGCAGTGCGGCCTCAGGAAAGGCATCCGCCAATAAGCCAAAGCCCGGAATGAGTGCCGTCCAGCCCCATCCTGAAGGTTGAAAATGGAGCAGTCGAACAACAAGTGCATCGCCGGGCTCAGCACCCTCTACATAGACGGGGCCAGTGACAGGGTTCAAGCGTGTAAAGTCGAATTGCTTCACCTCCTGTGCCATGGATTTCGGTGACAGTTGGCCGCCGGATGCGTCGACGATATCAAATTCTACGCGTTCGCCCGGTGCAATGCGGATGGCTGGAGGCAACGCATTATCCCACCCGCAATGGGTATGTATGGTGTGCAGAGCGTGGAGGTGATCTGTCATGTGGGTTTTTTGGAGCATAGGTACCTCAGTAGTGGTAGAGATGTGTTAGGCATGGCTGGATTGGTGAATCGGGTTTATATCCTGCTAATCCTACGGATGGTTCAGGGGTAAATTGTTTGAAAGACCTCGCTATGGATTGCCGTGTGCAACATCCCGTCTGCCCCGATCATGCCGCGATACATACCAGATGTATTGAAGGGCAGGGTGGGGTCCCTGAGGAGGCGACGGCAATGAGCCCGCCATCGCCTCCGTGGCTGGCGAGCTCGGCAACAACCTTCGCCGCAGCGTGCTCCAGTGTTTCATTCTTATAACGCATTCTTGCGGCAATCTCGGCGGCAGCCGTATAGCGAATAAAAACCTCGCCGGTGCCAGTACAGCTCACCGCACAGGTGGCATCATCCGCGAACGTTCCCGCACCGATAATTGGCGTGTCACCCACACGTCCGGCTAGTTTGGCGGTAATGCCACCAGTCGAAGTCGCTGCAGCGAGATGGTTGGCAGAATCCCGCGCAACTGCACCGACGGTGCCATGACGATCAGCGTCAGAACGATGGCCTGGCGCGTTCGCCGCGCGCCTCGCCAGCTCACGGTGTAATGCGGCGCGGCTACTGGGAGTTTCAAAATATTCTGCGCTTTCAAAAGGGTGCCCTGCATTACGTGCAATCAGGTGCGCTCCCTCGCCAATTAAAAATAGATGCGGTGTCGTTTCCATCACTGCGCGAGCCACCAGTATGGGGTTGCGAGGTCCGCAAATGCCTGCGACAGCACCAGCCTGCCGATGTTCCCCGGCCATGATTGCAGCGTCCATCTCCGTCGTACCTAGATCAGTGAGCGCTGCGCCGTGGCCAGCATTGAACAGTGGATCATCCTCCAATGCACAAACGGCAGCGGTCACTGCATCTAGCGCTGACCCTTGGGCTCGGAGTAGCACCCAACCGGCGCGAAGGGCTTTGCGCAGTCTCTCATGACGACATTCTGCCATATCTTCTGTCAGATATGCCTGTCGTATATTACCCGCACCGCCATGAATCGCTATTGCAATGTTCATGCATCCTCATCATTCCCTATGGAGGAAAAGCTTCTGAGCATATTTCTCCATTCGGTCGGCAAATGCACAGCGGCTGTTCATCTTTAAAACCCAATAAAACTAGGCAATATTTATGCCATTAAATTTAGGGGGCTTTTAAACTGGCAGTTTGTTCCTCATGGTCTTTGAGGGTGGAAACACACTGGGTAGGGGCGGCCTGCTGGCGATGTTGCTGCAGAATGGCAAGCTCACCGTCCTCAGGTATGTTAATCAGGGTTATCCGTTAGCCACATGTCAGCATCAGGATTTTACCGTGCTATATCGTGAAAATTGGCACACTAACTCGGCGAAGAAGAGTAAGAATTGCCAGAATATTGATCGGGTCTTGAGTGAACAATCTTGACGCTAATCCCTGCTGAAAACTGACCAATCACAAGCGCTGATTGATAACCACGGACCTGACCCTCTCGGTGACCCAGATCATCGAATACTATGGCGCCCGCTGGAAGATCGAGGCGGGCTTCAAAGAGATCAAGCAGGAGATCGGCAGTGCCCGCAGCCAGACCCGTACCGCCGATGCGGTCACGAACCACCTCAATTTCTGCCTGCTGGCCACGACCCTGACCTGGATCTATGCGGATCGCATCGAGGCAGACCCCGAGCGCCGCCATATCGTCAAAGGCCGGACCAGTTTCGCCTTCTCAGATGTCCGCAGACTCCTCGCGGACGAAGCACTCTCCGACCATTTTCTGGGGCTTTGGCCCAATCTCTGCCAACCTCTCCATAAATCATTCACCAAGGTGCTGATGCGTATGGTGGCTTGAGGCTTGGCGATCAGCAAAATGTGAAATTCAGCCGAACTTCAGCTTCTACTTCTTCCCGATTATGAACATAGCATTCTCCTCCAGATCCTGCTCAATCAGTTTAACCATCTGAGGTGCTTTATTTTTTGCATAAATAAACCATCCAATACCAACAATAAGATATGCTATATATAAATACGGTATTACATTGTATGGAAAAGGAGGAACCGGATACATACTGCCGACAAAGGCGGCAAGCATAAATAACGCTCCTAAGACTCCGGAAAGGAAAGCCAAAAAGGTTGGGTTTCTATTATTAACAAGATAAACTGGCGCGGCTACGCTGACCAGAAAATAGGCCGTCATAAATCCGAACGTCGCGAATGTACCTGTTAGATCAAAAACGTTTATAGCGCTTCCATCAAAAGAAAACAACGACACACAAGCCAAAACAAATATTGAAATTAACAAAAGTGCCACGTGCGGTGTTCCGTATTTTTTATGGACCAGACCCATAGATCTATGGACGATTTTAAACCTGGCCATAGAATAAAAAATACGAGAGGCTGCATTTATTGATGCCATAACGCATGCAAAAGCGCTGATAGCCGCAATAAAATACATAAATGGCCCAATGTAAGGCACACCAAGATCATTTGTAATATACATTAATGGCGTTTTGCTGGCACCAAAAACAGCAGAATTTCCCTTAAATGCTATCATCATTAAGTACGCAACAAATAATCCAAATATACCCGCTATTATCTCTGTAGATATTACAACCTTATGCACGGTACGCAAAGGATTTTTTGCCTCACCACTTAATGATGCACCGCTATCAAATGCAGCTAAAGAGAACATGGCGATGAAAACACCCTCAGCCATACCTTTGAAAGAGGTCCCACGGAGTGATAATTGATCCATATCAACAATCTTATAAGTTCCGCTGACCATAATCGCACACAAAAGAACTAAAACAATAGTGATTGAAATAGCTTCTATAAATATACTCACTCTTGCTGAAACACGGATATCTCTATACGTTAAATAAATAATTAAAACCATAGTTAACAAATAGATTAAGCTAGATGATATACCAAATCCAAAATACTGTGTGGCAGCATAGATAAAAATGTACTCACCTGCAAGAACGGCAATTGCTGTGCTGACATATGCCGCGCCAAGCCCCCATCCGGCAACAATCCCAGCAGTAGAACCTAACCCATTTGAAATATATAGGAATAATGACCCTGTGCTAGATATACGTTTAGCGAATATACCGACATTAATTGCCACCAGAGTTAGACCAAGACAGGCAAGGCCAAAAACTAACCATGTACCATTCCCAGCCAACGCAACTACTACAGCCACGTTAAGTGCCGGCACGAAGGTAGGGGAAAGATTTGCTATGGATTGTCCGAATATTTCCCAAAATCCAAGATTAGCATTTTTTAATTCCATACCTTGGTTCGTGCTCTCTGTATCCACATTAATAGACATAATATGATCCCCAAAAGTAAAGTACCGCCACAGAATTAAACATTCAGACCGCGGATGGGGGAAGTAGACGTTCATCCCATTGCTTCATTTCTGAGCGCGCAGGTTGGAAACGGCGTCTAAATTGACCAACTGATATCCTGCCGGTTTTGACCGGAGGAACTGGAGTGATTTGCATGGAAACGATTGCCAAGGTCCGTATTTGATATCATCGCGCCAAGGAATCCATCAGTCAGATTACTCGTAAAATGAATCTTTCCCACGCCAAGGAACCCCTACGTCATCTCACCGAACATAAAATACACGTAGTTTATTTATGGTTCCTAAGTGAATCGACCTTCTAGTCCAAGCTCGATAAATCTTGGCATACCAGGATAGGCGACGTAGAACGGACTGGCTCCTGGTGCTGGTTTTGCCAGCAACAACTTATAAATCTGATCGTAGTGCGCATAATAGTGTCTGTTCAGTAAGTTATCTATATTTAGGGTTACTTTCAGCCATTTCAGGTGATCTTCGTGTATCGGAATTTTGTAGGCGGCGGACAGATTCATTATAAAATAATTCCCGAATCGCACCGCGGAGTCTGGTGTTGTCCACCCCGCAAGATCCGGGATTCCGGACGCCGCGGATACCGCCGGTGGTAATGGCGGGGCATTGGTCCCTATCATGGTGCCCGTATAACTGCCGAGTAATTGACCCGTGAAGTTTCCTCTATTATAGGTCAGTGAGAGATTACCTAGCCAGTTGGGAACATCCGCCAACGGGTCTCCGGCCAAGACATATCCGTACTGGACTGACGAGGCGGTATCCGCCGCGAAGTAGCTATTTTTATAATTTGCTTGGGTATAGGACAAACTGCCTGCAACTGTTAAATGCTGTGTCAGCAGATACTTACCAGATGCCTCCAGGCCTTTGTATTGGAGTTTGCCAACATTGGTATACAAGGACAGATTTTCAGCGGGCAGTGTCACAAATGAGAACGCGCCATGCTCATCTTGTAAAAAACCATCGAAGTTGACATAAAGTCTTTTGCTGATATAACGCAGTCCTGCCTCATAGGCATTCACTGTTTCTGGTCCAGGCGCTGTTGTTGTACTTCCTGTCCCCCCCAAGGTGTAGTCGCCAACGGGCGCAAAGCGCGCGCCTTTACCATAGCTGGCATAAGCGATGATATTTTTGGTGGCGTCATAAGACACCCCAAGATACGGCAAAATGGTCTTGTCGTAGTTACCCAGTGTGTATGCGTGATCAGGCGTCGCGTACACGTTCTGCGGAATATAGTTACTCGAACTCACACCCGTCAGAGTGACTCCTGGCTCGATATGCAGGGTATCGTTCAATAGATTGATCTTGTCCTGTAGATACCCGCTATAGACAGCACGATGGCCCCGGAGTCCATATTCATAGGCATTATAACCATTGATCTGCGGCATATTGAGTGTGCCATAGACATACTGAGAGGAATGATTCGTCTCCTCGGCGATCAAACCGCCGATACTGATGTCGTTGTGTGGCAGGAAGAAATTCACTTTTGGTGCAAAGCCAATGGTGTCCGAGTTCGTGTAGTTGATCCCAGCGGCTTCGCCGGAGATGTAGCTGCCAAAAGTCTGCACAGGATTATAGGAAAAGTCGTGGTGGGCCGCACCGGGACCACCGAGATACCCGTCGTAGACGATTGGAGTGTAGTAGTTATTCTGGTAGGGATAGTTGAAGCCGATCACAGCGGGATTGGTTTGTGCTTCAAACTTGCTGGACTTATGGATGTAAAAAACCCGCGCGCTGGCGATCACATGGCGGTTGATGTAGGTTCTATCTCCGACAATCGCCGTGAGATAATGGTTGAACTGCTGGGTACTGGTCTGCGACAAAGGCACATTGTAGTAGAGGCCATTTTTCTGCTGCAAGGCCACCGGGTAGCCCCCGTAGTCTGACTCATACCCATTGCCGCGATTGTAGAGCAGGGTCGCGAAGATTTTCGACAGGCCATAGTCATAGGGTTTCACCGCAGAGAACAAGAAGTCCGCATAGCGAGCGGGTGTGTGTTGTATATAGCCGGCTGTTTCCGTCTGACTATAACGTGCTAACAATTTGAGGCCACCACTGTGCGGGATGATGCCGGAGTTGAGCTGTACGCCGTACACATCGGTCGAGAACGATCCGATCCGGGTGAAGAGGTCGGCGTACTGCTTGTCGGTCGGCTGTTTTGTTTGATAGTTGATGGTACCGCCGATGGTAGCGAATCCACCCCGATCAGGAGGAGCCACGCCCGGATAGACATGGATCCCCGCCACCTGGCCAGTGGAAACCAACGAGCCAATACCGTAGCTGTTAAGGGCGCCTTCCCCGCCCGAGAGGAGACTGGTCATCGGTATCCCATCCAAGGTCTGCGCGAGTTGACTCATGCGTACGCCGCGCACCGTCAGTGTCGGCATAGATGGTCCAATATTCTGCTGATATTCATTTACGGACGGCGTCAATTTGAGAATGCTGTATATTGATGCAGCCGAACTCGCTGCCTTGATCTGCTCGTGACTAATCACTGACATGGCCGAAGCAATATTTTTTTCACCTACCAACAGTTTTTGGTACTTCTTATCAATACTTTTCAGCTTAATAGCCTTGGTAGTCTTGGCCGCAGAGTTTGGATTTACCGCTATGCCAGTGGCGTGCGCAGAAACCAGCGCGTTAGCAGCCATGAGTGCCGCCAGGATAAGGCTTCTCTCAGGTGTATATCGATAAATATTTAATAATTTTAATGAGTTATATGTAGTGTCAGTCTTACGGGATTCGTTCATCACGTTTACCTCTAGCCATGAGAAAAATCGGTCGTTAAGCCTTCATAATACCAACCATTTGGTAAATAAGCATGAAGTATGCCAGTTTTTGTTGTGAGGCTGAATTTCCAGCCTATCTGTGACCATATAGTCTAACTATTGCTGATTTTTCCGGATTTATGGATATAACGACAGCTCTGAACAACTTATGACGGTATCGCATCATGGATGCCTTACTTTGGTGCGATTGCACCATGACATTGCCTCATAATGGGGAATGCGCTGTTCCGGAGGCTGGTTTACCGATCCATTTTCGGCCGTCAAGCGGCACTGGCTTTCTGCAGGCGGCAGCATTGTTGAAATTGAACGATACACATGGCGCGAATCATGCTTCTGCATTGGGGTGACTATTATGCGGTTCCGGATTTCGCGGTTCGGCTTGTTGCCCGCCAATACCATGTCTACGGAGGTTCTACGCACATGTCCTTATCCTATATTGTGCACTTGGCCAATTATTCCGATGGGGTGTTATATCTGCTCATGCTGTTGCTGCTGATTGAACTGACGGTGGTTTTTGATCGCGGCTGGTACCTGCGCAAAGCGATCCACAAAGGCAAGGAAACCCTTCTGACCGTTTCCGGGCACGGCAAGCTGTACCGGGACGATCTGAAGGCCCTGGTGGATCGTTCGGCGGGTCTTCCGGAAGAAAGCCTCCTGACGGTGGCACTGCGCTACTATGGCATGGTCCATCATTACGGCAGCGCCCGGGGCGAAGGCTTCTCCAATCGCCTGGACGAGGCCATCTTCCTGACCACCCCCAGTTTCGATAAACGCCTGTGGATTCTCGATACCATCGTCACCCTGGCTCCCTTGCTCGGGTTATTTGGCACCATTCTCGGCATGTTCCACGCCTTCTCCATCCTCGCGGCACCGGGACATAACCCTACAGCAGTCACCGGTGGTGTCGCCGACGCCCTGATCGCCACCGCTTCGGGCCTCTTCATCGCCATGATCGGTCTGATCAGCTTCAACGCCTTCAACAATACGATCGAGAAAATCATTCACCAGATGGAATCCCTGAAGGTGGTGTTGATGAACCGTATGGATGGCGCACCGATGGTCAACGAGGAGCCATCGACCTCCGGTCCCGATCCCATCAACCCTATTCCGGAGGCGAAGCCTGCCGCACGGACCGCAAAAGCCGCCGCTAGCGCATCAGCGATCACGCCACAACGCGCGGCATCCTGAAAAAGGGGGTTGACCCATGTTGCCACAGCGTCGTCCGCGTAAAAAAGGCCGGGTAGAGATCATTCCGATGATCGATGTCATGCTTTTCCTGTTGGTCTTCTTCATCATGATCGCCTTGCAGATGATTACCGACAAAGGGCTCAAGCTGAATTTGCCCACGTCCAGTCAATCCAAAGCGCTGCCGCATCCACACTTTGTGGTGAACATCCAAACCGACGGTAGTGTGGTGGTGAAGGGCAAACCCATGGGTCTGGATGCGCTGCAACAAATGCTGGCCAGCGACGGGGATGTCGCCAAGACGGACGTCACCATTGCGGCGGACAAAAAGGTTCCCTTCCAGGATTTCGTGCGCGTCATGGACCGTTGTCAGAAGGCAGGGGTCACCAGTATTGGCATCGCGACACAGGCAAAGGCATGAATAGCGCCATTCTCCCCGGATACCTGCCACCGGAGCACCGGGGTGACCGCAACCCGCATTTTAAATATGCCGTTGTTGCCGCAGTGCTGGTAGAGGTAGGAATCGTGGTGGGGTTGATGTCCATGCCCAGGACCCCGCCGACCCCCAAGCCCGTTAAGAAGGTGGTATCGGTCCGCATGGTGACTTTGCCGCCGCCCCCGCCGCCCGCACCGAAGGTGGTGCCGCCCAAACCGGTACCCCCCAAGCCCACCATCCCACCGCGACCCGTGGTGCATCGTCCGGCACCGGTACCCATTCAACCGCCGTCACCGCCCAGCCCACCGGTGATGCATCGTCCGCCGCCCCCGGTCCCGGTCCCCCCGGTCCCGGTCACCCCACCATCGCCCCCCATACCCGCGCCACCCGCACCGGCACCCGTCTACAGCGGAATTGGCGCCTATGGATCCGGAGCCCGGTCGCTGGTAAAGCAGAATCTGCGTATTTCGGCGATCATCAAACGCCTGCATCTCCACGGTACGGTTGTGGTGTCCTTCCGGGTGTCGCCGGGCGGCGGTAAGGCGTTTACGGTACGGGTGGTGAGCGGCACCACCAATCCGTTGATTCGCCGGGCGGCTTTACGCGCCTTGAGCGCGACATCGTTCCCGGCCTATACGCGCAGCATGCCGAACAAGGCCCTGACTTTTACCGTGCCGATTGAGATCTCATGAGCGCGTTGTACTGAAGGGCATGTTTCCGGTAGCCGAAATCATCCCCGAGTCGGAAGAGCGCACAGAAGCAGGGTTGTTGCCACCGCCCTGCCGCGATGAGGGAGAGCGGGTGACTGTGTTACTCGGCGCGCTCGATGGTCAACTGGACTGGCCTCAGGTCGTTGCCATGGCGCGGCCCTGGGTGGATGCCGTGCGTAAACACCCGGCGCCTTTTTGGGCGCTGGAATCCTTACTGCGCGAATACCCCATCACCAGTTCGGAGGGGCTGGCCCTGATGCGTCTGGCGGAAGCACTGCTGCGGGTGCCTGACATGGGCACCGCGGCGCTGCTGGCTGCCGATCAGTTAGGCCAAGTCCGCTTCGCCGGAGCAGAGAATCATTCCTGGGTGACCCAGATTTCCGGACGTATTTTGATTCTGTCGCGCCGACTGCTGGCGGAACGGGAGACCGCCACTCTGGTACAACGGCTGGGTATGAATACGGTGGTCACCGCCGCAGTGCGCGCCATCGCGCTGTTGGGTCGGCAATTTGTGCTTGGTCAGGATTTGGCGGAGGCGCGTCGACGCGCGGCAGACGTTCGTAAGCGTCGACCGGCCCTCTGTTATTCTTATGACATGTTGGGGGAGGGTGCCCGTAATAGCGCGGATGCCGCGCGCTACGCGGCTGCTTACCAGGCGGCACTGCAGTCCCTGGCGATGCAGCCGGGTTCCGGGGGACCTGAACAGCGGGATGGCATTTCCATCAAATTATCGGCCTTGCATCCCCGTTATGAAGAGAGTCAGCGGAAGCGTCTGTGGGCCGAACTGCTGCCTAAACTGGGACAACTGGCGGAAGTGGCGGCGCGGGGGCGGCTGAATCTCACTCTGGATGCCGAGGAAAGTGATCGCCTCGAATTGCAGTTGGACCTTTGGGATGCGATCCAGCGGAAAATGGCCCGCAACCCCGTGTCCGCCGGCTGGAATGGCTGGGGAATCGCCGTCCAGGCTTATCAGACGCGTGCGGCCGAGGTAATCAGCGAGGTGTTGGCGCGGACCCGGCGCAATCGGAGTCGGTTGATGTTACGCCTTGTCAAAGGAGCCTACTGGGATACCGAGATCAAGCGGGCACAGGAAATGGGGCTCGCCGGATATCCCGTGTTTACCCACAAACATCATACCGACATCAGCTA
>JAJYPA010000250.1 GCA_021795795.1 Pseudomonadota bacterium | reverse complement strand
GCCTGGTAGAGAAAGATAAACGGGGTTTGGCCGCGACGGTAAATAGTTTGTCCATACAGGCGCCACGGGCCATTGGTCCGAGCATTGCTGCCCTGTTTTTTGAGGCGGAGATGTTGGTAGCCCCTTTTTTGATTGCTGGCGCACTGCAAGGGGCGTATCTGATATTTTTCCAACGGTTTTTTTCCTCAAGGGAAGTTCGAAAAACTCCCCATGTGCAGTAAAATATAGGGGGTAGATTAGATCGGAGAGTAGTCATGGCAAGGCTGGTCGGACAAACAGGATTCTTCCCCGGAGATCGTCGGTTGCGGGAGCTGGATTTGCTGGGCGACGGCCTGCCCCTACTCAATCGGTTGATTCCTTGGAAGCGCTTCCGCCCGATTCTGGAGAGCGTGCCGAAGGCCAAGCCCAAAGGGCCGGGCGGCAGAAAGCACTTCTCCATTCTAAAATACCCAGGTAATAATGCTGCGCAATTATTTAATTGTATCTTAATGAATCTCGTACCACGACCCTGTAGATTTTATATTCAACAATATGATAGTAGTGACTAAAGAGAAGGCCCACAACACAAACTGCACCACCAAAAACCAACGAAATGATTCAAAAATAATCAGGCTGGAAACAAGAACCATCAGTGACAGCGCCATTCCCGCAACCGGCGCAAGATAAAACACTCCGAAACTACCGATAAAGAAAACCAAAATCAGCGCAACCAGAGCCGATGGTTTTTTTGTCAAGTTCACAGTATCCTCAGAATCCACTGCCGATCCGATACCCTTGCGAGAAAATTCTACATGGTAACGCCTGTCATTGGCACGTGAAGATAAAAACATCAGGCCCATCACTGCGAATCCGACAGTAAATATTATCGGCACTGCGATGAGACCAATTCGTTCGACTATAATCGTCTCAAGATGATCTAACCCATACTGCCAAAACGTCGTCACCAAATTTGCTGTATTCACAGGAACAGGATTAATCTTTTGTCAGAACTAAATCGATATGTTCTTCGACGACTATTTCTCGCATGAATTCTTCATTATGAACAGGAGCATCCCCGGAAGGCTTGCTGCTATCTGCACTCTCTTGACCTTCTGCTCGGGATTCTGCCAGTTTCGCTTTACCCTGTTCAATCATTTTACCGGTAGAAGATGCTATTTTATTTGCACCGGATGAAACACCAGAGGTGATTCTAGCAGTCGTTGCAGACATAACCTGGCGGAGCATTTCTCCGTCATCTGTTTTGAAGTTTTGGAGATTTTGCAGAACGTCTGCGTTTTCCACATCAAAATAGGGCGCATCTGGAAATCCTAGCTTAGTAGCCCAGAGAGCATGAGGAAACTGGACACGAGTTGCATTGTATTTACGCACGACAGCATTGTACTGTTCGCGCCGACTCTGAATGAGATCCTCTACCCGGGTAATTTCACCCATGAGGGTCTGATAACTTTGATTTGCTTTCAAATCTGGGAATCCCATGGCAATCGCCTGGATTCTACCCAACGTTGATGAGCCCTGCTGATACAAGTTAGCAGCATCGCCCATCGCGGTTTGATTACCAGAAACGGTTATCTGGGTCAGCTTCTCATGGTCTGCATAGCCAGAGACGACTGAAATAAGCTGATTGATCAGATCTGCGCGCTTCTTCATTGAAGCCATGATGTTTGAATGAAACTCCTTCACCTGCTGCGCGAGATGCTGCAAGCCGTTGTAAGACTTTATTGCGATAACGATCAGACCACCAAAAATTAATATAAAAAAGAAAAATATACCTAACATTGTGATCTCCTTTTCTCGCCGTGACGGCTTGGCAACCTTTCAGACCAGGATCAGCGCAACTTAGTTACCGGGCGCCTTCTGTAATGCGGGGATTTGTGCGGAGGGTGCTACCGCTGACGGACCATTACGCAAACCAGACAGCCCACTATTTACCTGACTGGATTCAAAATTTACACCCGCACCCGCGGAACCAGAAGTTACTGTTCCGGAAAGTAACCGGTTCACTCTATCCTTTGCATCTTTGATAGCAATCTTTGTCGGATCTTGCTTACGCATACATCCACTCAAATCATCAACACACTGCTTAGAGTAGGTTTCAAGCAGCTGGAAATAGGTCACTGCAGACTGCCTTGCCATCGCGAAGTGTTGTTGTTGATCGGGCTGGAGACCACTGGCATATAGGCCAGAAAACTGATTTGCATAGCCTGTGGCTTGAGATTTTAATTGGCGCCAGCACGCATTTGGACTGCTATTATTCGCGTTGGAAACTGCCAGACAGTTAGAAAAACTAGCTTGCATGCCATGCTTAGCGTGCGCCCAAAGGCCTACGAATTGACGGGTAACATTGATTCCCCGCTGTTTTTGCTGGGCATATCCTTGCGCAGAAGCCATCGGGATCGGCAGTGGCGGCGCGACTGTCCCTTGATCAGTGGCGCAGCCAGCCAGCAGAGTTACAACAATACTCATACCCGCAAGGCTTTTTGTGTGGAAATTGATATAACGGCTCATGTTCTGACTCCTGTAGTTGGTCGCTTAACCCAATGGGGACATTAGTTGATTCAAATGCTGTTGTTCGTACTGCGCGTTACTTTCCCCGTGATGCTGCGCTGGCGCTGGTTGGGTTTCAGGTGCAGGATATTCTTCCTGCGTTCTAGGCGCCGCGCTCGACTTAACGATCGTATTAGCGGGTGGCGTAGCCTGCACAGAGGTCGCCTGAACCGGGGTTATCGGGGCAGGGGATGGCGCAGCAGTCACCTGAGGGCCATTTGTGGGCACTTCGGGCGCTTTAATATTTTGCTGTGCGCTTTTCACAATGGTATCTTTTGGTAGCGGTGGAATTGATGTCCTCGTCGTATTTGTTTCGGGCTGCCGGATACCAGAACTGGGAGCGGCCTGCTTGACCAAGTCTGTGCGCGCAGTATGCGTAAACATTGGCACTACGTAATGCTCCGCAGCCACCACAGCGACTATTGCCAGAACCAAACCGATAAACACCGGGAGTTTTGATCTTGGCGACGGCACTTCTGGAATCGCAGGATATTCTTGAGCACCTGATGTGGCTGGCCGGTGGACAGAAGCACCCGTCTCTCCGCCGCCTGAGACAACGGGTGACTCAGACAGAGGAGGTTTCTGCTGTTTATCTGGAGATGTCGGCGCTAGTTTCGATTGCTCCGCCTCCCCCCCCGTTGTTTTATCTGGCGGCGACAAATCTCTCACCAGGCGTGGCTGTGCCACAATCTGCCCTGTGAGAGGATTATATTTAGCACCACGCTGACGCAGCCAGTCCTCGGAATACGACCGCGGGGAATTATCTGCGTCCGTCATCTACAGACTCCTTATCATGCCGATCAATCGACTGGCGGTGGCGGTGGCGGCGTAGTAACCACTGGTGCGGCTGCCAGAGTAAACGGAATACTCTGCCCACCGGCAATCCAGCAGGGCGTTGGGCTCTGCGGGTTACCATACCAGCCAAGTTTCGCTGGGACTGGCGGAACTCCCGGTGTAGATTGCCACGCTGGCTGCTGCCAGCCACTGGCATCTGTCGACCATACTAACCCTGCACCCGGAGGAGGCGGAACCTGCGCAGTTTGAGATAATTGCGGTGCAGGTAAGGGCTGACCACCCACAGGCAACCAGAAGGCCTGGCCACTATGCCACCCCAGATTGATTACCGAGTCTCCCAACAGCGGACTTAACCAACCGTTGCCGTCCGCCTGAAAACACACTCCTCCGGGTGGAGGTGGCGGCGGAGGAGGAGGCGTGCCGCCCGGATGCACTCCGACCGCCCCGCCTGGCCCACACCAAGAGGAATCTCCTGCGCTTTGGACTTGTGGCCGGAAATAATCGACATGCTGTTCCAGCCAGCCCGGCTCGAACACTTCGGGCTTGAGCACGCACTTGTCCCTCTGAACCCGGACATTGATTTCTGCCGGGTCGGCATCCTCCTGAGATCCAGGCAAAAAATCCACCCACTTTTCCATCTGGAAAGTTTCCAGCAGCGGCGTCACCAGATCCCCCTCCCGGAATAGTGCCTTAGCGTTCACTATGTCCCGAAGGAATGTCTCTTGATCCCATTCACGAGCCCATTCTTTCTGTAACTGCTCACAATACAGAAAAGCCTGCCCTTTGATTTCTTGATCATTACCGCCACCATCGCCCATGGGTTTTTTCGGGTAAACGGCTTTCAGATAGTATTGCCAAGCGATCAGTGCAGCCTGCCTTTGAGCGGACATCTTCAGTTGCAATTTCTGTTCTTGCACCATACGACCAATGTCCTGCAAGCGGTCTGGTAACAAAGGATCATTACGACGGATGACCTCCGTACCGCAACCCAGACGAGAGCCGTCAAACACACCCGTATAAACTCCGTCTACGGGGTTGCGTTTCAAAGAACCGAGCATCACTGCAGCATAAAATATTTTCAGACTCGCTTTAAGTTCCCGACGTTCATCGGGCGTTGGAATTACCGGATGTCGATAACGTGCCAGTTTACTGGTGTGTACCGGTAACTTCTGAATTACCTGTCTGTACGATGTTCGCCAGCGCCGCAAATCCTGAAAATTGTCAAGTGGAAAACCATCTACCTGGACGTAAGACACTACCTTGCCCTGCTCGCTTCGAGCAGAAAGTGGAGAAAACTGCACCCTATCTGAATTAATTCCTATACCGGGCAGGGATTGTTTGGATTCGTCACCATAACGCTTGGCAAATTCACTGTCTCCCGAAGCTAATAAAACCACATAGTTATCCGACTTAAGATGAGATTTATTCAGCCCTCCCCATGGCATTCCGCGCCGTAACAACTGACGTAATTGCTCCAGGCGCTGAGCTGAGTCCATTTTCTTCATCAGATCGCTTACACGTATATTAGGCAAATCACTATCTTTCTGATCCGCATAATCCAACATCTTATTGACAAAAGATAACCGATCCGATTGGGACTTCAGCTTGCTGAAAATCTCCTCCGAACCAGTGACTCCAAATACCGTCTCCGCCCAATCTTTTATAACTTCAGGATCCGTGGCGTCCAGCGTCGGTGCCTCCTCTGCAACCGGCAACTGTATACGCATTGCGTATGATTCATTCTGCTGTTGTTCCGCGCGCCTAACCATTGCACCCAGAACATCTAGAGTTGCCCGCACATGGGCTCGGTTATCCATCAGATCACCAAGCAGTCCGTCATACATTTCTATACCAGTGTCATCGGTACCAGTGGCCTTACCGAGACGATCCACGATAGCCCCATACATCGTCGCGAGATCCTGAGTAGATTTGATCAGTAATTTTATACGCAAAGCCCAGTACAGGTAGGTCTGCATTTCTTCGGCAATAATAGCCGCTTTTTTTACGCCACCACCCAACAAACCTTTCTTGGTCTCAGCCAGGCGCTCAGCAGCACCGTTAAAACCGTTTTCTCCCAACAACACGTCAAGGACATCGGTATACTGCTTTACCAAGCTTCCTAACTTACCGATCATGCCAGTTTGTGGATTCTGTAAGCGCCCCTGGATGGCCTTAATAAGTTCGACAACATAGTCCAGGCCGCCGCGCTTCCGGTCATCAAGGCGTGCATATAACTCTGCTGTAAGCTGTGCCCAGGTCTTTTCGAGCACCTTGCTCCTATTTGCTTCTATTTCCCTCCAGCGCTTGCCGGAGTCCTTGTCGCCCGAGGCAATTTCCACTTCGTGCATAATTTCTTTTCGAGCGGTCTGGATATTGATTTTCTTGGTTTCCGGATCATCATGAGACAAGAGATCGCTGAATTTTTCCTGGACATAATCCAGTAGATTATGATCAAGGGCATTATTGTCTCCGAGGATATCCCGCACCAGCTTATAAATAATCAGACTACCGCCACAGGGCGCATTATTGATAATTTCCTGTGCGCCTGCGGGGATCTTACTTTCCTGCAGTGCATCCTCAAAGTCCTGATCCACATCCGCATCAACTTTCAATGCCCCATCTTTGAAAAACGCTTCTGTTTCCTTGACACTGGGACAGCAATCCTGAGGATTATCCATGATCTGAAACAGCGCGCGAACCCGTTCTTGACTCTCTCGCAAATGGCGGGCAAAACGCTCCATGTTTTGCGGGGATTCCAGTGTACATTGGCCGATTGTACTGTATGACCGCGGGTACATCTCCTTCGCACCCTCTGTATCATCTCCCAGCGATTGCACTAAAGGCAAAGCGCGGTGCCGCTTCTGATTGACGTCAATGGAGCGCTTGGCATCCGCAAAATCACCGGGCATAAAATCTTCAAACAAAATATCTGCTATCATGTGGTAAACATCACGGACATTATTGGTCACCACATCAGCCATATTTTTGGTATCTACCAGAAACATAGAGTCAAAAGGCCGAGATTCAGCACCCGGGAGAATATCTTCATGTTCGGGTCCCCAACCATACTGGGGATGCACATAGCGTACCGAATTGCTCATGCAGGCATCTAGTTCCATCAAAGCGGCGTAGCTATTGGCCTCCGTCGCCTGCTGATTAGCACCGCTGTAACCGGAAGGCAGGAATAGGATAAGATCCACCGGACCGGTTGGACTAACATTTAATGCCTTCGCCAGAAACCCCATATCAAGAAAAGATCCAGAACCTGTACCACCGGCACCCGATCCTATGATTACCACGCGACGATCCGCACCAGTATCCAGTCCCAGCCTCGTTAGCGCTTGCTGATGAGACACCCCGGCCTGAAGCTGACGTAAATGCCCTTCTACTGCTGCACGAATCTGCGTGAACTTATCGTAAAAATACAATCTGGATATGGCCCGAATTTGCCCCGCACCGGTACTGGTATCAATCTGCAGGTCGCGCAAACGATCCGCCGGATACCAGTTCCTGATATGCGGAAAGTACTCCATTCGATTACCTTTCTGGTAAGCCTCAAAATCCAGATTATCCACAACGCGCTCGCTCTGAAGTAATTTTACTGCGCTGCCGAGGGGATCAGTATCCGAACTCTGCTCAGTACCGGACATGGCTTTTTGATCTAAGTCAATGTGCAAAAAACGTGCGGCTGGAAATTCACTGACCGTATCCAGGCGGACACGATTTTTACCCCAGAATTCGGACACGATACGCCGCCGGAGACGCATAATGACCTCGGCACCCGTACCGCCCAGACCGATAAATAGTGTAGGCTTGACGCGCTTGGATTCTGCGTCGGTAACGTTACTTTGCGAAGTGTTTTTCTGTTCCATTAATTATCTCCGCGCAGAAATGACCAGCAAGATCAGGAAGACGATAGCCAGCACGGCCAACGGGATGCTCAACTGTAGCAGACTCAATAGGCCTGCATCGAAAATGCCCACGACCGCTATTACGGCCAAATCGAATAATAAAAAGAACAACCAGATAGAAGCGGTGTTTGCGCTGCTGGGCTTGTGTTTCTTCTTTACCAAGTGATTACTGAACTGCTGGGCGGCAAGAAAGAAAAGGATTGCCAGAACCAGCAAAACGACCCCCCCAAATATATAACCTTTGGTGCTGGGCCCTGAGATATTTACCACAGGAGCAGGCATCTGAGTTACTGTCGTAGTTGTTGTCCCCTGAGCTGGAGTGGGGTTCGCAGTAGTTTTAGTGGTTGCCTGACCGGCCAATGGCGGAAGCGTAAAGCTATTATTGCTGCTCATATTCGATATCTCCAGTATGGAATTGCTATTTTTTAATCAACTCGACCTTGGCACCTTTTTTGACTTGGCCGACACTATAACCGAAAAAGCCCCGTTTGATCACAGCGATTGTATCACCGTCATCATTTCGGATATTTTGAGATTTTCCTTTTGCCATGCGGTAAGTGTTCGCCCGCCCGTTTACTCTTACCTGAGCGGACTTTTCACCCGTACGCGTCATTCTGAATAGAAGAAACAGAATGACCGATACTAGCGCAACCAATCCCCCAAGCACTACCAATAGCGGCCATATCGGATATTTCACCTGCACCACGATAGGAATGTTGGTTTGGGAAGCGCGAATCTTGGGATCGGGCTGAAAAATCTGCGGCATGGGCGCATCTGGTAAAATTTTGTTGATTACCGAGACAAAATCCGGGCTGATCGCCAGATGCTGATGCGTCAGGGAGAACTCCAGAACTGCCGAAATATTGCGCCCACTAGAGAACAAGGTCTGCAAGGACCAGCTTGGCATTGCCGGTACAGTGAAGGACAAAGTAACGGGGACCGAGTTCGTATTCGGCTGCAACTCCTTTAGAGTGGCTGGAGTTAGCGACACGGAATACCTATGTCCATCCAGCAGAAGCGTCGCCGTCGTAACCGCAGAAGCAATCGTATAAGGGTAAAAATGGTTTATAAAACGGCCGGTGATAGTAAAGCTTTGAGGATGTGTTCTTGCCGGGAGAGCAATATTTAAAACACCATGCCTGAGGCGTACCCCAGACACGGGTCCAGTCACACCCTCTGGCGCAAAAGAAACCGCAGCAACATTCAACGGCTTCAGCGAGGCTGCGCGTGCGCCAAAGGCTTTCTCCACATCACCACTAGCTACCAGGTTATCCAGATACTTCGCCGCTGGAACACCATACCCAATACCAAAAATGATCAGGCCATGACTCGTAAAATATTTGCTTTCCGCACCATCTGGTAAGGGAATAGCAATCACTCGAGAAATCTGGGGACTAGCATGTAGCATTTGGTAAAAGGCGGCATCATGGCTATTCAGCTTCTGACTATTATCCGGACTATTTTTATTGTTAGTGATCATCCAGAATACCGCTGAACGGCCGTCTGCATAGCGCACGATAGCACGGTATAGCGCCTGACGATAATCGGAATTAGCGAAAACTTGCGGATCATTTTGGAGTCGGGCAGCATGAATCTTTTGGACAAGATCGCGTACCGGCATTTTACCACAAGAACCCTGGTACAGCGTTTCAGGAGAGAGATCAGGCTTTGGTGACTGGTTAAAAAGCGCCAGCGCGGATGAACTGTCAGGAGCCTTGCAGGACATCTCTACAAGACGTTGCAGTATTTCCGGAAACTGTGCTCTCTGATCAGAAAAATATGGTTGCATCCAGCCAGAGTTTTGCACTAGAAAAACTTGCGGAACAGTTGCTGCGGCCCACAAGGGCAAAACCAATAAAAAGAATCCTACACCCAAGCGTAAACGCATGTGATTACCCAGCTCTGTCCGCTAAAAACTTGACCGACTTAGATCCAGTACAGAGATACCAGGATCTGTGTCACCTTTGTATATCAAAATGGACTCTGCCCCGACGGGAATAATCAGCGTATCCAACGGCATCCTCAATTTCACAAGTTCATTGCCATGAGGATGGATTGCCGATGTCTGATTATTGCTCACCGTTAGTTCGGTGACTGTTACATCCTTATCATAACCTTCGGCACGGCCAAACATGCGCAACAAAGGGACATCCGACGTAAATCGCGCCATCAGAATATGCGCCACCCCTTTACCTCCCTCAATTTCCGCTTCCCAGGAGCCGACAGGCCAGAGATCCATTTTTTCCATATTTCCGTCGAAATCAGGATGCTGATGCCGCGCAGACTGCCCATTTACGAACCATTGAGTATCGCTTCCGGAATGATAAGGCAGGGCAGACTTATATGAATCTCCGTCTGTAGCACCAGAAGTCAGCGCAGACAGCGCATAGTATACGAACTCCTTGTTTTTCTCACGACCGTAGACTCGCATTTCTGTACCACTAAACCAAGGCTGGACGCGAGTTTCCAAATGAACCCCAGGTTTAGCTGAAATCCAGCGTCCCTGATCACCCTCGAGAACTATGACTCCACGGCGACAGACCCAGTGCACATCACCACCTTCCACACCAACAGGTGCCGATATTTCCGACAAATCCTCAAGTGCGGGTACATTTTCCCACCAATCACACCACTGGATGGAATCCATATCGTCCAGATGGAGTGTAGCGATACTCACCGCGCCATCAGCGCGATCGGCCAGAAAATACACCTGCCCATCGCCAGCCATTGCAGGAGACGAAAGACAAGCGCCGTCAAACACTTTTTTGACCTGAATTTTTCCCTCGGCGACCATATCCAGAAGCAGCAGACCGCTCTTAGTCCCAATGAATAAGTGATCATTTGACCAGACAACAGACCACGAACGCGCGGAACCTAAAGGCTCACCACGCAAGCTCCGGATGGCATCTCTTTCACCCTCCAGAGTACACGCAGAAAATTCCCGGTCCTTTTGGAGGTCAGGCAGCCAGTATATCTGGCCAGTACTCGGGCGATAAGCGAACACGTAACTGTCCCCACCATTCTCCGAACTGGCTAAAGGAAGAATCCAGAATCGCAGCGGCCCGTTACCAGGGATACTCCATCCGCTGGGCCTATTTTTCAGGCTGCGGGGATGATAACGCCCCGATTTGGATACGCCATTGAATGGTGCCCAACCAAACGGTGGTAACCATACACCTCGAGAAGTGCTTGCCCTGAGCTCAACACGGCAATATGGACAATACTCAAAAAAATACGGCAAATCTTTGCCTTGATGCCAACAGGGTGTGTCATCCGTCTGCGGATGACACAGACGGTAGAGTATATCCTGCGGTTCGCCACCGAGCTTGGAGTCGGATTCAAAACGGCTTTCAGGACCGCCCTTCCACATCACCTTAGAGTTCGTAGGGCTTGGCCAATCATTCGACTCAGCGGCACTGTCCGACATGGAATTCACCTCAAAAGCTGAGTGACCCACGGCGGGCTGCGGCGTTGCGCCCAGTCACTCAGATAGTTATAAAATATGTTTTCTCTTATAGCATTTCCTTATCAATTTGGGCAAGTCTTGGTGTCGGTTTCTAATGGAAATAGCCATATCACAACTTCCCATAAGAATGCAGCCCCGACAAAAACATATTGACGCCAAGAAAACAAAAGCTTACCGCCCATAAACTCATGAAAGACCACCAGGCCATGGCATTACCGCGCCAGCCTTTGACGACACGGGCATGCAAATAGCCAGCATAATTCA
>JAJYPA010000249.1:628-11028 GCA_021795795.1 Pseudomonadota bacterium | reverse complement strand
CGGACGGATCCAACCCTATGGAAATAACCCAACGCTCTACAACACGCGCATACTGCCGGGTGGAAAGATGAGGTGAGGCGTGTTTCCTGCTGGGGAAGAGAAATTGGTCATCCTTGAGTTTGGCATGAGCGATCCATGTGGTCAGGGCCTCTCGGGTTTGCTCGGTGATCTCAAATTGGACGGGCCTCTGAGTTTTTTGTTGGAGCACGATGGCGTGGTGCATGACGGTGTGACCATGTGCGATATCGGAAACATGCAGTCCCACGAGGTCGCAGCCCCGCAATTTGCTATCGATAGCGAGGTTGGAGAGGGCTAATTCACGGATCTGTTGGGACAGTTGCAGGCGAATTCTAATGGCCCATACCTCCTGTAGTTTCAAGGGCCGTTTCTGACCTATAATTTTGCTTTTGTTCCAAGGGGTTTGAAGGGGCTGGTTGCCGTTGAGTTCTGTTGGCATGACACGGTCTCCATGGTTATGAGAAGAAGACCATTGTTTGCGAACTCAAAGGGCGGTGCCAGACTGATTGCGGTCATTGGATAACATTTGATTCTATGGCGCCCTATGCTCAAAGCGCCGGAGAGACAAGGCCAGAAATTTAGGAGGGTTGGCTTTCATGTATGTTACTTTGATGTGTCTCATGTTTATTGGCGTTAGAAAGTCCGCAGAATTTTCTCATTACATGGAATAACAACACATTATGAGTGCTCTTATTCACAATGGGGTTGCCCAGAAATCCAGTGTTGCGACGGATGCTGATGCCAGGCGCTATCAGTTTCGTAGCCTGGTCATCGTATGTTTGATTTTTTGCGGCTTTGGTGCCGTTGCAGTTAAAATGGTGTCTGGTTGGGTTCTGGTGGCTATAGTGGTTCTATTGTTACCACGCTGGATGATTTATACGCACGAATTATTTCATTTGCGAGGGGGGACGCAGATAGATTTTGTTACACGCATGATGCCTCTACCATTTACGCCCGGCGCATTAGGCTATGCAGAATTCCGGCAGATCCACTTTCATCACCACCAGCATCCAGCCACGCCAGAAGATCCCGATGCATTTCATCTGCTGGGAGGGCCATGGTATGCCCTGTGGGGAGCGTTGACGCTGCCGGAGCAATCTATTATTCGTTGGGCAAGCCAGAACGGATGGGGATCTGGTCTAAATTTTGATTTTTTATGCCGGGCGAGCATTTTTGGTGCTTGCCTTGGCATAGGCGGGGTCACGTTTCTCTGGTTATGGGTCCCTTTGCGACTGGTTTATGCGCTTGGTGATTTTTCCTTCTTCTACTTGCTTCATGTGCGGCATGGAGTGCCGGGCACCTATAGCCTGCGGATGTTTCCGGTATTGCGGGTGCTTGCGGAACTGCTCTACGGAAGGACTTTGGTTCGCGCAACGATGTTTCATGATCGGCATCACCTTTATCCGCAAATTCGGGCGCGTTCCTTACCGGTGTTGTCGGAGTGATTCTAAAACAGGCGCACAGGAGGTTATAGAGCATTTTTCGAGAGGCTGGCTTTCCTGAGGGGTTTTTTGGATCTGCTCAACGGACTACCAGTTCGCTCCTTATTCTGCATAGCGGCCAGGCGTTTGATTTCTGGTTTATGAACATCGATGTTGTGCTGCCGGACCAGTCGCCTTGCCGCAAACTGCACACCATGGGTATGCTTGTGTCCGCTGCGGACAGAAATATCGAGCAGCACGAGATAAATGGAGCTTGCCCCAAATCTCCAGACGCGCCTTAACACGTTCAGGTTTCTACGGATGTGGTGAATGGCCCATGGTATGCTCTTATAACCCAGTCGCGCTTCGGCCCAGGCGGCGAACGCGTCTGTCATTGTCCTGGCTATGATGAGTGAATAACTGTCTCTTTGCCGTACTTCCTGTGCGATATGCCAGGTGTCTTCCGGGCTGTCTGCCCAATAACCCATGGCGATCTCCACTGCCCACAGAATGGCTTGTATGTTCCCGTATTTTGCATCCGGTAAGGTGTGTCGCACCTGTGCCAATCGAGCCCATCCTTCGGCAGGGCGATCCTGCAGAGCATCAATGATGGACAAATAAGCCATGGCATATTCTCGATAACGGTCACCGATGGCGAGGAACAGGGGTTCTGCCCACGCTTCATGCCATCCGTCTACCGCCTGTTGCAGGTGGGCTTTTGCCTGTTCCAGATGCCCAAGCCATAAGTCATTCCACCCCAGTACGTAATGCCCAACACCGGCCACCAGTTGCGGATCCACCTCTGGATCATACCGGGTATTGGCCAGATTTTGGGCTTGATGCAGACCGGCTAGGGCTCCTTTTGCGGCATTCTCGGCAATCCAACGACCATACTGGGCCGCGAGTAAATGCCATCCCCGGTGATTTTGGCAGAGGCAAGTATTTTCCAGATCATCCAGCGCTTGTGCCATTTCGGTGGAGTGCCCGCGCTGCAAGCGTAACAGGAGAAAATAGGAGGTTTGTGCCCTCAGCAGATCCGGATCTTGCGGTCGATCACGCAACAGGGCGCCTGCACGGCCATAATGCAGCGCGGCAACCTCGTAAAGACTGAAACGTAAAGCCTGCCGCCCCGCCAGGAGGTGATGTCGGGCGGCGATGTGGGGTTCCCCCCCCTTTTCAAAATGGTCTGCCAAGACGCCATGGTCATACGGCCCATGATTTTCCAGCCACTGCGCGACCTTTTGGTGCAGCCATTGGCGTCGATCGCCGGGAATGCCGTCATATACCGCTTCTCTGAGCAGATCATGGCGATAGGACCAGCCATGGTCTGTGGCGACCCACAAACCATGGTCCACCAGACGGGCCGCCGTGTGGTCAAGCACCTCGGTCGTCTTATCCGGAAGCAGCGACTGCAGATCACGCAAGCTCACCCCGATGCCCAGCACGGCCGCCATTTGCACCAGGTCCTGGGCAAAATCGGACTGCGCAATGGTGAATTCCAGAATGCTCTGGATGTCATGGGGTAGTTCGGAAGAGGTGCCTCTAAAAATCGTTCCTGATTAGCACGATGATTCCGCTGTCCGAAGCCAGCGTTCAGTTCGGGGACCGATGTTGACGGCCGCGCGCAGCAAACTCATGGGTAACGTAGCCAAGTTGAAACGGCGGTTAAAGCGATAAGTTATGGTAGAGAGATATCGTTGCGCATATTTCCGAAACTTAAAGGCATGGTAAGCACCGGAAAGGCCTGTTTTGAGATTGCCCAGCACGGTGTTAACCCACCAGAACTTGGGCAAATCCCGGGGTTTGCGACCACCGGCGACAATCACTGCATGCGAACGCCCCGCATCGGTTATCCCGTTGAAGCAAGGGAGGCCATCGGTCAGGACCTGACATTCCGTATCCAGAGTGCTGCGCGCCCAGCCTTCTATGGCGGTACTGGTAAATCCCTTGATCGCGGTGAATCGAGCGTAGACAGGACGACCCCGTGCATCGACCGAGACTGCAGCGACAAAGGGCACTTTGTTTTCGGAGCCGCGTCCGGCCTTACCGCCGGGGTTTTCCCCGCCCAGATAGGCGTCATCGGCTTGCACCGCACCCTGCAGCGTGTAGAGAGCCTCCCGCTCCAGCATGGACTGCATGAGTTTGTGATGAATGCGCCAGGCCGTGGGATAGCTGACGCCCAGTTGGCGCTTCAGCGCCAGTGCGGACAGTCCCGTTTTGGCCTGGCTGATCAGATAAAGTGCCAGAAACCAAGTAGTCAGGGGCAAGCGGGTACCTTGAAAGAGGGTGCCGGCAATCAGGGAAGTCTGGTGACGACAATGGCTGCACTGAAACGTCTTGCGCGAACCGCTTTTCAGAACAGAATGCTGGGTACCGTCGCACTGGGGGCAATGAAATCCGTCCGGCCAGCGGGCCGTTTCCAGTGCCGCAGCGCACTGCTCTTCCGTGCCAAAACGCTGTATGAATTCGGGGAGAGACAACCCTTTCTGAAACTGCACACGATTCATCGCCATAGGACACCTCTATGCCATAACAATCAATGCATTATATCACAACGGCGCATTGAACCGAAAATGCAGCGGAATCATCGTGCTAATCAGGAAATCGTTTGTCGGGCCAGACTATCGAGATACAAAGGAACACCGCATCCCTGGCGAATGAGGGATTCTTCGGTAGGGAGGTCGGCCGTCCAGTGAGGAAGATTCCGCAAATAGCGGCGTGCTGTGTGCGTGTCCCACGGTACAAGCGTCAGTGTCGTTTCGTGGATGGCGATCTTTTGCAAACCGGGTATGGGCCGCCGGGTGCTGACCAGCAGGAGTGCCGTGCGTTCGTGCAGATGCGCCAGGTAAGCTTGTAGCCATTCCAGCGAGGCGGAATCCGCCCAATGGATATCCTCAAGCATCAAAACGCGATCCATGGTGAAAAGGTGACTCGTCAATGCCAGCATGACGCTATCGAATAACAGTTTCTTGTAGTCCCGCAGGAGCCCCATTTCGGCGTGGTCGCCTTCCAGACCGAGCCAGGCGCACCAGACCGAATACACCAAATCGTCCTCTTCACCGATAGCCTGCAGGAGCTTCTGAAGAGCGTCACGCGCCTTTTCGGGAGGTAAGGCCGATAAATTCAACGCGTCTCGGATCACCACGGCGATGGGGTGGAGCAGGCTGTGCTGATACATCGGCAGGCAGGCATAACGCACCACCCGCATATTCTGGGACAAACGCTCGGCCATTTCCTCCATAAGCCGGGTTTTACCGATTCCGGCTTGTCCTTCGATCCAAAGGATTCGGCCCTGCCGTTCCGTTAAAACCGTCGCCGCCAAGTGGTGAATGCGCTGGCACTCTGCATCACGCCCCATAAATGCAGCACTTCCAGATTTTGGAAGGGGTGGCGGTGGCGTGGTACTCAGCCAAAAGAGCGGGATGCCTCTGCCGGATATATGAACAGGAGAGCGCGTCTGGGCAACCCCCTCCATAGGAAAGGCATGTGCCAACGCTTCATGGGCGGCCCCGGTGAGGATGAGCCCCATGTGTTGGGTGTTCGCCAGCGCGGCGGCGCGTACCACCCGCAAGGGGGCCCCTGTCAGGGTGTGATCAGGGGCCACCAGAACGCGACCGCAATGCATGCCGATTCGGGGGAAGTGTCCAGGTTCCGCAAGGCGACGTAATTCAAAAGCGGCACGCAAGGCATGCCGCGGACTGTCTTCCAGCGCGTTCTCCAAACCAAAGCGCAATTCTATGACCCCATCGGGGGCACGGTGTGCAACGCCGCCACAGGCATGGCCCACCTGACTGACCAGACTCCAGCAGTGCAGCAGGTGCGCTTCCAGAAGATCATCCGGGATCTCTTCCGTGTCCGCGTCCACACGGATGGCCAGTAGGGTAATGAACCGATGGCGGGCCATCTCAGCAGGAACGGTCACCGGCTCCGGCGTAAACGTGTGTGTGCGCGTCAGCCGCAAATAGTCATGGAAAGCCCGTACATTCTCCCCCGCCTTTTTCCCCATCTGGGTGATCCGGCGCCTCTGGTAAGCCGAAAAAAGGGATTCGGCCTCATTACTGCGACCCCTGCGCGCGAGTAATTGCATGGCCAGCAGATGGGGGGCGTCGGACAACGGCTGCTGGTGCATCCAGCTTTCGGCCCAGTGCAGCGCCTGTTCAGCATCATTCAGCGTTTCGGCCCGGCGAATCAGACACTCATAAAAACGGGCGAGCTGATTGTCGACCGTCCGGCGTCGATCTTGTACCCACCCGTCCCAGGCGCTGCGGTTGTTGTCGGTCTCTTCGTCGAGAAAGGGGCCCCGATGGTGATCCAGGCGGGAAGGATTCTCGACAACGGCGGTCAGGCTGAGGTCCATAAAGTCGGCATAGTCACTGGTGATCGGGAAGTCCGGGTTTCGGGCCACGGAATCCCGGGTGGCTACCAGGGGTGACCCATAGCGCGCCCCTATCCCTGACAGGCGGAACAAGGCCTGCCGTAATAAGGTTCGGGCGTTTTCCACGGTGCGATACGGGTAGAGCAATTCTGCCAGAGACGGTCGGGTATGAGGACCTTCCTCCAGGCAGAGATACACCAGCAGGCGTCGCGGTATGCGGTGCGGCAAGGGCACGGGTTTCCCGGCAAAAGTGATTTCCAATTGGCCCAGAAGAGAGAGATGCAACGTGGGGGTTCTGCGCTGTACCATGGTTGCTGCATTCGCTTGTGACTTTCACCGTATTGAATAATAGATGAAAAGGAGGAAACGGACAAATGGTGAAAGGCTGTGCAATAATATCAGCATAATGCGACCTGAAGCTAAAGGTCTGCAGATTTTCACATTGTTGCCGCATGGGGGTTGGTTTTGTGAATCGAAGCTTCACACTATATTTTCATCATATTGAGCATTGCTGCCGACGGATAGTTTTATGATGCCCCGCTTTCACTTCCTCTCCGGTCTCCCCCGGTCCGGTTCTACGCTGCTCTCCGCCATTCTCAGCCAAAACCCGCGCGTTCAATCGGGCATGAGTGGCCCTCTCGCCGGTATGTTCAGCGCCATGCTGGGAGAAATGAGCGGCAAGAATGAATTTTCTGTCTTCATCACGGATGAACAGCGGCAGCGCGTCCTTAAAGGACTGTTTGAAAACTTCTACGCTGAGACGTCTTCTGAAGTCATCTTCGATACCAACCGTTTCTGGTGTACCAAGTTACCGGCTATTAAAGCCCTCTTTCCGGACAGTAAAGTCATTGCCTGTGTGCGGGAATTGCCCTGGATCATCGACAGTATGGAGCGACTGGTCCGCAAAAACGCGTTTCAGCCCTCGTCGATTTTTAATTATCTGCCCGGTGGGACCGTCTATACCCGGGCCAATGGCCTGGCGAGCAGCGATGGCATGGTGGGTTTTGCCTACGATGCCCTTAAAGAAGCTTTTTATGGCGAAGATGCCGATCGATTGATGCTGGTACAGTACGAGACGCTCACTTCGGAGCCCGGTAAAGTCCTGAATGCGGTGTATGACTTTCTGGATGAATCCCCCTTTACCCATGACTTTGAACAGATCACTTTTGAGGCGACCGCCTTTGATGACAAGGCGGGAACCCCCGGGCTGCACACGGTGCGGCCCCAGGTGAAAGCCATTCCCCGGAAAACGCTGTTACCGCCCGATCTCTTCCGGCGCTTCGCCAATGATGCGTTCTGGAAAGATCCACAAAACAATCCCAACGGGGTACGCATCGTATGACCAGTGTACCCAACATTCCGCTCCATATTCCCCATACTTCATAAAACAGGAAAAAGCCGCTATGAACCGTGTCTATCGATTGATCTGGAATGCCACTTTGGGTGCCCCGCAGGTGGCTTCAGAGCTATCTTCAGGTCGAGGTAAAAAAAGTGCTTTATCACCGGCGCCCATATCGCATCGCCCGGTTTCGCTGCGCTTCTGTGCGTTGAGTGTGGCTGTGGCAATGGCCTTGTTTGGGCTGGCTAGCACCGAAGTCGCCCAGGCTGCCACTACTGGTGGTAATGGTAGTGCAGGCACCTCGACATCAGGAGGAGCCGGTGGCAGTAGTGGTAGCCCGGTGGTGGCTGGTGGTGCTGGAGGGACCAGTACCAGCTTAAATGGTGTTGCTGGGAGTAATGGTAGTGGCGGCGGCGGCGGTGCTTTTGCCGCAAGTGGAGCAAGTGGTAGTGGTGGTGGATCCAATGGTGGCCGTGCCAGTAGTGGCGGATATAGCGCTGGTGTCTCTGGCGGGGTGGGCGGTGGCAGCAGTGGACAAAGCGATCGTGGCTATGGAAGCAGTGGCGCAGGTGGAAATGTGGCCACAAAAGGTGGTGGTGGCGGCGGCGGCGGTGCTTTTGGGGTCGGTGGTGGTGGAGGCAGCGGTGGAGGCGGCGTTGGAGATTATGTTGGGACTGGCGGTTCACTGAGCAACACATCTAGTGTTAGCGGTGGAACTGGTGCCTCATTATCTGGCGATGGTGGGGCTGGTGGTGGCGGCGGCGGTGTCTATGCCCAATCCGGATCAACGATTACCAACACAGGAACTATCAGCGGAGGAGCTGGTGGTTATGGCGGATTTAATGGAGGCGGGGCTGGCGGTGGCGGTGGCGTGTTAGGTTCCGGGTTCTCACTAACCAACAGTGGATCCATCAGTGGCGGCCAGGGCGGCGGCAGTAGCGGCGGCAGTAGCCATGGTGGTGGCGGCGGCGCTGGCATCGCCTCCACCGGGAATGCCACAATAATCAACAGCGGCACTATTAGTGGTGGTAAGGCTGATGGCGGCTCTGGTGTTCAGGCCGATGCTGTAGAGTTCACCGGAAACAATAATGTTCTGAATCTAGATCCTGGATCTACTATTAATGGCAACATTGCTAGTACGGGTACCAGCGGCAATACGATTGATCTTGAAGGGACATCAGTCACTGGCAATTTTAGCGTGTCTGGAGTTTCTGGATTTCAGACCCTTGAGGAAACAGCGTCTACAACTTGGAATGTTACGGGCACCAACAACAGCGGTCTGGGCTGGAGCCTGAACGGTGGTACGCTTTCCATTGCGTCTAGTAATGCCAGCGAACTTGGCAATTACACGACCACATTTAATGGCGGCACCCTACTAACCACCAATACGAGCGGCACCACTCTTTCTTATGGTGTCTCTTTGGGCAGTAATGGAGGCACCCTCAATAACGGTGGCAACAGTGACACGCTCTCCGGCGTTATCACCGGCGCGGGCGGAATGACCTTCAGCGGTACCGGAGGAACCACCGCCCTCTCCGGAGCTAACACCTACACCGGCGCGACCAACATTGGTAGCAGTAGCACCTTGGCCTTGACGGGGGCAGGCAGCATTGCCGACTCCTCTGGCATTACCAACAACGGCACTCTCGACCTCAGCGGCGTCACCACTGGTGGTACCAGCATCACCAGCCTCACGGGAACGGGTGCCACGACGCTGGGCGGCAACAATCTGACCCTGACCGATGCCAGCGGCACCGACAGCGGGACGATTGCCGGTACGGGCGGACTGGTTCTGAGCAAGGGCACGGAAACCCTCTCCGGCGCCAACACCTACACCGGCGGCACCACGATCAGTGGTGGCCTTCTCAGTGTTGATTCCGGGAACAGCGTGGGTACCGGAACGATAACGCTCAACAGTGGTGCGCTTGGCAGTAGCGCTGGCGCGGCCTCTGTTGCGCTGAGTAATGCTATCAGTATCGGAAGTAATGGCGGGGCGCTTATCGGTACGGCTCAAACCAGCATAGACCCCACTACCAGCAATGCACTGGCCCTCACCGGAAAACTATCCGGCACAGGAACCCTTCAGACCCAGGGCACCATTATCGATAATGGCACAGGGGGTACCAGTGGCGGGACCACGGTCGCCAACGGATTACTGGAAGTTGGAGACATCAACCATACTGCGGCCTCCCTCAGCGGACCAGTCATCGTCGATAGCGGCGCTTATCTGCGCGGCCATGGCACCATCATCGGCAACGTCACCAACAGCGGCACCGTCTTTCCTGGTGGTACCATCGGCATCCTGACGGTGAACGGAAATTATGTGCAGAACGCAGGTAGCACCCTGAATATCGAAGTAACACCCAATGACAGCACTCCGGGTGTGGGCTACGATCAGTTGAATGTTACGGGCACAGCAGCGCTCAATGGCAAACTCGCTGTCCAGGTGGACTCCGGTACCTACACAGTCGGCGAACAGTATGACATCGTCCATGCGGCGGGCGGCGTCTCCGGAACTTTTTCGGGTGAGACCTACAACCCGCTTTTCGCCAGTTACCTCACACCGCAAGTCAGCTATGGCGCTCAGGATGTCTACCTGAAACTCGCGGGCACCCCGCAATCCTACAACTCCGGTAGCGGCGTTGCAGACAATTTGTATGGCGTGAATGAAAGCCTGCAAAGTGACATGGGCAGCGTGATGGATGGCTCCCAGGGTGTCGGTGGGTCATCCCCCAGATTCACAGCCACGCATGTCGGTAGCTGGGCCAAAGGGCTGGGTGGCTTCGGGCGCGCCAATGGGGCCGATGTCATGGATTACGGCGGGGTGGCCGGATACGGTAAGTCAATCACGCATCACCTGGTACTTGGTGCCGCTTTCTCCGGCATGGGCACCCAGACCCGTACGCAGCAACAGGGGGTCAGTGGTAAATCCTTTGGCCTCTACGGTTACGGGATCTATACCCATGGCGCCCTCAGAGTTTCTGGCACGCTCGGAACGGGCATATTGTCCACCAACTCCAACAGGAATCTAGCCCCCACGGGCATGAGTGCATCGGGCTCCACCACCGGCTGGTTCTTCGGTTCCGGCGTCCAGGCGCAGTATCTGGTGCCGCTGGGGCAGACCTTCCTCATGCCTTATGTGAGCGCCACCTACCTGCATGCGCATCTCAACCCTTTTGCGGAACAGGGTGCCGGACTACTGAATCTCGCCTATAGCGGTCAGACCGCCAATCTGGGCACTTTCACG
>JAJYPA010000249.1:0-618 GCA_021795795.1 Pseudomonadota bacterium | reverse complement strand
CCGGGCGGGCACGGATATAAGGGCGAGCGGCCTCACCTGGATACCCTGGGTGGAAGTAGGTGGTACCGGCACTGCGGGCAACCGACAAAATGCCAACATCGAGACGTTAGGACTTACCTCCACCACGGAAATCGGCCAGATTGCGCCCGCAGACAGCCTGGATACGGGAGCAGGGCTGGCCCTCAAAGGCAAGGGGCCCTGGACGGCAAAAGTCGCCTACGTCGGTCAGTTCGCCGGAAACACTCATTTCAATACATTTGATTTAACGGCGAATTATCGCTGGTAGATCCAGTTCCTTCAGCCAACCACCAGAAAAGGCAAATAAATATGGAGAGTGCAAGAGCGAAGTTTTAATCGACACTTCGTTTCTGGACACCTTTGGGGCCGTTTCCGGCCCTGATTCTGTCCACCAACGCGTTGATCTTTCTATGTCTAGTAAACGTCACCCAAGCGCGCTGCGTACTGACCACCAATTTCTGAGTGACCGCTTTCGCTGCGTACCTGACATTGATAATGAGGGGAGTATCGACCGCGCCTCTACATTTTCGATAACACAGGGAATTGCGGCCGATACAGCAATGCCAGATATTATGTGTGGGAAGTCGGCCATCTTCCACC
>JAJYPA010000248.1 GCA_021795795.1 Pseudomonadota bacterium | reverse complement strand
CACGCCACCATAGCCGCCATCTGGCCAGGGTACGTTTGGAAATGCCCAGCAGGGACCGCAATTTGTCATGCTGGGCTTTCTTGGCCTTTCCAGGCTGCAGGACGGAGATAAGCAGCATACTGGTCATTGCGTATCGTCTTCTGCCAAAGAACCGTACCGAAGGCGGTGTTACGCGTTTTCGGCAGGTTTCACAGCAGAAGCTGTGCCGATGTACCGAGATGGGTGCGTCCCCAGATTCACCGCGTAGCAGTCGAGGAAAGCGGGCACTATGCAGCTTGCCACCACAATAAGGGCACCCTTTCGACTTTCTTTCTTCCGCCAGTTGCAGATCCATGGCTGTCACTATGACCTGCCATTTTGCGCCCTGTGCTAAATGTAACACCGTTATGCACCACCTTCTCTCTGAACCGAAGACAGACCATAACTTTCTTTCAATCTGATTTTCAAGAGGATCGATACGGAGCCGTTATAATGATCACAATAAACGATGGGCCATGACTACCGCCCCTCACGCTACGTGACCAAAAAGGCTCCCAACTCCATCACTATCACTGACCGCTCTCAAAATAATACCGTACTTTTCCATTTTAACCATAATTCGTGGCACTAAACAGCATTTCCAGAAGGCGGAAAAATTATCTTATTGCGATCCTTTTGCCAACTCCGCAGTGCTCTGCATAAGCTTTTTAATCAAGGTGTTGTAATTTGCGTATTTCATGGCTTCTGTAAATTCTGATTTCTCCATAGCCAGACTGCTAACTCCATCGGTGCTGACGTTTAAAATTTTCCACTGCCCATTGGACTTCTCGAGCAAGTAGGCAAATTCATTTTTTTTACCACAGCCCTGTGGAATGAGGTTGCTAACGACCATTACACGACCTTTTTCTAGTTTTTTGGAAGACGGTGAACTAAATTCTTGCCCCGCGTAATGATCAAAATGCGCCGCATAGTTAGCCACGGAATATTTCGTAAGTATTTTAATAAACTGGTGCTGCTGACTGGCTGTCAGTTTACTCCATGATGTGCCCAGAGTAAGGCGAGCCATAACCGGAAAGTTAAAGACCTTCGTCACAACGGGATAAAGAATCTGGTAACGCTGTTGATAACTTCCAGAACCCCCATTTTTCATAGACTGAATTAAAGCATCATTCAGATGTGTAACCACTTCTTGCGGAACGCTAGCAGGGTTTGCCACCAATTTGGTTGTTATTCCAGTAGCCCAAGCTACACTTGCACTCGTCGAAAGAAGGCCTATAGCCATATTCAACAGAACCATCTTTACTTTCCGATCAGACATAAACATGAAAGCTCCTTATATAGGATCAAGTATACGACACGGGCCAGCGCCTGGAAATGCATTTCCATATCCCGGCGTACCAGCGTTGAAGCCGGTGACGGTTTTACATCCTGAAAATACGGACGCTCAGCAATGGTCCACCTGCGCACGTAGTTCCGCGCACGCTCTGAAATATACCGCCTTTGTGGGCGGCACGGGCACAGATTCACCCGTCCTGCGATTCCGTCCCCGCTGGGGGAAACGTCAATATAGGCTGAAAGATGCGAAGCCACGCAGCTCAATACGTTCCCCAGCGGCCAGGGCATCCGCCAGCATGTAGATGATGCGATCCACTGGAGTAGGCCGCGCAGCGATGCTTGAGTTACCGGCTGTTAGGCGCTGTGCAGCGCTTCTGAAGAACCCCGCTTTCCGGGGGTAAGGCCAGATATGGGCTGGACATTGTCTGTTCAATTCAACAGCGTCCGGCGCGCGAGAGCCGCCAAAGGTCGCTCAATCCAGCGCTGAATGTGCACGAGAAGCAGCAATGGCTTGATTGTCATGCGCACACCGAGCTCAATCGGGTACTGCGTCAACATCAGCGCAAAGACCCGCTTGACCGACTGGGAAACGGAAACGGGAGGATTGCGACCCCGCCGGAAGAGCCAAGCTGCGGCATGGCGCAAAGCAACATTGGCATCACTCTGACGCAGTTCAACCGCCCGGCGCCACAGGGTAGCCATGACCTGTATTCAGTGAAGATGCTCCTGCTCCCGGTAGCGCAGGAAGTACTGGTAGAAGTGCTTGTAATGCTGCACCTCGTCAGTGCGAATGCGACAGGTGAAATCGCGCAGCACAGGCTCCTCGCAGACGGCGTTGAGCGCCTGGTAGAAGGTGGTCGTCCCCATCTCCACGATGCAGCGCGCCACCATTTCCTGTCCGCGTGTGGGCTCCAACGCGTCGGTGGTACAGAGCTTGGCGCATTCGGCAAAGAAGTCGGCGTAGGCACCGTCCCAGTCGAACTCGGGCCAGACCTGCTGCACATAGGCTTTCAGGGCGCGACCATATTGCAATTCCTCTGGCTCCCAAGCCGTAGTGAGCCATGCGCCAACTTCATCATCGCCAGTAAAGTAGTCCAGCAGATTGCGTGTAAAGGTCTCTGAGCTGCTCTCCAAGAAGGAGGCGCTGCACACCAGCAAGAAAAGGTCATCACGGCCCTGGATGCGCTCGCGATCAATCTTGGAAAAATCCAGATCCTCAAACGACCAGTGCAATCGCCATGGAATAGGCGCATGACCTCCGCCTTTGGCATTGGGAACGGGGAATGCGCACGTTCGATCGGTTATCTCCATGATGCAGAGCTTAGGCAAGGGTTGTGCGTGCGGCGTTTGATGACAAGGAGTGCTCCGCAGAGCCATCCGCCTTGGTATACATGTACTCACGATTGAACGGATAGCCGCATTGCACTGCGCGCAGCTTGGCCGGGCTGGACTCGCGCGTCTCCACCACGCTGTTAGGGCGCGAGCCCAGCATCTGGAACAACGACAGCCAGCCCTGCTCGAAGCCCATGGCCGAACCCGCCAGATAGAGCCGGAAGGCACGCAGGATTTTCTCCGCATGCGCTCCCAGCACCTCGCGGGCCTCCCTCTCACGAGCTTCCAATGCGTCGAGCCAGAGCCACAGGGTCTGGGCATAATGCGGGCGCAGGCATTCGGCGTCCAGCGCTTCGAGCGTGCCGCGTGCCATGGCTTCGAGCATCACGCTGGCGTGTACGAGTTGGCCTCCGGGGAAAATGTATTTTTCGATAAAGTCGCCCATGCCGCCGGCGAGTTGGGGATTATCGGTGCCGCCTGCAGTAATGCCGTGGTTGAGCACGAGACCGCCGGGCTTGAGCAGTCGGTAGATCTTGGCGAAGTATATCGGCAGATTGGGTCGCCCGACGTGTTCGCACATGCCGACCGACGCCACCTTGTCGTAGGGCTGGCTTTCGTCCATATCGCAGTAATCTTGCAAGAGCATTTGTACGCGGCCTTGTAGCCCTTTACACTCGATGATCTGGTTGACATAGGTGTATTGGTTTTTGCTGAGGGTAATACCAGTAGCGTGCACACCGTAGTGTTCTGCGGCCCACAGCAGCAGGCCGCCCCAGCCGGCACCGATGTCGATAAAGCGCTCACCGGGCTGCAGCCGGAGTTTTTTGCAGATGTGGTCGAGCTTGGCTTCCTGGGCTTGAGCCAGGCTCATGTCGGGGCTTTGGAAGTAGGCGCAGGAGTAGACGCGCCGGGGGTCGAGCCAGAGCGCGTAGAAGGCGTCGGAGATGTCGTAGTGGCTTTGCACTTGCGCGGCGTCTTTGCTACGGCTGTGGTGGCTTCGCTCCCATAAGCTGCGCTGCAGGCGACCGAGCAGGCGAGAGAACATATTGGAGGATTCGTGGGTAGGATCAGTGCCTAACAGCGCGGGCGCGGCAAGCATCAAGTCGCACAGTCGGCCCTCAATCTCCAGTCGGCCCTCGACATAATCTTCTGCCAATCGGCCGATGGCACCCTGGGCCAGGTGCATGAAGGCGCGCACATCGCGCACGATAAAACGCAGCAGGGGTTGGGCGGCACCGATACGCTGACCGCCAGGAAGTTGGACGGAGCACGGTAAGGGCAAGTTCGCGAGGCGTTCCTCGGCGGGCTGCAGCAGAAACCGATTGAAGAGGGGCATATACGTTCCTTTGTCCAATGGGCATTCCAGAAGTCAAGCCTGATCTCAAGAACGCACAGGCAGAGGTCGGCATGGACTGCAGGCGTTCATGGCTGAGCGTTCCATTATGCAGGCTCTTTGCGGATTGGTCACCACCCTTCCAAACGTGCAGGGTCGGCTTCGTCGCTGTTGGGTCGGAGGATGCGCGCTACCCCTTGCGCCGAAGCTCATGTTGGCAAACCGTCCAAACCCGCATCATCCAGCTCCATGGGCCAGGAAAGACCGCTCGCCGCAAAACGCTGAAAGAATTCCTGCACCGTTGTCCTGCCGGCGTTGACGCTGCGGGCAATCGCCCTAGCGGATAAGTCCCGCCTCGTACTTCAATTGTAACACTTCTCGAATCTTGCGCATGGATAGTCGCTCCACACAAACGTCCTTGCTCCGCAAAAGAGGTCATGATGAACAAAACTACCCAACGTCGCCCCGCCCCTGGGGGAGCCGCATGGCCGTGGAATCAGTGGCCGGATGCCGCCGGGAATACGCATTCGCGAAAAAACAGCGAGGGTCCAGAGCGAAGCCATTCCCTACCCTCGGTCAGTTGCTATACTTAACTTATGGCTACCCACAACCACACAGACTTTGACGACCATCTGACCAACATTGGCCGGATCGTTGGTCTTATGGGATCAATGTCTCATCGCTATCTAACCATGCTCCCGTTGGCGAGAATGCTGGACCAGGAAGCGCGGATAATATTCAAGGACTCGCACCATTATCGGAGTGTGACCTTGAGCGAAAAACTGGACGGCGCGGCGGGCATCGTGGCGGAGTTTTCAACGGCGATCCACTTTCCCCCGGCGCGTGGAGCGGTTATGAGGGCTGCGGTACGGCTCGCCAAGGCGGCCTGTGTGACGCGGGGGGAATCCTCAGATTTGGTGCCATCAGGTGACTCCATTCTGGCGCGTGGTATTGCAAAGCTAGGCTGAACTGTTCAGTTTTGCGGTACACAAAAGTCAATAAGAGAGTCGTTCATGAGAACGCTCGCCTGAAAAGGAAACTTATGCCTTGGCCCTTGGTGCTATATGCAGTTTAATTGGGTTTGGAATTCGTTTTGGCATGGGGGCGGACAAGAAGTGTGGTCTTTGTCGCCAACACAAGGTGCGCCGCTCCTTGCAGAAGCTGAGGCAGAACTTGCGCACAGAGTGGCCGCGACGTCATAGTGACGAGCCTCGCGGGTCGCGCAGGAACCTCACCGGGTACGATCTTGCGCCTGGAGCGCGGAGATCCTGGGGAGGGTCTGGGATCCATGGCCCTAGTCTTGTAGCTGAAAGCGTGGATGATGCAACCTTGCTTATCCAATTGTCACAGACCCCCACTAGATATAGTGGGGCTGGATTTGTTGGCGTAAAACTCAGCTTAAGCCGGCGCGGTGACATTACCGGCGATGCCGCGCAGGTTGCGGAAGTCGTTGAAGGGATAGAACCGGCGGTTGAAGCGGATAGTGAATTCGTTGAGGTAGGCTTGTAGATGCTGCGGGCTGACATCGTAATGGATGCCCTCAGCCAGGTCTTGAGATTGGAGAACACGAGGTGGATGATCGGCAGGAAGATATCTGCAACTTGTATGTCGCTCCGCTCCGCGATGGCAGAGTGAGAATAGCCGCGCTCGCGCCAATTTGGCGTAACCACTCTAGCCGTCGGTGATGATGGCTGCATCGGGAGCCACGTTGCCCTCAAGGAAGTCACCGAGCGACTGGGCGCTGCGGTCAGGACCAATGGGTGTCGAACACGACCGACGTATCGCCCGGCCTTCCGCCTGTTGAGACTGCTGGTACGCTTGCGCTGCCGAACCTCGACGGCGTCGGCCACGAGGACCCTATTGTGGACGCCACACCCATTACCTCGGGTACACCCGCCCACGGAAGGGTCTCAGGCCCTGCAGGGCCGGGACAGAGCTGGCGATAGCGCTCTGCACAGTATTGCCTTCCGCTACTGCAACAGCGCCGGCACCCCGAAGAATACACCTTCGCGGCTCAATGGCTGGTCTATCTTCCCCCCTTGTCAACGCTTCGCTCCGCACCTTACGGTACGCCACGCATGACTCAGGGACATGATTCGCTACACCTTATATGGACGCTCGCCCTTTACTCCTTCCTTGCCGGTCTCCCGGCGCACTGCAAGGCTTGTATCCACCCATTAGAGCCAGCTACTGGTCGCAGGTGTCCCTGACTGATAAAACCTGGAAAATTCTTTGCTACACTTCAAGCAGCGGGAATCGAGGGTATAGCTGGCTGGTGAGGTGTTCACCATACAACGCCTGCGTGGTGCAATGGCTGATGACACACGACCTGCCGTATCCCGCCAGCGCACAAGTGGATAGCCATCCGCCTCCGCCCATACCGCTGCCTACGCTTTCTGAAGATGGTGGATAAGTACCATGACCATAGATACCGTCTTATCCGGGGTCCCGGATGTGCTCCTAGACCCACCGCATGGTGTGGTGGTCTGTCCGGATTGTGGGTTAGAACAACACTTGCCGCCTATTGGGAACGGAAGTCGATTGCTGTGCCCTCGCTGCAGTCACATCATGGAGCGCACTGCGGGGCGCAGCCTGAATGCGGCCTTGGCCATTACCCTATCTGCCCTGTTTCTGCTCATTCCTGCCAACTTTCTACCACTGCTGAAGGTGAACATTTTTGGTGTTCATCATCAGAGCGTCCTCGCCTCAGGCATTTGGGGCGTGGCAGAGCAGGGTTGGCCGCTGGTAGCCATCATCCTTGGCGCAGAGTTGCTGGCCTTACCTTTTCTGCGCTTCACGACCTTGAGTATCGTGCTCCTGGAACTTTATGCGGGCCACAATCCACCCTGGCTTGGCAAGATGTTCCGCTGGTCGGAACAAATCGATCAATGGGCCATGCTTGATGTGTTTCTCATTGGTTTTGGTATTGGTTACGAGCGTGTGGCGCCGTTTCTACCTATTGAGGTAGGTATTGGCGGCTGGTGTGTCATTGTTATAGCCTTTCTCACCATGGTAACTCGCGCCACCCTGGAACGCCGGGAAATCTGGCGGCGGATTGGCCCGACTTATGAATCGATATCTCCAGGAATCGAGCATATTGGCTGCGCCTTTTGCGGTTTGCCGGCACCTACGCATCATGAAGGCAAAGACTGCATGCGTTGCGGCACCAAAGTCTGGCGATACAAGCCCAATGCCACCATGCGCACCCTTGCTCTGACACTGGCCGGTTTTTTCTGTTATCCCTTTGCCTACATCTACCCGATGGAGTACAACTATCAATTAGGCCAACTGCAAGGCTACACTATCATGACCGGCGTAATGAAACTCGTTGATGCCCATTTTCTGTTATTTGCGATTATTATCTTTTGTGCCAGCATTGTGATTCCATTTCTTAAGCTTTTCATGCTGAGTTGGTTTTTCATATCTATTCACAATCGCTCGACAAAGCTGTTGCGCCTCAAAACCCATGCCTATCGTATTATCAAAGCCATCGGACGTTGGTCCCATGTGGACGTGTTCACGGTGACCGTGTTTTTACCGCTGATGCATCTCTCCGGCTTGCTTGCTGTTTATGTGGGCTACGCCTTACCGGCCTTTCTGGCGGTGGTGATACTCACCATGATCGCTACAGACGTTTTCGACCCGCGCGTGCTTTGGGCGGAATACGAGAGAATACATCATGGCTGAACTCGGCACTCCTCCTGCAAAATTACAGCGCACCCGCTGGCCGGGCCTGATCTGGGCCGTGCCGATTGCCGCCTTGGCCATTGTCGGGTGGCTGGCCTTGCGCAGCTATATGGCCCAAGGCCCTTTGGTAACGGTACGCTTTAACACTATAGGTGGTATAAAACCTGACCATACCGTTGTCAAGTATCGCGGCGTGATCGTGGGTCATGTCAATGCCGTACGACTCTCCAAATCCCTTAACGAAATATCTGTGACCATGCGTTTTGAACCCTATATGGCTGGTCATTTAGGCAAAGGAACCCGCTATTGGATAGGCGGTGAGTCAGTAAGTTTCGCCAATCTGAGTTCCTTAAAATCTCTGATCTCGGGACCCTACATCGGTATTGACCCACACCCAGGGCGTACCGTCACGCCTGCTGTTGGCCTGAATCAGGAACCCGTTTTAAAGAGTGAACCTAAAGGAGTCACCGTTGTCCTAAAGGCCAAGAGACTGGGCAATATTTCTCGAGGCGCGCCTTTGTTTTACAAAGGCTATAGAATCGGTGAGATTCGCGGCGAAGCTATGCTGCCCGATGGGAGCGGGTTTGACATTTACGCGTTTATTCCTGATAAATATCTTAAGCTTATAAACAGTCGAAGCCGCTTCTGGAGTTCCGGCGCCATTGGCGTGAGTTTGTTTGGAACCCATCCCGGAGTGCATGTGCCGGCAATTCCCGCGCTGCTGAGTGGAGCTGTAGCCTTGTCCACACCGGAATCAGGGAATGCCGTGCATGATAACGAAACGTTCCCACTTTATGAAAATGCGACCGCCGCGCGCAGTGCGCCCGACCGGTATGCCGTGCCTTACCGGCTGGTGGCGACGGGTGGACCGCAAGGCTTGATTGTTGGTGCTCCCGTCCTGCTCGAAGGCGCTCGGGTAGGCAGCGTAACCCAGGTGCATATGCATTATGATACGCTTCACCATGCCCTGCGCACGGATATACTGATTGCGCTTGACCCAAAACGTATCCCCCTCAGCCGGGGAAGCATCTGGCGTCTCAACGACCCGCAAACCCAGATGAATAGTCTCCTGCGCCACCTAATTGCTCATGGTCTACGAGCCGAATTAAGTAGTGAAGTGCCTTTGCTTGGTCCCAAAATGATTGCCCTCAATCAAATCACCGGTGCCCCTCCGGCACGGTTAATCGCGGGCAGCCCGCCACAAATCCCGATGGTAAGCAACGTCGGCATTAATGACATCGTTAAGCAGATCAATGCCGTGATGCAGCAAATTCATGAAATGCCTTTGCCGGAAATCGCGCGAAATATTCATACGCTCACCGCCAAACTGGCGCAACTCAGCCGTTCTTCCCAAACCCGGCAGACCCTAAAGCATCTGGATCAAAGCATGACTCGTCTGGATCAATTGATGCAGACTGCCAATGCGCGACTGCCGGACATTCTGAAAACACTTCATGACACCGTGCAGCAGGCGGATGAAGCGCTCCATGCTAGTAACGCCCTCTTACACAGCGGCGGCGCAGCGGTCAGCAATCCTGAATCGACCACCCTGCCGCATGCGCTCTACGAGCTTTCCCGGACGGCGCAATCCCTGCGTGCCCTCATGAATTACCTGGACAGCCATCCCAACGCCCTCGTTTTTGGAAAAAGGCCATGAACCTCAAAATGCTGCCGCTGCTGCTCGGTGCCGCCTGTGGACTCAGTGCCTGCGCCTCTGTACCCACCCAATATCTGACTTTGACACCGGTGACCCCAGCGGCCCGAAAGGTGTCCTTTGGTACCCTGCAGGGTAAAGGACTCCCCTTGCTGATAGCCAACGTCCAGATGCCAGCGGATCTGGATCGCCTCTATCTCACCCGCGAGCAGAGCAGGAACCGTTTTAAGGTCGCTGATCACGTCCGCTGGATCGCGCCCTTGAGCGGAATGGCCCAACGGGTATTGGCCCAGGATATGGCGGACGCTCTTCCGCACAAGACAGTGTTCATGCCAGGCGATCCCACCCCACAGGGGCCCTACCTGCTCCTGCGGGTGGTCGTTCAGCGCTTTATGCCAACGGATTCGGAACAGGTTGAGCTAAACGCTGACTGGTTCGTACTGAATACATCAACGCAACAAATAGTTGCCCAGGGACGCAGCAGTTTTCAGGCCGCCAGTAGGCAGCATCCCAGGGACCAGGCCGCAGCCATGAGCCAGTTACTGGCAGAGCTCGCCCAAACCGTTGCCGCGCATCTGCGATGAGCCGCAGAGCACCCCGCTACCTTCTGTATGCCCTGCTGAGGGAAAAGAAAGTAAATCTGAGCAGTCTGTTTGATGCCTTTTCCCGCCATGAAAAGATCTGGCTGACCAGCATACCCCGCCCGCGTGCCATCGCTCTGCTGGCACTGACCCAAGGACTGGCCAGCGTCAATATTGCGGCTCTGGGTGCCGTTGCTCCCTCGCTGGAACACGAGCTTGCCATCGGTAATGTAGATTTTGGCTTACTTTCGGCGGCATCCATTTTAACTGGAGCCGTGGCATCACTGCCGATCGGTATACTGGGGGACCAACAGGCACGCGTCCCTTTGCTGACCAAGCTTATTTGTATCTGGGCGGCAGCCATAGCTATCAGTGCGATCTCACCAGACTATATATTCCTGTTGGTTATGCAGATGGTGGCAGGGGCAGCCGGAGTGGCTGTGGGACCTGTTATTGCTTCCTTATCTGGGGATCTTTTCCCGCCCTCCTGGCGCAGCCGCGCTTTTGGCCTGATTGTTGGCGGTGAACTGCTAGGTGCGGGCATTGGAATGGCCGTTGCAGGAACCATCAACGCACTGGGCAATTGGCGTATCACTTTTTACGTCCTCGCAGCCATGGCGTTTATTTTAGCTTATCTGCTCACAAAAGGTATGCGCGAGCCGACGCGCGACAACATGGGCAAGCTCGCACAGGATGTTCTTATCGACCATACAACCTCCTCTGTATCAACTCCAGTGTGTAGCGTCAAGTCAGATACCAAGCGATACCTTCTCGAAGACATCAAGAAAAAACAAATCCCGCCGGTCGCTACACGCATTTTGCGTGAGGATCCCACATACTGGTCCTGGTTAAAATCCGCTCGTGCCATTCTCTCAATTCCCAGTAACGTCATTTTTATCTCGGCCTCATCTGCTGGGTATTTTTATTTTACAGGGCTCATGGCCTTTGGTGTGCTCTATCTGACCCAGCGTTTTGACCTCAATACCATGAGCGCCAGCCTGATATTTGTGGGTATCGGCCTGGGGGGCATTGGTGGCGTCATCGCGAGCGGGTGGCTTGCCGACTATCTGCTGCGACGCGGTATTATCACAGCCCGTGTCTGGGTGACCGGTATTTCTTTTTTGCTGACGATTCCTTTTTTCTTTCTGGCCCTGC
>JAJYPA010000247.1 GCA_021795795.1 Pseudomonadota bacterium | reverse complement strand
GGTTGAGGTGCCGTTCAGTTTCAGGCGCAAGATGTATTGAAGTTGGCATGCTCACCACCTTAATGTGAATACATGCATTTATTCTAAGCCATGACCCCGATTAAGGCATTTTTTCTTCGCCTTGGTGCTCGGCCCGAACAAGAATGACTTCTTGTGCATCAGATACATAATAGCGGGTGCGTTTACGAAATGGCGGGGCGATGCCTTTGCCAGAAGTGGTGAAGCGGCGTGCTTTTGCAAAAAGCTGCCGCCCAGCATTTTGGCCGTGCGCCCCCTTTGAAAAAGGGGGAATGAGGGGGATTTGCAAAATGACGCACGCCGCGAAACCCGCCTTGTGCCGTTTGTCGGGTCAACTTGACCATTCGGCAACCAGCCACTAGGCGTGGGTTTTGGTTGTGTGCTTATATAACGTCGAACAAAAGGATTAGAATAAATGAGACTAAATCCGCACCACACAACCCCAGCCAGCGCATCGATGCCCCCTCGCGGCAGCCAAAGCCGATACCGTCGAATGCGCGGGTTTACCATTATCGAGCTGATGATCACCTTGGTTGTTGCCGCTATTCTGTTGGCGATTGCGATTCCGAGTTTTACTTATCTTACGGTGAGCAACAAGCTCACAACCAGCGCGAACAGTTTGGTGAGTAACCTCGCCATTGCGCGCATGGCGGCCATTAAGCGTAATGCTGATGTCGGGGTTTGCGCCGATAGCGCGTGTAGCGTCAACTTTCCCGCAGGCAGTGCCACCGTGATTCATGCGGGCATAACTGGCATTCAAACTAATGTGATTGACATTAAAAGCGTCACAGCACTGACCTTCGGTGCCCAAGGATTAGCGCGCTCTGCGACGGCAAACCCCTACAGCGGCTTGGTTGCCGATATTTATACCGGCCAGATTTCCAGCAATAACCACCGCTGCGTGTATCTCACTTCCGGTTCGGTGGTGTCCACATGCACAGAAAGTAATGCGAATTGTGCCCTAGGAGGTCCAAGTGGAACCTGTCAATAAACCCATTTACGGCCCCAGCCAACGCGGCGTGGGCTTGATTGAAGTGCTTATCGCCGTACTGGTGCTGTCCATCGGCTTTTTAGGCATTGCGGCACTGCAAGCCAAATCGCTATCCACCAACAACAGCGCCATGGCGCGCAGCATGGCCGTGGTTGCAAGCTATTCGATTCTCGATGCCATGCGGGCCGATCGGGCCAATGCGCTGGCGGGCACCTACAACCAAACGGTGACGGCCGACGCCTGCCCAGCTACCGGCTCGGGATTGGCAACCGATCAACTGAGTGTCTGGTGCACGCAGCTGGCGAACACTTTGGGTGCCAATGACACGACGACAGGTGTGGTGAGTTGCTCGAACACAGGCGATTGCACCATTACCATTCAGTTTGATGATAGTCGAGCGGGCACGGGCGGATCCGCCACCCAACAAGTTATTACTCGGGCCATGTTATGAACCAGCATCCAATTCATTTTTATCGCAGTGCATGCCACTTGAAAAAAAACCGGGGATTCACGCTGGTCGAGCTGATGATCTCACTCGTTTTGGGTTTGGTTGTGATCGGTGGCGTGATTAGCGTGCTACTCGCCAACCAACAGTCGTACCGAACCAATCAAGCCCTGGCCGAAGTTCAGGATAGCTCACGCACCGCTTTTGAATTTTTGGCGCGTGATATTCGACAGGCCGGGGGCACACCTTGCGGTAACGCCTCATCACGCATCGTAAACACGGTGATCGGTGGCGGTACCGGATTGCTCGACTGGTCTACTGCCCTCAAGGGGTATGACGCCAGTGCCTCTGCAGCAGGTGATCCGCCAGTGGGTTTGAGCGCTACGGGGGCAGCTGGATCAAGGGCGGACGGGCCACACTCCGACTCCATGCGACTTTTCTTGGTAGAGGGCACCGGGATTTCACTGGACGGCTCGGGTAAAGGCGGTCAATCAAACTCCGCCAATTTCAAGCTGAGCCAATCAACAACGGCGATCAACCCTGGTGACATCGTGCTCGTGTGTGATCCATCGCAGGCGACGATCGTGCAAGTTACCAACTACAACTCATCTAACGTAACGGTGGTCCACACCACGGGTAATAGTGCCACGCCAGGAAATTGCACCGACCAAGTGGGGTACCCCGGGCCTGCAACATGCGATGCATCAACCAACCCCACCGCCGGCACACCCTACTGGTATAGCACGAACTCGGAACTTGCCGCGCTCAAATCCGTGTATTGGTACATCGGCAATAATTCGGTGGGCGGGCGGTCCCTCTATCAGGTGGGCCTGTCCGGCGGTGCAACCGGCAACCCACAGGAAATGGTGCGGAATGTCACGGGCATGGACTTGCAGTATCACCTTGCCGGAAGCACGGGCTTTGTGGATGCCGCAGGTGTCGGCGCCAACTGGGATCAGGTGGATGCGGTGCAAATCACACTCATCACGCAAAGTTCGGATCAACGAGCCGGCATGAATATTCAACCATTAACACGCAGTTTTACGACAACCATTACGCTGCGCAATCGGGTGAACTGATATGAGCAACTCTTTACTTATAACTGGCTCACGCTATCCGGGTGTCAAAAATAAAGGGGTGGCACTCGTTGTTGCCCTGGTGCTGCTGGTTGTCGTAACTCTTGTGGGTTTGGCGGCGATTCGTGGCACCACCATGCAGCAACAAATGACATCAAACTTTTATGACCGTGAAATTGCATTTCAAAGCGCCGAAGCCGCACTTCGAGCGGGAGAATCCCTGGTTTTAAATGACCCGACGGCAGCATCGATCAGGGATTGTCGCCCCACGAGTGGCAACATTTGTGCTGCAAATCCGTTTACAGACCCCAATCAATCGACAGTCACGGTGCAAACGTTAGCAACCAGTCAATTCGATGCGGGTGCATTGGCCAGTGAACAACCACAGTTTGTCGTCGAAAACATGGGCGATTTCGCGGATACCAATGGTTCAGTGAAGCAACTCTCTGGTTGTGCCAGCTATGGCGGATGTGGCGCTGGCGCCAATTCAACCTATTTCAGAATAACGGCACGCAGTGGCGACCCTGCCAACAGTGCCGATAGAGCTGTTGTCGCCCTGCAGTCCACCTTTAGAGATTAATCGCCCGTTTGGGCTCTGAACCGAGATGATAGAACCCATGTCACGCTACAAAACGAGATTGATATTCAAAGGATGACCACCATGAAACTATTCAAATTTACCTATCTCGCCGCAGTACTGGCGCTGTTCTGCTCGGGACAAGCCAGCGCCGTCACCCCAATCGTAGATAATTTTACCGGGGCATCAGCCAACAATAACTGGAAGGCACTGGATGATGCGTGCATGACGGCAGGCAGCGGCGTCGGCACAATCCCCGCCTGCAGCGCGCCCAAGGATACGGTTGGTTCAGGCGCACTACGCCTGACACCGGCTCAAAACAGTCAAACCGGTGCGATTATTTCGGATTTCACCTTCCCCACCTCACAAGGTTTACAAGTTACCTTTACAACCTATACCTACGGCGGCGACAGCGGTGGTACGGCAAAAGATGGTGCCGATGGCATCAGTTTCTTTCTGACCGATGGCACCCAAGCCCTACCAACGACCGCCGGTGCTGAGGGCGGTAGCTTGGGTTATAGCTGCTCGAACATAAACGGTAAATATGATGGCTTACAAGACGCCTATCTTGGTTTGGGCGTGGATGAGTACGGTAACTTCCTTAATTCTGGCGATAACACCAGTACTGGGATTTATAATTCAAATGATCCGAATGGCACGACAGCTAATGGCACTAATAGTTTTTACAACACCAATAATCCGTATTATCAACCGAACCGGATCGGGCTGCGTGGCGCGGGGAATACCAATTGGGCGTGGCTGAACAAGAATTACCCCCTTGCATTCCCAGACGGAACCTCCGATTTAGACAAGGCAAAGATGGTCAAGAATGCCTGTAAAAATGGCTACTTTGACAACCCTAAAGATGATGAAACGTCAGAAAAAGTTACATTGCCCTATAACTACAACGCGATCCCCGGTGGTTATCGCGTATTGCCAGATGCCACGCTGATTGCCAATGAAAGCACTCCTGATCGCACTCAAGCCATCCCTATCACCTACAAGCTGATCTTGACACCGGCGAATTTGCTTACATTCATGTACAGCTACAATGGCGGAACCTACCAGCCGGTATTGACCAATCAGTCCATCAGCGCAGACAACGGTCCGCGGCCAACTGCATTCCGTTTTGGTTTTTCGGCAGGTACCGGTGGATCGAACAACGTGCACGAAATCACTTGCTTTACAGCATCCCCCATTCAGTCTTCCAGCAGCGTCGGTGCCAATACCATTCAGTCTGGTGAAGTTAAAACGGGTACGCAAATTTATTTGGCGTACTACAACCCCAATAACTGGTGGGGCTCACTCGTTTCTGAACCCTTGGTATTCAGTAGCGGCACGTTGACCGCTTCGAATGCGGCCAACTGGGACGCCAGTTGCGTGTTGACGGGAGGCGCATGCTCCAATATGGGTACGGATGCCAGTGGTAATGCGCTAAATAACATTACCGCTCAAGCCCCTACTGATCGCACAATATTGACTTGGAATGGTAGCGCAGGCATCCCCTTTGAATGGAGTAGCTTGACTTCAGGTCAGCAAGCCATCCTCAATAATAATTCAACGGATAGTCTCGGTTCTGATCGACTAGATTGGCTGCGTGGTAATCGTACACAAGAGCAAGAAGCGGCAACGCCCGGACCTTTACGAGCCCGTACCAGTGTGTTGGGTGACATCATTGATTCCAGTCCGGTGGTGGTCGGCTCTCCTTCCGCCACGGCTTTGCCAAGTGTCTGGGCGGATGCCTTGTACCCCACGAGCACACCACCCGAAAATGGCGCCACCACCGGTTATAGCCAGTTTGTCAGTGATAACGCGACGCGCGAGAATATAGTCTATACCGGCAGTAACGATGGTTTGCTGCATGGCTTCCGCTCGGGGAGCTATAACGCCGATGGCACCTACAACAGCACGAATAATGACGGCAAGGAAGTGCTGGCGTTCATGCCCGCCTCTGTGCTAGCCAATACCAATGTGGTGGATTTAACCAGTCCGACCTACGGACACCATTATTTTGTGGATGCCTCGCCGGTAGCCGGTGACCTGTATTATGGAGGTGCTTGGCATACCTGGCTGGTGGGTGGCCTCGGGATGGGTGGTAAGGAAATCTATGCTCTGGATATATCAGACCCCAGTTCCTTTTCGGAGGCGAATGCTGCGAGTATCGTCAAAGGGGATTGGACCAATGCCTCGGCCGGCTTGTCGCACCTGGGTAATACCACCGGCACACCCATCATTACGCGGCTGCACAATGGGGACTGGGCCTTTATTTTTGGCAATGGCCTAAACAGCGGCACCAGTGCAGGCGTGTATATTGGCCTTGTTAACTCAACGACCGGAACAGTCACGTTTAAGTTTCTTGATACGGGTGTGGGCTCCTCTGCCACCCCGAATGGCATCAGCTCGGTTGCTTATGCTGATCTGGACGATGATCATGTTGCCGACTATATCTATGCCGGAGACCTGCAGGGCAATCTCTGGCGCTTTAATGTCACCAGCAGTAATCCGTCTGATTGGGCGGTTTCCAAGTTTGGTAACGCCGGTGCAACACCGTTGTATGTGGCCAAGGACAGCAGCAGTGTTCGCCAGCCCATTACCACAGCGCCTGCGATTGCATCCGTAAAAGTCGATAACGAAAATCGAGTCATCGTGCTGTTCGGTACTGGGCAGAAAACACCTGCTACCAGCTTCGCTGGCGACACGTATGCTTCTGGAACCCAAACCTTTTACGGTATCTGGGATTGGAACATGGGTGATTGGGATAATGGAACCACCACAACCGCAGGTGTCGCAATTCCTGCCGCCACAACCCAATATGCCTCGTTATCCGCACCGCAGACATTAGCGAGGACTGCACTTCTAGGCCAGTCGGTAGCCGCTACCACAACCGCCACGACATCTGGCTCGATCAAGGGCTATCGTTCGGTCAGTGCCACAAATCAGGTCTGCTGGAAGGGGACAAAAACGTGCAGCAATAGTAACAGTGCCAACAAACAGTATGGCTGGTATTTTGATTTACCTGGCGCGCAAGAGCAGATCATTTACAACCCGACCATCGTGGGCAATGCGGTATTAGTGAACACAGCAATCCCCCCTGTGATTTCTGCTAATCAGTGTAATCCGGGTGTGCAAACCGGCTGGACGATGGCATTTGATATCGCCTCCGGTGGTGGATTAACTTCAGGATTTTTCGCCGACTCTAGTGGCAGCTTTAAGCCTGATGCTAATGGAGCAACCGTGGCCGGTATCCAGCTAAACGGCGTTGGAACACCTTATGTGGTCACGGTTAATGGTTTGCCCTATCTGGTTTCGCAAACCAGTGGCGGCAATCCAGCCATCACAAAGATCAACTCGCAGAATCTCAATGCGAAACAGCGCGTTTCCTGGCGTGAAATGGTTAATCAATAAGGATGCATAATATGAAATTAAATTTAACCTCATGGAGGCATCACAAGGTTGTGTCCGGACTTGACCGAGGCTTCACCCTGATCGAGCTTATGATCGTGGTTGCGATCATCGCGATTATCGCGGCGATTGCGTATCCGTCGTATATCAACAGCGTGGTGAAAACTAAACGTGCGGCGGCGGAGGGGTGTTTGTCGGAGTATGCCAATTATATGGAGCGGTACTACACCACCAACCTTCGCTACGACCAAACCGCTGCCGCAACGCCGGTTGCCAATACACTACCCGCGTTGGATTGCGCATCCGCAGCCAATACCGGCGCGGATTATACGTACTCTTTTGTCGCTAACTCCTTAACTCAATCGGCGTATACCATTCAAGCGGTGCCTACCGGTGCCCAGGCCAGCCGGGATACGCAATGTGGCACATTAAGCATCAACCAGGTAGGTGCGCGAACTGAATCGGGTTCCGGCACGGTGGCCGATTGTTGGTAGGAAAACGATAGTCATTCATGGCCGATCCAATTCGTCCAGTGGGCGGGTGGGATTAGCTACCCTTTACTGCCCGCACCACTGCAAATGACGACCAAGGTTGGTCTTCTATGTGAATGATTATCTGCGATAAGATGAAAAGCCTACTCCTTGAAAACGGCGATGGAGGGCAACAGATGTCGATTCACTTAAGCCACACTGATCGCTTTACCCACCCAAACCCTGCACCGACCGATTCGTCTCTTGGATTTACCGCCATTGAATTGATGACGACACTCGTCATCGCCATGGTCCTGCTGGCCATTGCCATCCCGTCTTTTTCGCGTATGACTGCGCAAAATCATCTTGCGACTACGGCGAATGATTTTGTTGCGGCTTTTGCTTTGGCGCGACAATTGGCTGTCGCAAAAGGCAGGCCAGTTACACTGTGCGCTGGTGATCAATCGGGCTGTTTTGCAAGTGTGGATTGGTCCAAGGGCTGGCTTGCTTTTGTGGATGCGGATAAAAGTGGCACGCTGGATGCCGATGAACAGATCCTGTTTACCGGTATTGCGCGTCGGGATGATGTGGTTGTTCAGGGTAATACCCCGGTTGAAAAGCCCATTATCTTTTCTCCGCTTGGTTTTGCATCCCAGCCCGGCGGCGCGTTTACGGCGGGAACATTGCGGGTGTGTGTGCCTGCGGATATCGCCAACAATGCACGTGATCTGGTGCTGGCGAAATCCGGCCGTTTGCGCGTGGAAGCCAAGGATTTGAACGGGGCATGTCCTAATCCTTGATAGAGTTACTCCTATAAAAATCCCCTTTTTTTGCTGATCAGCCCAACTTGCTGGAGCGTCCGCAACATCAGTCTGTGCTCGGAAAGATAATTGATGATCGGCATATATCAGCCAGTCATTTTGCTTGACTGAATCAATGTTAATCACCACGATTGAATTTTGTGCACCTCGAAAACCACCTTCCATGGTATTTTCGAGGTGCCGTAGTCTTAAGCCGAATGGAGTTGGATCGTCCCGATGGAGATATACCGATTGAAGGGTACGAATTGAGGTGGGATTGGTTGACATCGTGGTGCAAGGCAAGTCGTAGCGCTGTGACCACAATTTAGCCAGCTTCGGCAAGATCAAGTTCCGATAGGAGATGCAACATGACCGCAGCAACCAAAGTACTGACCGCACACGTGCCACTTCCGCTGGCCGACAAGGTAGATCAGATGGCTTCGCGGCTTGAACGCTCGCGTGGCTGGATCATGAAGCAGGCGCTTTCCGCATGGATCGCCCAGGAAGAGGAGCGCGACCGACTCACTCAAGAAGCACTGGCTGACGTAGACGTTGGACGCGTCATCGATCATCAGGCCGTGCTAGCGTGGGCGGAGAGTCTTGATACCGACCAACCGCTGCCTGTACTGCGTTGATTGTGCTGAAGTGGACCAGCAAGGCGCTTTCCGATTTGGCGCGCTTGTACGCGTTCCTCGCTCCAGTGAACAAGCCCGCCGCCGCGCGAGTGGTGCAGGCGCTGACCAAAGCCCCGACAATCCTGCTGACCAACCCGCGTATCGGCGAGCAACTTTTCCAGTTCGAGCCACGCGAGGTACGTCGAATTCTGGTCGGGGAGTATGAGATTCGTTATGAACTGCAGGATTCGATCATCTACGTGCTGCGATTGTGGCATACCCGAGAGGACCACTAAAAAGGCTTTGCCAAAACTACTATGACTTTGTGGGCAAGTCGCGCCCAACGCTGGTTGAAATGGGGGGTAGAGGCTTGTAGCGTGTGGTAAATCTCCCACGCCTCCCCATGCGAGAGTGTGGGGTGTGAGGTAGTGCCTTCAGAGGTCTAGGTAAATGCTGATTTATTCCATCCTTGGAATAAATCAGCTCGCTCATCGCGGTACACGCCCGCGATGGCTCTCACGAATCAAAGACTTACGTCTTTGTTCGTGTTGGGGCATCCTGCCCCAAGCGGGAAGCACTGAATAAATCAGCGCTTCCCTAGCAACCCGGCGAGGTACCGTCCGGTGTGAGATCCAGTCACTTTTGCCACGGTTTCAGGTGTGCCGCTGGCGATGATGCGTCCGCCGCCGTTACCGCCTTCGGGGCCCAGGTCCACAATCCAGTCGGCGGTTTTGATGACATCGAGATTGTGTTCGATGACGACGACGGTGTTGCCCTGATCGCGCAGGCGGTAGAGCACGGCGAGTAGTTGTTCGACGTCGGCAAAGTGCAGGCCGGTGGTTGGTTCATCGAGAATATAGAGCGTGTTGCCGGTATCGCGTTTGGAGAGTTCCTTGGCGAGTTTGACGCGCTGGGCTTCGCCGCCGGAGAGGGTGGTGGCGTTCTGGCCGAGCGTGAGGTAGCCCAGGCCCACGTCGAGCAGGGTGGTGAGTTTGCGGTGCAGGGCGGGCACGGCATCGAAGAAGGGCGCGGCGTCTTCGACGGTCATGGCGAGCACGTCGCTGATGGTTTTGCCTTTGTAGCGGATATCCAGCGTTTCACGGTTGTAGCGTTTGCCGTGGCAGACATCGCAGGCGACGTACACATCGGGCAAAAAGTGCATTTCTACCTTGATGACGCCATCGCCCTGACAGGCTTCGCAGCGCCCACCTTTCACATTGAACGAGAACCGCCCCGGTGTGTAACCGCGTGAGCGGGCCTCTTGCGTGCCGGCGAACAATTCACGAATCGGCGTGAACAGACCGGTATAGGTGGCCGGATTGCTGCGCGGCGTGCGGCCGATGGGGGATTGGTCGATATCGATGACCTTGTCGAGCAGGTTGAGGTGTTCGATGTGCTCAAATGGGGCGGGACGGGTGCTGGCACCGTTCAAGTCGCGCGCAGCTATCAGGTACAGCGTGTCGTTGATCAGCGTCGATTTGCCCGAGCCGGAAACGCCGGTAATGCAGGTCAAAAGCCCCAGCGGTACCTCCAGCGTGTTGCCGACAAGGTTATTGCCGCGCGCGCCATGGAGTTTGAGCCAACGTTCGGCTTCGGGCGCCACGCGTTTGGGCACGGTGATTTTTTTCTTGCCGGAAAGATACGCGCCGGTGAGCGAATCGGGGTTGGCGGCGATTTGTTCGGGCGTGCCCTGTGCGACGATCCGACCGCCATGCACGCCCGCGCCGGGGCCGATATCGAGCACGAAATCCGCGGCACGGATGGCATCTTCGTCATGTTCGACCACGATCACGGTGTTGCCGAGTTCGCGCAGATGATTGAGGGTGCCGAGCAAGCGGTCGTTATCGCGCTGGTGCAGGCCGATGGAGGGCTCATCGAGAATGTAGGTGACGCCCACCAAGCCCGAGCCGATCTGGCTCGCGAGGCGGATGCGTTGTGCTTCGCCGCCGGAGAGGGTTTCGGCCGAGCGATCCAGCGAGAGATAAGTCAGGCCCACATCGTTCAAAAACCCCAGCCGCGCACTGATTTCCCGCACGATGCGCCCGGCGATCTCACCGCGCGCGCCCGGCAGGTCGAGGGTTTGAAAAAACGCGAACGCCTCGCTGATCGAGCGATGGGTAATGGCGGGCAGGTTTTCGTTTTCGATAAAGACATTCCGCGCCGCCAGGTTCAGGCGGGTGCCGCCGCAACTCGGGCAGGCGCTTTCGGAAATATATTTGGCCAATTCTTCGCGCACCGCCTGCGAATCGGTTTCCCGGTAACGACGATCCATATTGGGCAGCACGCCTTCCCAGGGGTGATCCTTGGTGCTGGCCTTGCCTTTGGGGTCGAGGTAGGTGAAGGTGATTTTCTCGCGGCCACTGCCCTGCAAAATGGAGTTTTGAATTTCTTCCGGCAGGTCCTGCCAGGCCGTGTCTAAATCAAAACCATAATGTTTCGATAGCCCGAGCAGGAGCTGGTAGTAGTAGACATTGCGCCGATCCCAGCCGCGAATGGCACCCGCGGCAAGCGAGAGTTCGGGGTTCACGATCACTTTTTGCGGGTCGAAAAACTGCTTTACGCCCAGGCCGTCACAGGTCGGGCAGGCCCCGACGGGGTTGTTGAACGAGAACAGGCGCGGTTCGAGTTCGGCCAGTGCATAGCCGCAGATCGGGCAGGCGTGCTTGG
>JAJYPA010000691.1 GCA_021795795.1 Pseudomonadota bacterium | reverse complement strand
CTTGCTTTTTTTGCTGGCCGATTCGTGAGCACGTCCGTTTTTTCGCCTGTCTGGCCAGGTGATTGAGGAGAAGTGCATGGAAACGGTATCGGAGCTGGGCTTTTGGCAGCGGATGGCGAATACCCCTGGTGAAGTCATTCTGTTTTTCAGCTCGGCGGGTTGTCATTCCTGCCGGATCTGGCGCAAGTTGCTCGGTGATTTCGAGTCTACCCATGAAGGAGTGGCAGTGTGGGAGGTGGATGCGGGTGTGGACATGGGGATCACCCAGGAATTCAATGTATACCATCTGCCGGCGTTGTTTTTGTTTCGGGATGGGCAGTACCAGCGTCCCATACAGGTAGAGGCGCGGGTTCATGCCCTGGATCGATGGTTGCGTGACCACGCGCAGCTGCCTGCGGAGGAGATGCCGTGAGAGTATGGGATCCGGACGGCTGGCACGGCCATGCGCGACGGGCGCCGTCGCCCTACCATGACGAACGTCCGGCGAATACGGCGGTGGACCTACTGGTGGTGCACGCAATTAGCTTGCCGCCTGAGGGCTTTGGCAGCGGTGACGTGCAGCGGTTTTTTATGGGAACCTTGGACTTTAGCAGCCACCCTTACTACGACAAACTGCGCGATATGCGGGTCTCGGCCCATTTTTTCATCGAACGGGACGGCACCTTATGGCAGCATGTCGGGGTTTTTCAGAGGGCCTGGCACGCCGGGGTGTCTGAATGGCAAGGGCGTCCCGCCTGCAATGATTATAGCGTTGGCGTCGAACTGGAAGGTAGTGAAGGCACGGCGTTCATGCCGGTCCAGTATCATGGCCTGGCAGCGTTGGCAATAGATTTGCGGGCGCTCTTACCGGCCATGGGCCCCGAGCGCATGGTAGGGCATTCGGACGTTTCACCCGGTCGTAAATGGGACCCCGGTCCTGGTTTTTCCTGGCCCCGTCTGGCAGAGCTATGTAAAGATGGCGGAGATACCGCAAGCTTTCAGGTGTGACAGGCAGCGGGGTGTCGTTCCGGAATTGTTGGGGCCGGGAGACCGCTACGCGCTCTTGATGTCCGTAGCCTCTGTAGTTTCTGTGCCGGCGCCCTGACCGCTCTCGATGTGACCATAAAACTTGACGCCGCGGATGATTTTGCCGCGGCCTTGGCTGATCCGGTGCAGATTACTATCGCGCAGGGAATACACGCAGCCGCAGTATTCCTGCTGATAAAACTGCTCGCGCTTGGCGATGTCGATCATTCGTGCGCTGCCGCCACCCTTGCGCCAGTTGTAGTCCCAGTACCATAACCCGACATGGCGCGCTGCCGCCCGATGTCCACAGCCGTTGATCTGAGCCATATCCTTCCAGCGGGAAATGCCGAGGGTGCTGGAAAAGACGCTGAAGCCGTGTTCGGCGGCATAAAGAGCGGAGCGCTCGAAGCGCATATCAAAACAGGCGGTGCAACGTTCGCCGCGCTCCGGTTCCCATTCCAGTCCCTGCACACGGCTGAACCAGTTATCCTTGTCATAGTCGAGGTCAACGAAGGGGACACCCAGTTGTTCGGCATAGCGGATGTTCTCTTCTTTGCGTAACGCGTACTCGGCCTGGGGATGGATATTGGGATTGTAGAAGAGCACGGTGAAATCAATGTCAGCCGCGCGGATATCATCCATGATTGGACCGGCACAGGGCGCGCAGCAGGAGTGCAGCAGGATCTGTCGGCTGCCGTCGGGAGTTTGCAGCGGCGTGGCAGGTTTTTTGGGCATGGAACAGTTCCCTGACGAATGGCGACCTCGATGGCGCAAGAATAGCGCTTTGTACCGGTCTTGCCAAAGGGCAGATAACAATGCGGCGCAATTTGCGTGAGGTGTGGAAAACACCCTGGTCCTGGACCTGCGCCGAGCACACATGACCGCCAATGACAATGCACAAGGGGGGGTTACGCTAGCAACCACCCCAATGCTGAGACCCGCAACTGCGCGATGCCTGCGGCCCTGGTTATTGCGCAGGACGTAAAAGCGGGCGCATGCCTTCTCGGACCTGGCGTTGAATGAACGCGGCGCGACCAGGTTCGCGCCTGTCCAGTTCAGCGGCACACTGGGAATCGGTCAGTGCGGCGGCGCTGAGCATGACTTCTAACTCACAAGTATCCACCTTGGGGTCGGTGAGTGCAGTCGGCGCGACATTCATCTGATCGCCAACCTGCCAGAACATCCGCGCATTCCACATACGCAGGCGCACGTCGGGGTTCTGAAAAAGTTCTACGCAACGGCTATTGAGGGCCTTGGGGTCCACTGTCATCCTCCTGGTTAAACGGATAAAGCTATCGCCTGTTATGGCGGACATGCTTAAGCATACCCGAAAAATGTGCCCCGAGGGGAGGTTTTTGTGGATTGAAGTATTCCATGCCCGGATAGATTCCGTGCAAAAATAAAAAACCCCGCACCGGGCGGGGTCATTTTGCGCGTCAAACTGAATCAGGCGGAAGCCATCTTCATATTGATATTTTGATTGGTGGCGAGTTCGGGGTTGTAGAGGTATTCCACATTGCCCTGTTCCACCTGCTTGAGATATTCCTGGAAGTCGGCCTTAGGCTTGACCCA
>JAJYPA010000246.1 GCA_021795795.1 Pseudomonadota bacterium | reverse complement strand
ATGTCTGATCTTTCGGGTGCCAACAATTCTGAGCTCCCCGGAGTCGAGGACCGTAAGGCGCTGGAAATTGATGTGGACAACTTCGATGGTCGCTTGCACTCCATGAAGCCGCGCGTAACCTTTGCAGTGCCCAACACCCTTACAGGCGAAGGCAACCTTAGTGTAGATATTACGTTTGAAAGTATGGATGATTTCTCACCGGCAGCGGTCGCGCGTAAAGTAGGCTCTGTTGCTAAACTCCTGGAGGCGCGTACGCAGCTTGCCAACCTCAGTACCTATATGGATGGTAAGGCTGGTGCGGAACAGTTGATTGCCCAGGCAATGAATGATCCGGCGCTATTGCAATCGCTGGTGTCAGCGGCAAAGCCCAAAGACTCAAGCTCAGACGGAGAGTGAAAGTTATGTCAACCGAAGAATTGGCTGAACAGAGTGGTGGTGTAGGTGTTGAAGAATCAGGTGACTTTGCAGCACTGCTAAATAAAGAATTCAAACCCAAAAGCGAACGGGCGAAGGAAGAAGTTGAATCCGCCGTGCGCACTCTGGCGGAACAAGTGCTAAATAAGTCAGACATCGTTTCTGATGATGTTGCGCAAACTATCAATGCCTATATTGCCGAGCTGGACCGAAAAATCAGCGAGCAACTCAACCTGATCATGCATCATGAGGAGTTTCAGAAGCTTGAAAGCGCTTGGCGTGGACTGCATTACCTGGTGAACAACACCGAAACCGATCAGCAGTTGAAAATTCGTGTTATCAATATTTCCAAAAAAGAGCTTGGAAAAACATTAAAGCGCTACAAAGGAACAGCATGGGATCAGAGTCCGATCTTCAAAAAAATGTATGAGGAAGAATACGGACAGCTTGGTGGTGAGCCTTATGGTTGTTTGGTCGGCGATTATTACTTCGATAATAGTCCGCAAGATGTTGAGTTGTTGGGTGGTATTGCGCAAGTGGCAGCAGCTGCGCACGCTCCCTTTCTCGCGGCAGCCAATTCCACGCTTATGGGAATGGATAGCTGGAGCGAGCTCTCAAACCCCCGCGATTTAGCTAAAATATTCTCAACGCCAGATTACGCAGCATGGCGCTCTCTGCGGGAGTCTGAGGATGCACGATATATAGGGCTTGCGATGCCGCGGACGCTCTCACGCCTACCTTACGGGGCAGCGACAGAACCCGTTGAGGAGTTCGACTTCGAAGAAGATACAGATGGCGCTGACTCAACAAAGTACTGCTGGCAGAATGCGGCGTATGCGATGGCTGTGAACATCAATCGGTCATTTAAAGCCTACGGATGGTGTTCACGTATTCGTGGAATTGAATCGGGGGGCGTAGTAGAGGGTCTTCCGGTACATAGCTTTCCAACAGATGATGGCGGCGTGGATATGAAATGCCCCACTGAAATTGCTATTACAGATCGCCGGTCTGCTGAACTAGACAAGATGGGCCTCATGCCACTCGTTCACCGCAAAAATTCGGACATGGCTGCTTTCATTAGTGCCCAATCCCTCGCAAAACCCGAGGAATACGATGATCCAGACGCTACTGCCAATGCCGCTCTGAGTGCTCGATTACCCTATCTGTTTGCGGCTAGTCGGTTCGCACATTATCTGAAGTGTATTGTCCGAGATAAAATTGGCTCTTTCAGTAGTCGCCAACAAATGCAGACGTGGTTAAGTGATTGGGTTTTGAATTACGTTGATGGAGATCCGGACAATTCGTCTGAAGAGACAAAAGCGCGAAAGCCATTGGCTTCAGCTGAGGTGGTGGTAGAAGAAGTTGAGGGCGCGCCTGGTTATTATACCTCGAAGTTCTACCTCAAGCCGCATTATCAGCTGGAAGGGCTTACAGTATCATTACGGCTGGTGTCTAGGCTACCTTCTGAGAAGTCCTGATGGTAAGTATTTAGTATTTGTAAGACCTCATGCTTCTTAGCTATGGTGGAGTGTAGTTGCTTTATTGGAGTGTCTAGATGTTTATTTTTTACCAACATGGAGGATTTGAAAAATGTCATTCGATATGCATTTGAAGTTTACTGGTGGAAAGCTGAAAATTGAGGGTTCTTCTGCTCATTCAAAGCATAAAGGGGAAATTCCAATTTTGGCCTGGTCCTGGGGTGCAAGTAATACAGGTGATCTTCACGGAGGAAATACCACGAGTGGTGGAAAAGCTAATGTACAGGATATATCAATTACAAAATATGTAGATAGCTGCTCTAACGTGTTACTGAATGCTGTATGCACGGGCGCGCGCATGGATAGTGCAGTTTTGTATGTAACGAATGCGGTGGGTGATCAAACGGATTTTCTTACGTTGACGTTGAGTAATGGGGTGCTTATAACCTCCTGGAGTTCTGGTGGTAGCGGTGGTGAGGATAAACTTACAGAAAACTTAAGCTTGCATTTTGGCAAATTTGAATTTTCATTTCAGCCCCAGACCCCGGAAGGCGGGAAAAAAGATGGTGCGAAGACCTTTGTTTATGACATGCAAGAAGTTTTGGGAAAGGTCACTTAATCATTTCCTAGAAGATTCTCACCGCGCTAACCCATTGTACGAGAGATGTTAATGAAACCAGATGATCTTCTGAAAGAAGGAAAGCTGAGTGAAGCGTTAAAAGCGTTAATGGACCAGGTACGATCTGGTCCATCTGATGCGCAGTTGCGGGTTTTCCTCTTTCAGTTGCTGGCCCTGATGGGACAGTGGGAGCGTGCTCTAAATCAATTAAAGGTGAGCGGTGATCTGGATAAGTTCAATGAACTGCTTGTAGGCGCCTATGCGCATGCATTGCAGGGTGAAGTGAAACGACATGTAGTGTTTTCTGGTTTTCAGGCTCCATTGGTGATTGGTGAACCAACCCAATGGCTGGCATTATTGATTGAAGCATTAAAGGCGCAAATTGGGGGCCGGTTTGAACAGGCCATGGCTTTACGTTTAGATGCCTTTGATCAGGCTGAAGTTATCGGTGGATACATTGATGGTGTTCCGTTTGATTGGTTAGCCGATGGAGATACGCGCTTTGGACCGTGTTTGGAAATCATCCTTAATAAGGGATACTGCTGGGTACCATTTTCTCGCATTCGCGAGATCAAATTTGAAGCGCCTTCAGACCTGCGCGATAAGGTTTGGGTTGCTGTAGAAATCACCTGGATCAATGGTGGACAGGCGATCGGGTTTGTGCCTAGTCGTTATCCAGGATCAGAGTGTTCCGAAGACCATGAGATTGTTCTTGCCCGAAAAACCGAATGGCGAGACATGGGGAACGATTGCTTTGTGGGTTTTGGTCAACGGATGCTCACAACCAATGAGGGTGATTATCCGCTTTTGGATATTCGTAGCATCACATTTAATCTGGACTGAAGGAGATTATATTCTGTGGCGGAACTGACAACTCAGGAGCGTTTGCAGCCTTCATTATTGGATCGCCTTGCCGATGACGAAGTGGGTAAAACCAATGAGAGTCGCGAACGGAGAGTGATTTCTGCCATAAGATTACGCGATTGTGTTACACGGGACATTTCATGGTTGCTCAATTGTGTTCAGTTGAGTGACGATGATGAGTTGCTGGAGTACCCCGAAGTGCGACGTTCGGTATTGAACTTTGGAATTCCAGATCTTACCGGACTGGTGATGTCCGGGGTGGATGCTGATGTACTGGAACGTAAAATCCGAGCGTCCCTGATCGCGTTTGAGCCGAGACTCACGCCTGATGCCCTGCGGGTAGTCGTGAGTATTGATAATAAACGCATGGACAGGCAGGGGCTGGTGTTTAATATTGACGCAGAAATGTGGGCGCAACCCATTCCCCTCAATTTATATCTTAAAACGGAAGTCGATCTGGAAACAGGCGCGTTTAAAGTGTTGGAGGGCGTGAGTTGACTGGCACGGATCCACGCCTGCTGCGCTACTATAATCGTGAACTTCAGCACGTTCGCGAAATGGGTGCGGAGTTTGCCCATGCTTATCCTAAAATCGCGGGTCGGCTTGGGATGGAAGGATTTGAATGTGCCGACCCCTACGTGGAGCGATTACTCGAGGGCTTTGCTTTTTTGGCGGCGCGCGTTCAGCTCAAGCTGGATGCGCAATATCCTGTATTTACCCAACATTTGCTGGAAATGCTCTATCCGCACTACTTGGCACCAGTTCCATCCATGGCGGTTGTGCAAATGCAGGCAGACACTAGTGAAAGTTCCTTAGCCACTGGATACACGATAGCGCGAGATACGGCACTGCGTAGCCTGGTGTCGATGGACGATCGTACAGCCTGTGAATATCGCACGGCTCATGATGTTGTACTATGGCCGTTGGAACTGTGTGAAGCGAAATACTTCGAGTCACCTGCTGCAATGTCAGCTGCGGGGATTGTGGTACCGTCAGGACAACCCGTAAGGGCAGGCCTGAGAATTCGCTTTGCTATAACAGGCGGTATGCAGACGCATATGTTGACGCTTGATCATCTACCCATTTTTATCACGGGTGTTGACGAGGTATCCAAGCACCTTTATGAACAATTAATGGGTAATGCGCTGGGCTATACCTTGACTGTGGGGGAGAATGACGCCAACAACCGCATGTGGTTTGATGCCAAAGGGATTCAGAGTCGCGGTTTCGATGATTGCGATGCATTGCTACCCTACACAGACCGATCATTCAGTGGCTATCGTCTTCTGCAGGAATATTTTGCTTGCCCTGAGCGGTTTCTCTTCGCTGAATTTACGGGTTTGAAAGCACTGCTTTCACGATCCAAGAGTAACGCTTTTGAAATCGCCGTTCTGTTTAATCGGAGTATACCACGTTTACACAATGCTGTAGATGTGGATAACTTCAGGCTTTTTTGTACGCCTGCTATTAACTTGTTTCCGCGACGTGCCGATCGTATACATTTGCAGCAGGGTAAAACGGAATATCACATACTGGCAGATCGTACCCGGCCGATGGACTTTGAGGTACATAGTATCAGTGGGGTCGAAGGTTTTGGTGACCGGCAGGAACCGGAACAACGTTTTCAGCCGTTTTACGGGGGGGATGAACGGACCTGGCACAGTGGACAATTTGCGTACTATACCACGACCCGCAAACCGCGCCTCTTGTCGACCCGGCAGAAACAGCGTGGAGCCCGATCAAGCTACGTGGGGAGCGAACTGTTTATTGCCCTGGTGGATGGCAGAGATGCGCCTTATTCCACGCAATTGCGTCAAATTGGTATGCAATTATTGTGTACGAATCGTGATTTACCTTTACAAATGCCATTAGGAAAGTCCACCACAGATTTTGAAATGAGTACCGGCGCACCGGTGCGTTCTGTCCGTTGTGTGGCGGGACCAACTAAACCCCGTGCACCGACCGCTACGGGCGAGACCGCCTGGCGCCTCATTAGCCATCTGCAATTGAACTACACCTCATTGCTCAGCGACAGGCAAGAAGATGGGGCAGCAGCACTGCGGGAGATGCTGACTCTTTATTCGGATGAATTTAATGCCAGTGCGCGTCGCCAGATTGAAGGTGTTAAGTGGATACGCTCACAGCCAGTGGTCCGGCGGATCCCGACCAATGGTCCGATTACGTACGGGAGAGGTTTAGAGATTACGTTGACTTGTGACGATGCTGCGTTTGAGGGTGCTGGCGCATTTTTGCTCGGTTCGATCATGCAACATTTTTTTGCGCGTTATGTCTCGATCAATTCTTTTACTGAAACAGTTTTATCCACATTAGAACGGAATGAGGTGGCTCGATGGCCAGCACAGCTCGGCAAACGCCAAGTTATGTAGCGCTGCTCTCCGCGCTGCAGCGTGCGCCGGAGCGCTTTGAGTTTTTCGAGGCGTTACGGTGGCTGGAATGCGCGTACTCAGAGCTCCCCCGTTTTGGGCAATCTACTAAATCGAACGAGGATCCGGTACGTTTGTGCCAGACCCCGTCCCTCGGATTTGCGCCGCGGGCCATAGAGAGCTTCGAGCCTGCTCGTGCAGAGACCGTGGCACATATGAATGTATTGTTCTTTGGTCTGTTTGGACCTCACGCTCCTTTGCCGTTGCACCTGACGGAATATGCACTGGATCGACAACGCAATGCGAAAGATCCGACATTTATCGCCTTCGCCAACATTTTTCATCATCGGATGTTGAGTTTGTTGTACCGCGCCTGGGCGGATGCCCAGCCAACCGTGCAGTTTGACCGCCCGGCTACAGACAAGTACCGGCTTTATATGGGAGCGCTGGTCGGTTTGTCGACCCCGGGCTTGCAGGATCGAGATGCCTTGCCAGATCACTACAAGCGTTTTTTTGCGGGAAGACTATTGGCTCAGGCGCGCAATGTAGATGGTTTACGCAGTATGATGGAACATTTCTTCGGAGTTTCAGTGCGCATTATTGAGTTTATGACAGAGTGGATGCGTTTGCCCCCCACGGCACATCTACGACTAGGTGGTTCACCAGAAGTGGCCAGTATGGGCCGTACCACGGTGATGGGTAACGCAGTTTGGGGTGCCCAGCAGCGATTTAGGCTTAGGCTGGGTCCGTTGAATTATGCGCAATTTAGCAATTTTCTGCCGGGTGGCTCGGCTCTACGTCAACTGGTAGCGATGGTGAAGACGTATGTAGGTGAAGAAAAAGCCTGGGATGTACAACTGATACTTAATAAAGAAGATGTGCCTAGAACACGGTTAGGGAAATCCGGGCGCATGGGGCTATCCACTTGGATTGGCTCGCAGCTTCCGTTGCAAGACGTGGACCATGTTGTATTAAAACCGGTGGGATGAAGTTTATTGATTCTTTTTCATATGAGCGGTCAGCGGAGATAAGCACAGATGACGGAAATTAGTCGTAACGCGTTATTTGGTAAGCTCAACAAGATAGCTTACCGTGGTATAGAAAGCGCCACGGTCTTCTGTAAGCTGCGTGGTAATCCTTATGTGGAACTGGTGCACTGGATCCATCAGATACTACAACTGCAAGACTCTGACCTTCATCGCATCATCAAGCAGTTCAATATCAATCCATCGAACCTTGCGCGTGATATCACAGAATCTCTGGATCGGCTGCCACGTGGGTCAACCTCCATTTCCGACTTTTCCAGTAATGTCGAGGAAGCCGTAGAACGGGGCTGGGTCTTTGCAACCCTGATGTTTGGCGAGGCACAGGTACGTACGGGTTATCTGGTCGTAGGATGTGTCCGTACCCGGCACCTGCGGAATGCACTTGTCAATATTTCAGCGGAGTTTGATAAAATCAAACCAGAGGCCCTGGTTGAAAAATTCGCGGAAGTGGTTGCCGGGTCACCGGAAGATGGACAGAGTGCCTCTGATGGATTTCGCATGGGGGAGGCTGGGCCGGGCGAGGCGAGTGGTGCCATGGCACCCGCGCAAATGGGTAAGCAGGAGGCCCTCAAGCAATTTACCGTAGACCTCACCGAACAAGCACGCAGTGGCAAGATGGACCCGATTGTGGGCCGTGATGACGAAATTCGTCAGTTGGTCGACATCCTGATGCGCCGTCGACAAAACAACCCCATGCTGGTTGGAGAAGCGGGTGTGGGAAAAACGGCGGTGATTGAAGGTTTCGCATTACGAATTGCCGCTGGAGATGTGCCGCCACCACTGAAGGATGTGCAGCTGCGCGTGCTTGATGTGGGTTTATTGCAGGCAGGCGCCAGTATGAAGGGCGAATTCGAAAATCGCCTGAAACAGGTCATTGAGGAAGTACAGTCTTCAACCAAACCCATCATCTTGTTTATTGATGAAGCACATACGCTGGTTGGTGCCGGTGGAGCAGCGGGCACGGGGGATGCGGCGAATTTGCTGAAGCCCGCCCTGGCGCGTGGCAACTTGCGCACGATTGGTGCCACCACCTGGGCAGAATACAAGAAACACATCGAAAAGGACCCGGCGCTGACTCGGCGCTTTCAAACCGTGCTCATTGATGAACCCAGCGAAGAAAAGGCGATCCTCATGATGCGTGGAATTGCTAGTGTCATGGAAAAACACCACAAGGTGCAAATCCTCGATGAAGCCCTGGAAGCTGCCGTCAAATTATCGCATCGCTATATTCCAGCACGTCAATTGCCGGACAAGGCGGTCAGTCTTCTGGATACGGCATGCGCGCGAGTTGCCATCAGTCAGTATGCGGTACCCGCAGAAGTGGATGACACGCGCAAGCGCATTGATGCTCTTGAAACGGAATTATCGATTATTGGACGCGAAAAAAGCGTCGGCATCGAAGTGGCGGATCGCGAGCAGTCTGCTCAGGAAGCCCTTACAACTCAAAAGTCCCGGTTGGAAACCCTGGAGGCTAACTGGATTATTGAGAAAGAATTGGTGGAAAAGATTCTCAACCTGAGATCTCAGCTTCGAACGGGTAATGCGCCCGTAGAGGGCACCGGCAGTGTTCTGGAGGCGAAGGCTAACCAGGAATTGGCGGTAGAAGGCGAAGCGAAGCTTGAGGATGCGTCGCCCTTGTCATCGTCAACCTCCGAGCGTGAATCGGCGTTGGAAACGCTCAAAGGGTTGCAAGCCCAACTGGGTGAACTACAAGGCGAGCATCCGCTGATCCTGGCCACTGTCGATTATCAGGCGGTGGGCTCTGTGGTTTCGGACTGGACGGGCATTCCGGTTGGTCGCATGGTCAAAAGTGAAATTGAGACGGTCATGAATCTCGCTAGTATTATGGGTCAACGGGTGATTGGCCAGGACCATGCGATGGAGATGATTGCCCGGCGCATTCAGACCTCGCGCGCGGGTTTGGATAATCCCAGCAAACCGATTGGCGTGTTTATGCTGGCCGGCACCTCGGGCGTGGGAAAAACCGAGACAGCCCTGGCCCTCGCCGAAGCGTTGTATGGTGGCGAGCAAAACCTGATTACGATTAATATGAGCGAGTTTCAGGAGGCACACACCGTCTCCACGCTGAAGGGCGCTCCGCCCGGGTATGTGGGTTATGGCGAAGGTGGTGTGCTGACTGAGGCCGTTCGGCGAAAACCTTATTCTGTGGTTCTTCTTGACGAGGTGGAAAAAGCCCATCCTGATGTGCATGAGATTTTTTTTCAGGTGTTTGATAAAGGAATAATGGAAGATGGCGAAGGCCGTTCCATTGACTTCAAAAATACGCTTATTTTGCTGACCACTAACGCAGGCACCGACCTGATTGCCGGCTTGTGTAAAGATCCGGAGTTGATGCCTGCCCCCGAGGGCATGGCCAAGGCATTGCGTGAACCACTGCTGAAAATTTTCCCTCCTGCGTTGCTGGGGCGATTGGTATCAATACCTTATTACCCGCTCAGTCCTGAGATGCTGGGTAAGATCGTCAAGCTGCAGCTTGATCGCATCAAGAAGCGCATTGAGGTTCGCTACAATATCCCGTTCGACTACTGCTACGACGTGGTGAAGCTGGTGGTCGAGCGCTGCACCGAGAGTGAATCGGGCGGCCGCATGATCGACGCGATCCTCACCAACACCATGCTGCCGGACATCTCGCGCGAATTCCTCAACCGGATGATTGAGGGCAGGCAGATATCGGGAGTGACGGTGGGCGTGGATGCGGGCGAGTTCGATTACGCATTTGCCTGAGGCTGTCCAGCGGACCAAGGTTTGACTTCAGCACAGAAGGAGAAGGCGAATGAACGGACATATCAGTTGTTATCTGGTGATCAATGCTGGTCAAACCAGGTACTACCGCTACATCAAGAAATACACCGATGCCCAGGAAAAGGCTTTCATTGTGGACGCCAAGATGGTCGAGGCCGGAGGAAACGACAATTCGGCCCATACGGTCCGAGTGGGCTCTATCCAGCGCATGCAAACGGAACCTAAGAATGCCAAGGAGATTTGAGGTCGACCAGGTTGGTGCGGGAATGGCAGGTTGTTACCCTGCCGCGCTTCCTGCCGGGCAGGGGGTCGAGGGTGTGTTCAGGTACAGGGGCAGGAGGAGCAAGTCGCATGGGCCTAATCGTTCTCTGGGCGGAAGCCGATCACAAGAAGCGCGCCGAACTGTTGGCTAAGACCTACGGCACCACGGCATACAACATCACCGCAACCCAGAAGGACAGCGTGCCCGACATGGACACGCTGTCCTTCTGGGGACATAACGATGCCTACAAGTTCTGCTCCATGGACGAGGATGAGTTCCTCGCCATGGGTGCTGGCCTGGAAAAAGGCGAACAAGCAGATCTCCACGGTGGAGATGATCTCCTGCAATTTGCGCCACCGGATGGGCAACCAGCGCGAATCGTTCACGGCGAAAGTGATTGCGAAGATCAAGCGCAAGTACGCAGACATCCGGTTCAAAGCGTTGCCGGTTGCCAGGACCGGGATGGGCGTGACCGGCGAGAACTTCGATCCTCAAGTGGCAGCCTTCTAGCCAGACATAGGCCTATTGCGCCACACCCGGCGCTATATGTTGACGGTCTGCAAGATTGCTGGAGGACCGCATGCCGCCGCGCGGTGACCGCGATGGTTATGTGCGCGCCTATAGCCAGTTGCTCGGAGAGCCGTTCACGTTCAAGCACAAGTTCGGCAAGGACGAGGTCGGGGATGGGTCGTGATGGAACCTTGTTCGCTGAGCAACATGCTATGCGTGACCAACAATGCTCATATGTCGACGGGCACCATCGGCACACTGCGTTGGTCCTTTGGTGGACATCAAATAGAGCTGGCAGAGGTCAAAGGGGTGGCAGTCGATGTTGCAAGGGAGTCCGGGAGCCGTGCGCCGACCGCTGTTATCTGCCGTGGCCCGGATTGCTCGGTTGTCCAGACAGTTTCGGTGTTACAGCGGAGAGGGCCGATGCAGCACCAGAGTCTGCGGTCATGGTGGACGTCGATCCTATGCGAATTCCCGATCGCACTTGGCAGAAGCGAGATCAGGCCTGCTTCATTGACCGTCAGGTGGTCCGGAAAGGTGTCGGAGGCAGCTTTCCTGTCTGGAATTGAGGAAGCGCTGGAAGAACGGATGTCCGGCGGAAAAGCGACATCAGCTTCACATCCCGGCTGGCGGCAGCGAGTCTGAAAGTCGACCCTCGGGCGTGTGACAAGTGGATGCTCATCTGGTTCCTTTGGGGGCCAGCGCGAGTCCGTGCAACGGATGGGTGGCAGTTTTGTCGATGAATCTTGAACTGATATTTGATAGGAGACCTCTATGCCTCTAGCAATAGACAA